>JAABVD010000037.1:0-5993 GCA_014529615.1 Opitutia bacterium
GGTCGACACCCTGCAAAGACGCAAATCCAACGAAGTCCGCACCAGTGCCGGTATTCCGGAGCGCAGTAGAAGATTTGTGAGATATGCGGGTTACGTTTATTGTTGTCGTATGCTTCCATCCATCTAGCCTCTGGCATCGGTCTGTCTTCTCCCAGGTGCATATACCTCAAAGCATACTCCAGTTGTTTACATCCAAGCTCCTGCTCTTGAGTTGGATGGGGGCTTGGTGGGTTTCCCCATTGCTCTTGGCAAAGACGGACCTGGCTTCTCTCAGCTATGAGGAGGACGTCCGCCCCATGCTGGAGCATTATTGCTACCGTTGCCATGGAGAGGAAAAGCAAAAAGGCGATATCCAGCTTTCCAGCTTTCACACCAAACGCGCTCTGCTGAAAGAACACAGGCTCTGGCAGGACGTGCTGCATGTGGTTCGGGAGGAGGAAATGCCCGAGGAGGAACCCCTGCCATCTCCCGAAGAACGCCGCATGCTGGTCGATTGGTTGGAGCAAATCCTGAACGAGATAGATTGGAGCAAGGTGAGGAATCCGGGTCGGGTGACCATGCCCCGCCTGACCAAGGTGGAGTATAACAATACCATGCGCGACCTGTTAGGCTTCGACTTCAATCCTGGCAATGTATTCTCCGAGGACGGTGAGGGACAAAGCGGCTTCACCAACGACCGCGACAACCTGTTTATCACCCCCGTCCAGATGGAGAAGTATTTTGCAGCGGCGGAACGCTCCTTGGACGCCCTGCTCTCGTTCGAAAAGGACCCGATTGAATACTTTTTCGAATCGGAAGACATGTTCATGACGGAGATGGGTGAGACACCCAAGCAAATTGGTGACGACTTCCTCGGTTATGTCATCAACCGCGGACAAATGACCCTCTACGAATCCATGGAATTTCCCCACGACGGATTCTACACGTTTACCATTCGAGCCCTGAGCACGGAAGGACCCACCGGAACACGCTTGAGAATCAACGACGAAGTTAAAGGCGATATCGAAATTTACCAAGAAACGCCGGACCAATATTCGATTACCGTCTTCGTGCCCAAAGGCAGTCACCAGGTTGCCTGGAACATCCAGAAACCCGCCGTTCTCTATGAGCCCAAACCCAGCCCCGATCCTCCCAGGTATAAGGATCTTCCCTACGATGCGGGCAAGCTGGTCCAGGCTGGCATTGAAAAAAATACACCTTTGTACCCGGATTCCGAAGACAACTCAGAGAGCGTGAGCGATTCCATCGCGCGGCTCAATGAGAAGGCCAAGTCGATGCAACAACGTTACGAAGAATTACGTTTGCTGGGTAGGGAAGGTGATCCCAACCGGATCATCGATTACAGGGATAACATTTTCCAGCGTCTCGAGCTGGTCAAAGACGCCTCCGCCGAGTTGGCTCGCAAGCTCAACCTTTCCATCGAAGCCTTCAACGCCCAATACCGAAGTTTCAACCAAGAGAAGTTCGCCGCCAATGACCGTATTCTGGCCGCCATTGCCGACATCGAGCCGGTCAGGACAACTCGCCCCTTACGCCCCCAGAGCGTAGGCATCGATTGGGTAAAGGTTCACGGGCCCGTCCTTCCGGAGGACGCGCCTGAAACATCCCTGGTTTTCATTGCAGAGCCCGGTAAAGGCATATCCGCTGTCAAGGCTGCCACAAAAATCATCGAACGCTTTACCGAGCGGGCATTCAGGCGATCGGTTTCCCGACGCGAAGTAGCCAAGTATGTGGATCTGTTCAAGTTGGCCTCCAAAAAAGGCGAACCCTTCAAGGAATCGATCAAACTGGCGCTCACCGGTGTCCTGGTCTCCCCGCACTTTCTCTATCGCCCGGAACTGGCTCCGTCGAAGACCGGGGAGGAATATCAACTCAACGGCTATCAGTTGGCATCGCGCCTTTCCTATTTCCTCTGGATGTCGATACCTGACGACGAACTTTTCCAACTCGCTAAAAGGAACCGCCTGCAACAGCCCGAGATACTGCGGCAACAGGTGGACCGCATGCTGGGCGATGCACGAGCGGCCCGATCGATGGAAACCTTCCTGGGCCAATGGCTGGGATTCGAATCACTCGGCATCACCGTGATGCCCGATCCTCGCTCCTTCAAGGCCTTCACCCCGCCCTTGATGGAAGCCATGAAAGCGGAAACGGCCATGACCTTTGAATCGCTGGTTTGCGCTGACGGCAGTCTGCTTCAACTTCTCGATTCGGATGAAACTTACCTCAATGATGTGCTGGCCCAGCACTACGACATCAAAGGGGTCGAGGGAAGTGAGATGCGAACCGTTAAACTGGAGGACCCCAACCGTGGCGGACTGCTGGGTATGGCAAGCATTCTTACCGCTACTTCCAATCCCGTCCGCACCAACCCGGTGAGTCGCGGCAAATGGGTCCTCGAATCCTTATTGGGCGGCCGCATTCCCGAACCACCGGCCGACGCGGGCATCCTGCCGGAAACCGCCGGCCAGGTAGAAGGCCAGACCCTGCGCGAGGAATTTGAACAGCACCGGCGCAATCCCAGTTGCGTGGATTGCCATGAGAAGATCGACCCCATCGGTTTCGGATTGGAAAACTTCGACGCCATCGGCCGCTACCGCACGAAGGAAAACGGCGTGCCTATCGATAGCAGGGGAGTCATGCCGGATGGATCGGAGTTTAACGGGCCCGCAGAACTCAAGGACTACCTTCTAGCTGAAAAGCGGGATTCCTTTATTCGCAATGTCGTCGAACGCATGCTGGCTTACGCCCTCGGCAGAGAACTGAAATACTACGACGAAATGGCCATTTTAAAAATCATTGCAGAATTGGAAAAAAATAATTATGGTGCTCGAACTCTAATTACAGAAGTGGCGTTGAGCTACCCCTTTCAATTTCAACACCCCAATCCGGAAAATGAGTAAGAGTTGGCAAATATCCCGAAGAAGTTTTCTCAAAGGCGTTGGCGCGAGTCTGGCGTTGCCCTATCTCGATATCATGGGGGGCACAGTCACCAATCCGGCGGTCAAGCCACCCACTCGTCTGGCCTGTATCTTCCATCCGAATGGCGTTTTTCCGGAAGCTTGGGACGTCACCGGAGTCGGAAAACAGTATGAACTGTCCCCCATCCTCAAGCCGCTGCAAAACCTGAAGCGCGAGCTTACCATTCTGTCCAACCTCGATAATACCGGTAAAGGCCACGTGCAAATGACGGGCGCATTTCTCACCGGAAAAACCATGGATGGCCAAAAGAACGCGGTCTCTCTGGACCAGATGGTAGCGCGAGCCGTTGGCAAGGACACTCCTTTCCCGTCCATCATTCTGGGTACGGAACCACCGCGGCAAGGCAATGTCGGCCGCAACCCCATCTCTTTTGCCAACACCGTGTCCTGGAGTTCTGAGACGACCCGCGTTTCTCCCGAGATCAACCCGCGCGTCGCGTTTGACCGCATGTTCCGGGACAACTCCGGCCCGGAGGCCCAACGCAAGGCCGCTAATCGGAAAAGCGTCGTTGACCTGGTCCTGGATGATGCCAAGAGGCTGCAAGGCAAAGCGAGTTATCAGGACCGGCATAAAATCGGTGAATACCTCGACAGCGTGCGTTCGGTCGAAGTGCAGATCGAGAACACGCTCAATCGGCGGGACCGCGCCTGGAAACCCATTACACAACCGGAATTCATGCGCCCGGACGCGGGTATCCCACAAGATCGAGCCAAGCATTTGAGGTTGATGATGGACCTCATGGTGCTCGCGTTCTGGACCGACACCACTCGTGTGGGAACACTGATGACGGCTCACGGATTCAGCCGTCAGAACTTCTCTTTCCTCGATGGAGTGACTTCCGACCACCATGGCATGTCACACCACAAGTTCCAAGACCAGGCAGTTGAGGAGTATACCCGCGTCAGCCGCTGGTATGTGCAAAACCTGGCTTATATGCTCGAACGCATGAGAAGCATCGACGAAGGCAACGGGAGCCTGCTCGACAACTCTACCATTCTCTACGGCTCCTGCATGAAAGATGGTAACGGCCACAAGAAGGAAAACCTGCCCATCCTCCTGGCCGGCCGCGGAGGTGGACAATTTCAGCCGCAAGGTCATGTCGTCTGCGACGAGCACACTCCCCTCGCCAATCTGCACCTGACCATTCTGCAAAAATACGGTGTGGAAGCAGACCAATTCAACAACGCCAGCACGGGCGCCATCCCACAGTTGGTCTAAAATTGGCGCGCCGGGGCGCGCCAATTAGGAATTAGGAATTAGGAATTAGGAATTAGGGAAAAGGGGAGAGATCAAGATCAGGATCACGATTATGGGGCTGCAAGTGCGCCCATCTATTGTCCCGATCAAACGTTTCAAACTGCTTTGCAGTTCTATCAATTGTAGCCTCCTTTAATGTGCTTTGAAGTTCTTTGTAGTCGCGGTCCCACGAGACAGCCTCACCGCAATCGCGGCGTAAAGCCGCTCCTACAGGTTAAGATCTTCATTCTAGCCAGAATCCTTTCCCCCTTTCGTGCCTCTTTCCATCTCTCCCCATTCCTAATTCCTAATTCCTAATTCCTAATTCCTAATTCGCGCCCTTGGGCGCTTCCTCTCTCTGAACTCTGCACACTGAACTCTTCTCCCCCTGTCTGCGTGCGGTGACGCACAGGCAGGCTGTCCGCCATTTCTTTTGGAACCAGCATCGAGCATCCAGAAACCAGCATCCAGAAACCAGGAATTGACTCTCGCAGAGAGCGCGAAGAAACGCAAAGAAAAGGCAATGGCGGACAGGAATGTCCGTCCTCCTTTATCTCTCGCCACTAACCACTAACCACTAACCACTAGCCACTAGCCACTTATTCCTGACCACGGATGGGCGCGGATTTACCCCCTCTAAACGGGGGGTAGCCAAAGCGGGACATATCCGTTACCCTTAATTCCGGGGAAAAGCAACAAAACGATGGTAAATGCTCTTACCCCATGAATCTCCAAATTCAGAAACCTCAAACAGCAACTCATAAACTCCGGACTAATGAAAAAACAAGCTTTTTTGTACGTATTATATCCCTTGCTACTAATCGGACTGTCGGCGGGAATTCTTTCCGCTCAAACCGAGGATGAGGAAGACGAGAATATCTTTGAATTATCACCGTTTCAAGTCGATGAATCCGAAAATGTTGGCTATTATTCATCCCAGACCTTGGCGGGTGGACGTTTGACTACCGCCCTCAAGGATATCGCGACTTCAGTGCAGGTCGTCACCCATGAATTCATGCAAGATATCGGAGCCACCCAGCTGGATGAGGTTCTTGCATACACGACCGCCACTGAAGCGTTCGGTTCGTTGAGTGACTACCAGCAGATTTCTGCGGGACTGACCAATGACGACCAGCAGAGGCCGGGTGACCTGGACAATTCGGCAGCTCGCCAGAATCCCGATGCGGCCAACCGCGTGCGCGGCATGACCGCGCCGACGCGGACCACGAATTACTTTGCGTCGAGCATCCCATTCGATTCGTACAATGCGAGTCGCATCGATATCAACCGAGGAGCGAACTCGTTTCTATTTGGCCTCGGTTCTCCGGGCGGTATCGTAAACACAAGCTTGCAGGGCGCCAATCTCTATGACGATTCCGTAGAAATCAACGCACGGATTTCCACCGAGGAGTTCGAAGATAATTACTCTCATGAGTTATCGATTAATTTTAATAAAGTCCTCATTGAGGATAAGCTGGCAATCCGAATTGCGGCTAAGGAGAGGGACCAGGAGTTTATGCAGAAACCTGCGTTTATTGATCAATCTCGCCAATATGCGGCCCTTGAGCTCAAGCCCTTTGATGATAAAAACATTTTTTTCAAAGCCAATTTTGAGCGGGGGGAAACCGAGTTCATCTCCGTGGAACGAAACGGTCCATTGGAAACCTTATCGACGTGGATCGATAATACAATGGGCGATACCTACGGGCCCGTCACTGATCTCGATGGGAATGTGATCTTTCCGAATAGCGCTCAACGCATGGTTGTCGATGTTT
>JAABVD010000037.1:6034-19916 GCA_014529615.1 Opitutia bacterium
TGGACCATATACAGAAATCAATTCCTCAAGAGAAACGGGTGGATGCTCGTTTACGATGGAACGGAAGATGCCAATGGCCTTCCCACCCGCGCGGTTGATACGGGCTGGACTAATAATCGCTTCAGGCCAGGAAGCCCGACTTGGGATCCCTTTGGGAACTATGCGGGTCCCACTTGGGCCACGTTTCAAACGACCCCTCGAATTGCATTCTTCGGCACGAGCCTGATCGGCCGGACCGGCACGGACTGGACGAGGTGGAACAACCAAGGCTTGCTCGACTACGATGTATTCGACTTCCGGAAAAACCTCATCACAGGTAGGAACGATCTGAACAGCAATGACTTTGATCGTACAATGTTATCGTTCGAGGCGGTTACGGATGACGGCAACTACGGTATCAGCCTCGATTACGCTGGCGAGGATTACGGGAGAACCGGCTTTTCCCTTACGGGTTCTCCCAGAATCGACCTCGACATCAACTACAGCCACGTCGTAGGGCCTAACGATCTGTTTGGAGATACCAATCCGAACCTGGGCCGACTCTTCTTCTATGCAAGCGCGTCGGATAGGACTTTCATTGACGAGGAGCGGAGCGCGATGCGCGCGACCGCATTTGCCAGAATTGATTTCGATGAGAAGTTCGATGAAGGTTTCCTCAGTAAGTTGGGGCGTCATACACTCAGCTTGTTGGCCGACGAGGACGAATTCAATCGGTCAACTATAACTACAGAGCCTTTGGTCATGGGCAATAATGCTGAATTCCATCTCAGCACGGATGCCAATATTTTCCAACGCGAGGGATCGGCTATCTTCTATATTAGCGAACCGTATCTCAACGCTTTTGAGGACCCCGGTTTCCAGCTTTCGGATTTCCACACGACCGGACTGAATAGCAACGCTAATGTACATCTCCCCGAAGATCATCAAGTGCCGTTGGTCTTCAAGTCGGAAGGAGATCCCAACGTACTCACGGCTCGAAATGGCGCGCTAGCTTTCAGGGATCAAGGCACCTACACTTCGTCATTCCAGCCCGTCGAAGGAAATCTCACCGCTACCGAGACCAGTTCGCAAGCGTTGAATCTCCAGAGCTTTTTCTTCGACGATCTTCTCGTTGCCAATCTGGGATGGCGGAGAGATGAAGTGGACATTCGCCGCTTCAATGCGGAAAGAACCACTGCGGAGACTGCTCCGAGTCCGGACAGGATAAATATTTCGATTGTCGATCCTTCTTCTTTCAACCTCAACCGTCCAGACGTCAGAATCGAAAATTCATCAGCAGAAAACTTCGGCTACGGATTGGTGTTAAGAATTCCCTCCGCATGGTTGCCTGAAGGAACGGAATTTTCGTTGCACTTGGGCGAAAACTCGAACTTCGTGGCTGCCCCTGGTCAATTTGATTGGTATGGCAATAATCTGCCGGGCCAAGAGGGCACGACCAGGGAATACGGATTCACCTATTCGGCGTTTGATAATGGGCTGGTTGTTCGCGTTACCCGCTATGAAGGGGATATCGAGAATGATGCCTATGGTGATGCCTCCTTTGCCTATCGCGTTTTCACCAATGTCATGTCGCGCCAATTCCGTGACCTTTGGGAAGCTCGGAATATGGCCGATGAAAATCAGGATGGTGTCTTCGATATCAACACGATAGGCGACTTGGCAGGCATCGATCCCGACATGAACAAGAATGGATACTTGGATGAAGTGGAAGAGGATCCCAACTTCATGGACAACTACATGTCGCTTGATGACTTCAACACCTTCATGGCTGCCTACGAAGAGGTTTGGTCCGATTTCGTCCTCGACCAAATGCGCTTTGTCTTTAATCCGAAGACGGCCACCACGGAAGCCCTGGTTTCGACGGCCCAAATCACAACCGGTGTACTGTCCGACACCTCCGATCTCCTAGCCGAGGGCTACGAGTTCGAGGTGACCGCCAATCCCACGAGAAATATGCGCTTCGCCTTCAGCGCCTCGCAGGGAACCGTTACGCGTAGCAATGTCGCGGGGGGAATGGGCATTCTGGTAAATGAGTTCAGGAATGCTTTTGAATCTGTGCCGCAAGGTCCAAGGTTAAGCAGCCAAGGCAACCCACTGGGGAGCCCTTTAAGGGCCCAAGGGAGCGCCCTTTACCCTGGGAATTCGCTATTTGGGGCTCGTTTGGCTAATACTCGACAAGCTGGCGCTTATTATCTGGGGCAGGCCCTTGACGGTTCGCCGACTCCTGAACAATCCGAGTGGAATTTCAGATTCGTAGGTAACTATTCCTTCAATGAAGGTCGCTTGGCTGGCTTCAACCTGGGTGGGGCCTATCGCTGGACGGACCAGTCAGCAATCGGCTATCCGAATCTCAACGATCCGGATGTTCCAGTAATTATTCCGGACGTCACCAGTCCCTTCTGGGGTGACTCTCAAGGATACGCTGATTTGTGGATCGGCTACCGCAGTAAGCTATTCGATGATAAAGTAGATTGGAGAATTCAGTTGAACGTCCGCAACGTTTTCCGTGACAGCGATCCCGTGCCCATCCAGACGCAACCCGACGGCTCAATCGCTCGCATGGCCATTCCTGTCCCACGTTCGTTCGTGCTCTCGAATACATTCTCGTTCTGAAAAGATTATTAGTCTAGTTGTACTTTGTTTAGTGTTGTCGCCGGGCGTGAGCCGGGCGATACCTTTGATCGCCTCGACGGTGACTTCTGGAAAAACGTGACAGTCGGGGATTCTGTTTTATTACTTCATCCCCTAAACAAGGGTAGGCAGGCTTGGATTGTCCTGATAAATTAAAAGTTCGTACCCCCCTCCTGAGCATGCTGGGGTAGGATGGGCGCTGATTTAACCCTCTAAACGGGGGGTAGACAAAGCGGGAAATATCCGGTACCCTTGGACTTGGGGGAGAGCAACAAGCACGATGGTGAATGCTCTTTCCCCATGAATCTCCAAATTCAGGAATCTCAATCAGCAACTCCGGACTAATGAAAAAACAAACTTTGTTGTACGTATTATATCCCCTCCTCCTAATCGGACTGTCGGCGGGAATGCTCTCTGCCCAGGAACAGGAAGATGAGGAAGACAGTGATATCTTTGAATTATCACCGTTTCAAGTCGATGAATCCGCTGATCTTGGCTATTATTCCGCGCAGACCTTGGCGGGTGGGCGGCTAAAATCGAATCTCAGGGATGTGGCGACCACTGTTCAAGTGGTCACCCAGGAGATGCTGGAGGATGTTGGAGCAACCGGTCTTGATGAGGTGCTGGTTTATACGACCAACACGGATGTTCTGGGCCCGTTGAGTGTCTATGGTGCGCTTGATGATACCGCTGGGGATGGTACTCTGGAACAGTCAGAGGCTCGCCAGAATCCGAATAACGCCAATCGAGTTCGAGGTCTTGCGGCGGCTACGAGGACCACCAATTACTTCGAATCCTTCATTCCCTTCGACCGATACAACTCCGATCGCATTGACATCAATCGAGGCGCGAATTCCTTTCTTTTTGGATTGGGTTCCCCGGGTGGCATCATCAATAGCAACCTCTCAAAAGCTAGTTTTCGGGATGACACCGCAGAGATCAGCTTCCAGGTTTCCACTGAGAATTTCGAGGACAACTACTCGAATCGGATCTCGGTAAACCTTAACAAGGTTCTCATAGAAGGTAAGCTGGCGATCAGGGTCGCAGCGTTGGAAGATAACAGGGAGTTCACGCAGCGGCCGGCATACAGAGATACTTCTCGACAATATGCCGCTCTCCAATTCAAGCCCTTTGAAGATCATCATATTGTTTTCAACGCCAACTATGAAGAGGGGGATATCGAGTCGGTACCCGTTGATCGCTTGTCTCCTCTGGAGACCTTGTCTGGCTTTCTGGACGATCCCTTTGGGACGCAATGGGCAGGCGTGGGCCACATTCCCAATGCGGCCGGTCGTCGTATTCAGGATCCCTTTGGAAACGTCCTTACGAGTAACTCCCGGGGAAGTTCCGGCTATCTTGGCACGGATATCAATGGAGTCCAACTTACCACCGGTCAATATGATAACTTTATCAAGCGGAACGGTTGGGCATCGGTTTATGACGGCACCGAGGACGCTAACGGCATTTCGGGACGAGGCGTGCACACCGGATGGACGAACAATAGAGTTCGCAGAGGCAGCGCGTATTACGATCCTGGCAATAACTTTACGGGCAGGAGTGAGTCGGTGATGACCAGGAATTTAAGGATTTCAGATTATGATAATATATCTGCATACGATGGTTTCGCCAATCAGGGTTTGCATAATTATGACGTGTTCGACTTCAGGAGGAATCTCCTAACGGGAACGATCGATAACTTTAGAAATGAGTTCGACCGGAGGATGTTTTCACTCGAGGCCGTTACCGAGGATGGAAACTTCGGAATTGAGCTGTCCTACGCTCAAGAAGACTTTTTTAGGGATAGCTTCGTTGCCATACCGGCTCCTACGATCGATATTGACCATAATTACTCGTTCCCGATCGGGCCGAGCGAGACCTTTAATGATGGGGTAACCTACCCGATCGGGCCGGTTGATCCGACCCAAACCGTCACCGAAGGGATATCCAATCCCAATTTCGGGCGGCTCTACTTTTACGCCCCTTCGTCCAATCAGACGATCAATAACGATGATCGGGAGACGAAGCGTTTAACCGCCTTCGCCAAGTTCGACTTCGAGGAACATTTTGATGACGGTATCCTTAAGTGGTTTGGCCGCCATACCTTGACTGCCCTCTTAGACGATCACACACTGAATGAGCAGCGATTCGTCGATAAGCCCGCCGTTTTCGGCAACAACGCTGATTTCTACCACTCGACTCAAGCGACCATTTTCCAAAGGCTATGGTCAGGCTTCTTCTACATCAGCGACCCGGTCCTGCAGGCCTGGGAGGATCCTAATTTCGGTCTGTCTGACTTCCACACCGATGGGTTGGATCCCCGTGTCAGTGTGAAGTTTCCTGAAAACGTCCAGATCCCACTGGCCTACCTGTGGGAAGGAGATCCAGCAACCGAAGAAAGTCGAACTACGACCCTCAGAGATGGTAGACCTGAGGATGGCCTCTATACGCCCCAATTCGCGCCGTTTTCCGGAGTATTGACCAAGACCGTGGTCGAATCTTACGCCGCGAACTTGCAGAGCTTCTTATTCGCAGACCATCTGGTAGCGAATATGGGCTGGCGAAAGGACGAGCTGAGCATCGACCGCAATGCCCTCCCACCGCTTACTGAAGCGGACAATCCAATCCGAGATCCCGAAGTGTTCAATCTGGATCACCCTAACACTTCTCGCCAAAAACAAGATAGCAGCACCTTTTCCTACGGATTGGTTCTGAAAACTCCTCAGGATTGGCTGCCTGAAGGAACCAGCCTGTCATTTCACTACGGTGAATCGGAGAATTTTGTGCCGAATCCGAACGGTTTTACCTTCACGGGTGAAAACGTGCCAAACGGGGACGGCACGACGAAGGAAATGGGGGTCTCGATCGGCCTGATGGATGATAAGTTCGTCGCGCGTATCAATCATTACAAAGGTTCTCTAACCAACGAAAGATACCGGCCCGTCACATCTGGTATACAGCAAATAGGCAACGCCGACATCGGGCGCTTTTTCCAAGGATTGCTCTTGGATATGGATCAATACGACCGTGATCGGGATGGGCAATTCGATCTGCGTCTGGCTACCGATCCCAATGATCCTACCCAAACGATCCTGATCGATCCCGATGTGGATGATAACGGTTTCCTCGACGAAATAGAGCCCGGCGGAGAATCTTATGTGGAAGGCGCTGAATACATGCCTTTGGCTGATTTCATCACGCTTTTCAACGCGTATGACGAGTTCTACAATCCTTGGGCGAGGGAGACTGCCGAGCACATGTGGACTCCAGGAACGATACCCGGTAGTAATGAGGACGCTCAATTCTCGGCCTCAAGCGGCTTATCGGAAGTCTTGACCGACACGGTTGACCTCGATGCCCAGGGCTGGGAGTTGGAGCTTACTTACAACCCGTCGAGAAATCTGCGTCTATCCATGAACGTCACGCAACAGGAAGCGGTTCGGACCAACGTAGCTCCTCGACTCAAGGAATTGATCGATGCTATTGTGGACATACATAATTTGGTTCCCGACGGCAACCGGTTGGAGGGAACTCAAAGGTCAAGGAACAGACTTACCAGGCCTTTAGACGCTCAGGATTATGGTGGGGGTACGATAGCCGGGAGAGTTTTTAGGGGAAACCCGGGCCGAAACTACTTCCAGCAGGCTGCTCTGGCCGGCTCTGATAATCCGGAAGTGCGCGAGTGGCGCGTAAACGCATTTGGCAATTATTCCTTCACCGAAGGGAAGCTCAAGGGATTCAATGTGGGCGGAGCTTATCGATGGCAGGATAGGGCGGCTATCGGATACCCGGTATTTATCGGTGAAGAATTCCCCGTACCTTTCAAGGACGTCACAGCCCCTTACTACGATGATGGAAGCGAATTTGTGGATCTCTGGGTCGGCTATCGTGGCAAGCTAACCAATAAGGTGAATTGGAGGATTCAATTGAATGTGCGTAACGTATTTGCGGATTCGGATCCCCTCGTAGTCTTACGTCAGCCGGATGGTTCGGTTGGTCGTGTATCGATACCGGTCCCCCGTGTGTATCAGCTCTCCAATACCTTCTCGTTTTAGCCCGCATTTTATTCGGGCGAAAAAATACCCATGCGAAAGGCTTTGGCGACGGCGGCAGGAGCGTTTTGCACGTGGAGTTTTTCGTAGATATGCTTAACATGATAAGCCACTGTAGTGATGCTGATTTCGAGTTTGTCAGCAATTTGCTTCTTGAGGAGTCCGTCTGCAAGGAGGGATAGTATTTCCTTTTCTCGCTCCGAGAGAGATTTGATGAACTTTGCTTCAGGTCGGCCGGATTGTGTCTGAACCAATTTCAGAATAAACTTGGCTACGCCCGAATCAAGTGGCGCACCACCATCCATAACCGCATGAATTCCTTCCGTTATCTGACTCACGGTCGCAGACTTCAATAAGTACCCTGACGCTCCCAGTGAGATTGCGCTCAGGACGTCTGCTTCGTTGTCAGATTGTGTGAGGATGATGATCTTCGATTTCTCAACATATTTCTTCAACCAGGGGATTGTCTCCAGACCGGACAGGCCTGGCAGATTTAAATCCAGGAGAATGACATCGGGATAATTTTCCGATGTGACGGTGTTCAGGCTGCGCAGAGCGCCCTCTGCTGTCCCGAATTGGCTGATCAGTTCCAGACCGGGCAGTCGTCTAATTGCCTGTTCGAGAACTTGCCGGTAGCCCAGGTGATCCTCTATGAGCAGGATGCGGATATTGGTCTTCATTTGAAAATGTGAAATCTGCGGTTTTTCAGTTTCAAGATGACCCGCAGTCCACCTTTGCCAGGGTGTTCGATGGAAACCTGGCTGCGAAGAAGGTGTGCCCGGCGCTTGATCGAAGGTGGAACCGGGTTGCCGTTGATATTTTGAAGGCCATGCCCGTTGTCCGCGATAGTTACAAGGATACCTCGTTTATTGGCGCTGAACCGTGAAGTGACCTTGGTGGCGCCGGAATGCCGAATAATATTGGTAAGGCATTCCTTATAAAAGAAGAGCAGGTCGAAACGCTTGCGAGGCTTGAGTTGGTGTAGCAGTTCCTCGCCTTCGAAGACCAGTTCATATTCCACATCAGCCAACAGCCGCTTTGACGTACGCCTTATCTCTTCTACCAGATCCTCGCAAAGTTCTTCCGCTTCCAAAATATTGGTGCAATACCGTGCGGCGATTCCGCTGCGTTCTGTGAAATCTCTAGTCTGGTCAAGTAGTTCGAGCAACTCCTCCCGCGAATCCACCGTCTCCTTGGCCAGGTCACTGAGCAGACCTATGGTATGGAGGTTGGCTCCGAGTTCGTCATGCAGGTCGGCGGCAAATCTTTCCTTCATCCGCGTTACCTGCTTCAAGCGAATGTTCCGATCGATGAGAATGGTGATGACGATTCCCGCGGTCAGAATTCCAACCAGCCAACTCAAGTATGTCAGGGTGGTTTTTTGGTTTCCGTAGCGGCTATTGAGCTCGCTTATGACCAAAGGGCGCTCCATTTCCAAGTCCTGTCGGCGAGCTAGTTCCCTGATCCAATCGCGGGTAGACAGGATCGTCCCAAACAGGTTGTTTCCGTCGGTGAGAGCGGAGAGACTGCGTCCGCTATTCAGGTGTTCGGGAATGGTTGTGAATTGTTTGTCCCGAGCTACATTGTGACCGTTGGAAAAGAGTTCGATTTCAGCAAAGCCGATTCGCATTTTTCCCTGTTGAGTATCGGATAAAGCGCTCGAAATCCAAGGAACAAAACGCACATATCGGCATGGGGTTTCAGGGATACGGTACATGTGGATCGGTCCTGAGTCGTTGATGCTTTCACGGCGGTAATCAAGGAGCGGTACGGCATCGGAGAAGTCAGGTGAGTTTGCCCCTTCTATTTTCAGTCGCTCCGGAATTCCCAGGTCTCCAGCCCACGCTTGAGGGACCGTGTCGCTCTGATCTACTGAATGCAAATGGATGCGTGAAACAGGCTGCTCTTTTTCGAGATCTAAAATCAGGGAAGGGAGGGTTCCCAAGCTGCTTACATAGGCCAGGCTTTGACTTCCCTGCGCAGAGTCCATCAAGTAGGGCATGAAGCCATCGACCAGATGGCGTTCAGACCAGGCCCCGGCATGATCTCCCCCGCTTGTTGACGTTTTAACGGGTCGATGCAGCGCCACATTTTCTTCTCCGCTGAAGACCAGCAGTTCCGAAAGTTGAAAGACGAAATCATTGTTATAGGCCCGAGGGGATAGTTGTATGGTTTCGACGCGTATCCATGACGCGGTTACACCTGCTGTTGGAACGACCAGCGGCCCTATGTGAGGCAAAGGGCCATCCGTGAAATCGTGCCTTGCAACTATCGAGCTTTTGCCATTTCTGTCCGTCCCTGCGAGGACCCTGAAGGCTTCAGGGAATCCATCGGGTTGAAATCCTTTTTCCGCGTCGCGCCAAATGGTCGGAACCAAGACGACTTCATCAACGGAAACCTCGTCCTCCAGCTCAACTTCTATCCATTCTTTCCGGTTCCCGGAACCTATGGAATCGGAGCGGTATCCAATCACCCCGATCCCGCTTCGCAAACTGTAGTGGGCGAGCGATTCGAGCTCCGTGTCAATGGCTGTCAGTTTCTCTTCGAGTTGTGAAGTCGAGAGCGCTTTTATCTGCGAAAGATCCGGGATGGAGGCCGTCGTGCTGAGCATGCTCGCAAGCAAAGGCGGGAGCAGGGTTGCGACTGTTTTTTTCAACTCCATTCAAATGAGCTTTCCTGAATTGGATCTTAGAGCAGTAAAGCCGGTAAGGTAGAAATCATAGGTCCCCTGCAAACAGGGGGTAGGCGAACCAGCTTATTTTTCATACCCTTTTTTTTGTGCTATTCCTCATACCTCATTTTACGGATGATTGGAAGGCCTCATACTGCAATCGTTTTCCCGGAAGAATGCCCGTTGCCATACCCTGCCACTAAAGACAAAAATATTACCAGAGGATAGGATGAAGGAACTATTGATTTTTGCGGCCTTGATGGCCGCAATCGCATGCCCAGTTGCGGCGACGGAATCCGCCGTAAAGGCAGATTTTTTTGTATCCACGGAGGGTTCCGACGATTGGTCGGGAACCTTGTCCGATCCCGATTCCGAGGGATCCGATGGCCCTTTCGCCACACTGGAGCGTGCTCGTGACGCGGTGCGGGAATTGAAGCAACGCCAATCCACCGGCATAGTTGTGCTCATACGAGAGGGAATCTATCGGCTGGACGAGACGGTTGTGTTTGGTCTGAAGGATTCAGCGGAAGGCGACTCGACCATCACCTATGCCGCCTACCCCGGGGAAAAACCTGTGTTCAGTTCAGGTAGGGAGATCGTGGGATGGAAACGAGCGCCGGCTAATTTACCGGGATTGCCCAAGGAGGCGCGTGGGGAGGTCTTTGTGGCTGAGGTGTCCGGAAGCTTCAAAACCCTCTTCGATGGCGAGGGCATGCTGCCACGGGCAAAGTCGGAAGGATTTATTCCCTTGAAAGGCGGGAGTAGAACGGAAATCCATTTTCCGGAAGGCAAGCTGAAGAACTGGTCCAATATTGCGGATGTGGAAATAATTGTTCGCCCGCATCATGCCTGGATTTCCAATATCCTGCCACTGGAATCGGTGGATGAACAAGCGGGGATGGCTCGAACGTCCATTCAGGCGACCTATGCCATGAATGCGCTCCATTTCCTGAAGACTACCGCAAATTGTTGGGTGGAAAATGTTTTGGATGAACTCGATGAACCGGGCGAGTGGGCGTTAAACACGCAAGAGGGAAAGGTATATCTCTGGCCACGAAACCAGACGCCTGTCCTGGCTCCACGGTTACTGGAGCTGATTCGGGTGGAGGGGAATGTAGACATCGATGGCCCGAATGACATTCCGGTTCGCAACCTCGTCTTCCGTGGCCTGACCTTCATGCATGGCGAGCGGTATACGCTGACTGAGGATGACGCCGGACTGCAACATGACTGGGATATCCTCGATAAGGCGAATGCATTGGCGCGTTTGCGGGGAACGCAGAACATTACTATTGAGTGCTGTCATTTTACCCACAGTGGCAGTGGCGCCATTCGGGTGGATCTGCACGGGATGGAAAACACCATTTCCGGCAACCATATTGAACAGATGGGCGGCGCTGGCATCGTGCTTTGCGGATACGGCCCGGGAACCAAAGACGTGAACCGGAAGAACCTCGTCTATAATAACCGCATCCACCATATTGGAAAAATCTACATCCATTCGCCTGGAATCTTCCTCTGGCAGAGTGGGGAAAACCGGGTAGCGAATAATCTGATACACAATACGCCTTATTGTGGAATGATCGTTTCCGGGTGCATGACGCATTTTTTTGAAAGAGCCGACAACCGGGAATTGGTGCGAACCATCCGATGGCACGAAGTAGGGGGCGGGCCTTCCCGAAAAACGGATGCGGAAACGCTCCCCTACAAACACTCCCATGACAATATGATCGAGTACAACGAGATTCATCATGTGATGGAGAAGATGGGAGACGGTAATGGAATTTATGTCCGCGGCGCTGGTTCGGGCAACGTGCTACGTCGAAACTACATTCATCACCTGGTCGCGCCCATGCACATGCAGGCTGCCTTGCGAACGGATGGCGGACAGAGGGATACGCTGATCGCGGAAAACATCATCTACAAATGTACTGCCCAAGGCATCATCCTGAAACTGAACAACCGGGCGGAAAACAACTTTGTCATAGATGTCATAGCCCCTCCACGCGGGTATTACCTGTCACTCAGGGAAGGCCCCATGACGGATGCCGTCATCCATAGGAATATATTTTATTCTTCTGATAAGGAATGTACCTTCATCGATGAGTTGCCTCCGGGGGAAGGAAGAATTTCCGAGGATAGAAGGGGTAGAAAACTCGCGCGCGCCAAGGATGCCAAAACCGATTACAACATCTACTTTTGCGCAGAGGATCTCCAACTGGGGAAAGCAATGCTCAGGAAACAACAACGCGACGGAGTGGATGCCCACAGTCTGGCTGTTGATCCGTTGTTTGTGAATCCGGAGAATGGCGACTTCAGGTTCAAACCGGGATCTCCCGCGCTAAAACTGGGCATTGTCCCGATTGACCTCTCCAAAGTTGGATTACGCACATCGAATTAAAGGAATTGAGGAATTATTTTCTAAACCCAAAACAACCAATACTAGAATTATGAACCGAATTTTGTTGAATTTAAAGCGGTTGCTGTTGGGTTGCG
This sequence comes from Opitutia bacterium, assembly GCA_014529615.1. Lineage (GTDB taxonomy): Bacteria > Verrucomicrobiota > Verrucomicrobiia > Opitutales > UBA2995 > JAABVD01. Next base: position 17,882 of record JAABVD010000037.1, read on the forward strand.
TGTCGGTCGCGTTAGCTTCGCAAACATGTTCAGGGCTGGAAACGAAACCGAATGTGATCATCGTCATCACAGACGATCAAGGCTACGGCGATTTGGGCTTCACGGGCAATCCGGCAATCAGAACCCCGGCTATCGATAAATTGCGAAGCCAGGGAACCTTGCTGGATAATTTCCATGTGGATCCCACCTGCGCGCCGACCCGATCGGCGCTGATGACCGGCCGCTATTCCAACCGCGTCGGTGTCTGGCACACGGTGCAGGGGCGCAGCATGCTGCGCCGCCGCGAAACCACCATGGCGGATATTTTTGGAGCCAACGGTTATGCCACCGGCATGTTCGGAAAATGGCATTTGGGTGATTGCTATCCTTACCGCCCGGAAGACCGCGGTTTCCAGCACGTGGTTTACCACTCCGCCGGCGGGGTGGGGCAAGCTCCGGACTACTGGGGAAATGACTACTTTGACGACACTTATATCATCAACGGCGCCTACCAGCGGTTCGAAGGCTTCTGCACCGATGTCTGGTTCGAAGAAGGGATGAAATTCATCAGGGCCAACAAGGACAAACCCTTCTTCGCTTACATCTCTCTCAATGCGCCGCACAAGCCGCTCTTTTGTCCGCTGGAATACAGCGAGCCCTACCAAAACAATCCGAAGGTTTCTTTTTCGGAGTTCTACGGGATGGTCACCAACATCGATGACAATATGGCCAAGCTGATGGCGATGCTCGATCGTGAAGGCTTGGCCAACAATACCCTTCTCATCTTCATGACCGATAACGGTACGGCGGGCGGATTGGAAGGCGGACGGGGCTATGACGGAGGAATGCGGGGAATGAAAAACTCGGAGTATGACGGCGGCCACCGCGTCCCCTTTATTCTTCGCTGGCCGGATGGAAAGATCGAGGCCGGAAAATCCATAGAGCGCCTCACCGCGCACATCGATATTCTACCCACCTTCATCGAACTCTGCGGTTTGAATGCCCCGGAGACGGCATACGATGGGAGTAGCCTGAGCGAACTTCTCTATTCCGAAGGAAATGAATGGCCCGACCGCGCTCTCGTTGTGGAGAGCCAGCGCGTGGTGGATCCGATCAAATGGCGCAAGAGCGCTGTCATGACGGACAAGTGGCGCCTGGTTAACGGCAAGGAACTCTTCGACCTCGAATCGGATCCCAAACAGGAGAAGGACGTTGCCAGCCAATTCCCCGAAATCGTCCAACAACTGCGTGGCGAGTACGACAAGTTCTGGGATGACGTTTCCCGCGAACACGATCTCACAAGTTACATGGTTATCGGCTCCGATCATTCACCGCTTGTGTCGCTCTCTTCCCACGACTGGCTGATCGATAAGCTGCCGCCTTGGAACCAGGATCATATCAGGAACGGTGACGTTGCCGAGAAATCCCATTGGGCCATTGAAGTAGAGCGAGCCGGCGACTATGAAATCTCGCTTCGCCGCTGGCCGGTCGAAGCCGACAAAGGCATCAACGATGGTACCTACGGCAATGCCTTCAATTTTAGGCAGGCACGTATGCGGATTGGCCATGTCGACGAAACCAAAGACATCCCTCACGGGGCCAAAGAAGTCACCTTCAAGGTGTCGTTGAAAAAAGGTGTGACGGAACTCGCCCCGGTATTCATCGGACCGGAACTCACGGCCACGCCCTACTATGCCTATGTAACGCACCAGCCGAAACCCGGTTGGCAGACGCCGCAGGGCATGGGCATACCGGTCTATGATCCGGCCTATGGACGTGTGCCCCCTCAGATCAACAAAACGAGGGCTAAGGTTATCGAGTAGAACCAGTCCCTGAATCCCAGCGGAAATCGACTATGAGACTAAGCATAATAGTCGACCCTGAAAAAGTCATCATCGTTTCGGTGGGTTGGATGCCTTCCCGCTTCGCCCAAACCGTGCTTCGCAACGCTCCGCAGGTCAAGGGGCTACGACAGGACAGGACTATCTGGATTTACTCTCGCAAAGCCGCAAAGATCGCCAAGATCTTCTTATGGCTTGTCTGCGTGCTCCGCACA
>JAABVD010000037.1:19921-24226 GCA_014529615.1 Opitutia bacterium
TTCCGGAGTGCAGTAGAAGATTTGTGAGACATGCGGGTTAGATGTTTGAAACGGTTGATCGGGACAATAGATGGGCGCATTTACATCCCTGTAATCGTGATCTTGGTCGTGATCCTGATCTTGATCTCTCTCCTTTTCCCCAATTCCTCATTCCTCATTCCTCATTCCTAATTCGCGCCCTTGGGCGCTTTCCTCTCTTCCTCTGTGTTCTCGGTGTCCTCTGTGGTTTTATGAAATCGCACAGCTCTGGTTGGATTGTAAATCTGGCTTGCAAACCAGCCGATTTTATACAAATTCGGCTGGTATGATACCCAGATTATTGTCACATAGAATTCCTGAAGAGTTGCAAACGGGTCGCGTGTGGCTATTACTCGGGGCCCGCAGAGTGGGAAAAACTGTGCTTGTGCAGGAATTCATCAAAAGCTCCCCGCTAAAGTGGCTGGAGGGCCATGGTGAAGATGCTACGGTAGCTGACCTTCTGGAGTCGCGCTCAGCCGAACGCATAAGACTGGCTTTGAACGGCTACGATGGATTCTTCCTGGATGAAGCACAATCCATCCCTAAAGCCGGGCAGGCGCTTAAATTAATCGTCGACACCCTGCCTCAGTTGAAAGTCATCGCCACAGGGTCCTCAGCATTCCGCCTCGATCAGTTGATGGGACAACCCCTTACCGGGCGTCGTAAGATAGTTCACCTGCACCCAATCAACTCAGCCGAAATTGCACAGTGGAAAGGGCCACTCGCACCGAATGGCTTGGTGGAGGACCTGTTACTCTATGGCAGCTACCCTGAGGTCATGACAATTTCATCACCCGCTGAGAGAAGGGATTACTTACGGCAATTAGTGGAAGATTACCTGTTTCAAGACATCCTTGCATTCGAACAACTGAGAAATGCCCGAAAGCTCCGCGACCTGACCGTTCTCGTGGCCCACCAAATTGGGAGTGAAATTTCTCTGAACGAACTCGCAAACGCTCAACAAATTAATAAGGCAACGGTCGAACGCTACCTCGATCTTCTGGAAAAGAATTTCGTGCTGTTCCGAATCGGAGGATTCTCCCGGAATCTTCGCAAGGAAGTTACCAAGTCGATGAAATATTACTTCGTGGACTGCGGTATCCGAAACGCTGTCATCAATCAATTTGCGCCACTCAGGTTACGTCCGGATCTCGGAGCTCTTTGGGAAAATTTCGTAATCAACGAGCGTCGACGCAAGATCGACTACACCGGCATGGAGCGAACCGCCTATTTTTGGCGAACTTACGATCAACAGGAAATAGATCGAATTGAAGTCGATGTAGACGGTAAAATCGAAGGCTTCGAATGCAAATGGAAAGAAAAGCCCTATAAACCCCCGGTTGCATGGTCAAAAGCATACCCAAAGGCCCCCGTAAATCTCGTCCATTCAAAGAACTTCATGAGCTATCTTGGGTGACAGTGAACGCAATCGTGAGCATTGGAAAAGTTATGAAGAAAGTGATGCCGGCCATTTGCGCGTTCTGCGTTATGGGAGCCCTCTTGGTTATGGGTTTTTCTTGCGCGCATATTGCACAGACGCGAATCGAGGAGGATCAGGTGAAGGTCATGTCTTACAATATACATCGCGGCGGAACGATGCGCGGGCAACTCTTGTACCAAACGGTCAAGGTGATTCAGGAGGCAAAGGCAGATGTTGTCGGCGTTCAGGAAACGCGTTCCCCTTACGGTGTTAATGCGGAGAAGTTGGCGGAGTTGCTGGGTTGGAATTACTACGAGGACCATTGGAGCTGCATCTTGACGCGTTTTGAGATTGTCGATCGCCGCGACGGTGGCATCAAAATCAAGCTGACTTCGGGCCAGGAAGCCTACGTCTTCAACCTGCACCTGCCATCCAACCCCTATCAGCCATACCAGCTTTTGAGCATCCGTCCCAAATGGCACAAGCACTGGAATACTCCCTTCATCAAAACCGAAGCCGAGGCGATTGTCGGCGCAAGGAAGGCGCGCGGTGGAGAAATCTCAAGCCTTCTCAGGCAGATACGTACCCTCCCCGACAAAGAGGCTCCTGTTTTTGTGGTAGGCGATTTCAACGAGCCATCACACCTTGACTGGACCGAAAAAGCTGCCAAGTCCGGTCGCCATCCTCTCAAGGTGGCATACCCGACTTCCCAGGAGATGGCCAAAGCAGGCTTTGACGATGCCTGGCGCACGATCTATCCCGACGAGATGAAAAAGCCGGGCTTCACCTGGTCGCCCCTGACCAAGGCCGATGATCCCAAGGATCACCATGATCGCATCGATTTTGTATATTTCAGGGGCAAGGACATAGAGGTAACCGACGTAAAGATCGTAGGGGAAAACAAAGAGAATGCAGACATTGTTGTTACGCCCTATCCATCTGATCACCGCGCGGTGGTCGCGACGTTCACGCTACCCAGCGCTCCAACATTGAAAAAGACAACTGCTAACAAGCCGGTTGCAGGCGACGGCAAATAGCCGTGCCTATTCAGCAACCGTGATCTCTCTCCCTGAGGGTGGGTCAATTTTAAACCGCCGTTGACTTCAAGCACAGCAGGTCGGAACATTTTTGTATCTTTGATGAAAACAATCACTTGCGCTGTCATTTCCCTTTGCCTCTTTCAGTGCGCTATTCAGGCCGAACTTAAACTAGCTTCTCCCTTCACAGATCACATGGTACTGCAACGGGGCATGCCTGCGCCCGTGTGGGGAGAGGCTGAATCGGGCGCCTTAATACTGGTTGAGTTTGCGGATCAAAGGATGACTGCTGTAGCTGATTCGAATGGTTTATGGCGGGTGGATCTTGATCCTTTATCCGCGTCTTTTGTTCCTCGGATCCTCAAGGTCTCAGCAAGCAAGAATGGGTCCGTCGATCGTCTGGAATTCTCCGATGTGTTGGTGGGCGAAGTTTGGATCTGTTCGGGACAGTCGAATATGCAGTTTGGAGTCGGCAACGTTCCCGAGATCAAAGCCTTGGTTCCCAAAGCCAAACACATTCGCAGCTTCGAAGTGAAAAGGACCGTAGCTTTTGAAGAGCAGGACTATCTCGAGGGGGAATGGGTTAAACAAACACCGAACAGCGCGGTCGCCTTCTCCTTTGCTTATTTTCTACAGGAGGCCGGTGAGATTCCAGTTGGGATCATCCTGACCGCTTGGGGAAGCTCCGGCATTGAGGCATGGATGCCACGCGATATGACCGAAGAAGTACCGCATTTCAAAACGATCATGGAAGAGTTTGATGCCAATAGGGAGGCTCATGATCGGGTCCAAGCCGCCTTGGCGGGTCCAAAGCCCTGGGCAAGAGATGAGGATGTCTTTATGCGGCGGCAACCGAACATCCTTTATAACGCCATGATGAAGCCCTTGGCTCCCTATGCTTGCCGTGGATTGGTCTGGTATCAGGGAGAACGGAATACGCAATCGATGTTCGGCATGGTGAAGGATCCCTGGTATTCGCGAAACTCCGGGATGTTGCTATACGGAGAGACCTTGCAACTCTGGATGGAGCGTTATCGTCGAGAATGGAACAAGGACGATTTCCATTTCCTCGTGGTCATGTTGCCGGGTTATGGTAAGGCATTGGATTCCGGTCCGGAAACAGGCGCCGAAAGTCCAATCGCTCATTCCTGGGCCTGGATGCGTGAATCGCAATTGAAAGCCCTGGAGCTACCGCGTGCCGGGGTCGTCAATACCATTGATCTCGGCCATGCCACGAACGTCCATCCCAAGGACAAACTCCCAATCGGCCAGCGATTGGCTCTTCTGGCCGCTCGCGATACTTTGGGGCAGAAGATTTCCGCACAAGGACCGGTCTATGAAAGAGCCGAACTGAGGAAGGATTCCATTATCGTTCATTTCAGACAGGCCGAGGGACTGACCACAAACGATGGGGAAGCGCCATCCGGTTTTTGGCTGGCCCATGAATCCGCCAAGTGGGCGCCCGCTGAAGCCAGGGTCGAAGGAGAGTCGGTCATTTTGCATTCGCCTCAGTTGGAAAATCCACTCTACGTCCGCTACGCCTTTGCCGGCAAACCGAAGGTGAATCTGGTCAATCGAGCCGGTCTTCCGGCATACCCCTTTCGTACCGATAGGTTCAAACCCTAACCCGCATTTCTGCCAATTCTTCTACTGAGCGCCGGGGCGCGCCAATTAGGAATTGGGGAAAGGCACAAAGGCACACAAAATCTTAACGAAATTGGCGATTTTTTCGAGAGCTAATCCAGAAGAAAGTTTTAACCACGGATGGGGAGAAGAGTTGAAAGTTCAAAGTTCAGAGTTCAGAGAGGGGAGAAGGGAGGGGGGACATTG
>JAABVD010000331.1:0-2518 GCA_014529615.1 Opitutia bacterium
GTCCAACTTGTCCTGCCGTAGCCTCTTGACCTGCGAAGGGTTGCGAAGCACGGTTTGGGCGAAGCGGGATCCATGTTCCATTCCCCATTCTCCCTCCAACTCTGTGCTCTCTGAGTCCTCTGTGGTAAATCCTCCCCCTCCTAATTCTTCCTCCATGGCCATCACCCACATCTCAGAACTGTTGCGGCAGGGCCGACCCCTCAAATCGGTCGAATTCTTCCCTCCCAAGACAGAGAAGGACAAAGCTCGCCTCCTCCTGGCCTCCAGGCGCCTGCGGGAATTTCGTCCCGATTTCGTGTCGGTAACCTACGGAGCCGGCGGATCCACCCGGCAATTTACCCAGGAAATAACCCGTCAATTGCAATCCGAGTTCGGCTGGCTCATGATGCCCCACCTTACTTGTGTCGGGTCCACCCGAAATGAGCTTTTCTCAATCGTGAGGGCTTTTCACCGGGCCGGTTTTCGTAACATCATGGCCCTTCGCGGCGATCCTCCCCGGGGAGCCGACAAATTCGTGGCGGTCAAAGATGGCTTTCGTTACGCCAGCGATTTGGTGGCCTTTATTAGAAAACAATTCCCCGACTTTTGCCTGGGCGTGGCGGGATATCCGGAGAAGCACCCGGAAGCCCTCTCATTCGATGACGACCTGGCCCACTTGAAATTCAAGGTCGAACGGGGAGGTGATTTTATCACCACCCAGCTATTCTACGACAACAAAGCCTATTTTGATTTTGTGGAAAGGCTACGGGGAATGGGGGTCGACAAACCGGTAATACCCGGAATTCTCCCCATATTGAACATCGGTCAGGTCGAGCGTTTTGGAATTACGCTTCCGCATGACCTTTTCCAACAGCTCAAAGGAGCGGGAAAGGATAAAACCCGGCAAAGACAGATCGGGATCGACTGGGCCACCGAACAAATCGCCGATTTGCTGGATAGAGGAGCGCCCGGGGTTCACCTCTTTGTCATGAACCTGAGCAAATCGGCCCTTGGCATTTTGTATAACCTGCGGGAAAGGGGCTACTTTCCGGACTGAACTGCAGAGGGGAAGAAGATGAACCGCAGAGGACTCAGAGTTCAGAGTGCAGAGAGAGGAGGGGAAGGCGCGCTGGGGCGCGCCAATTAGGAATTAAGAATTAGGAATTAGGAATGGGGGAGAGAGGGGAATTGGGAAAGATGGAGTGATGGGAAAGGGAGAAAGGGGCAAAGGGCATGGATAAGGAATTGAATCTCCCAAATCCTGTCCATCCTGTGCATCCATGTTCCATTCCCCTCTCCCCATTCCTAATTCGCCCCATTGGGCGCTTCCCCCTTTGTGCCTCTGTGCCTTTCTCCCTCCAAATTCTTAATTGGCGCCAACGGCGCCTCATCCGTGCCCATCCGTGAAATCCGTGGTCAATTTCTCTCCCCTACCCCTTTTGAGTCTTTTGTGCTTTTTGTGGTTAATCCCTCTCTCCCAGCCATTCGATCAGGATCAAGATCACGATCAGGATCAAGATTGAGGGCCATCCGTGCCCATCCGTGGTTTCTCCTTCCCCCTTTGTGCCTCTGTGCCTTTGTGCCTTTCTCCCAGTCTTTTGTGTCTTTTGCGGTCTTTTGTGGCAATTTTTCCCACCCGAGATCAGGCGCCGCTCTTGCTTTGAAGGAAGGCCAGGGCCTTCTGGTAGCTCCGGTTCTGCAAAAAGTGATTCAAATGACCATCGATCTCGGAAGAGTGTTCCCGTTTCAAGGAATCCAGGGCCAGGGTGGCGTTGAGAACGCCTTCGGAGTCTCCATTGGCGCTGGCGGTCAGGAGGCTCCGTATCAGTTCAGCAATTTCTATCTCTATCCTCATGCCTCATGCTTCCCGAAAATCCGGAAGAAATCGAATTTAATCTTGGCAACAAATGATTTGACCGAATCGACAGCCGTAATTTTCGATTCCCTCGGGAATGTAAGCGGTCAAGCTCATGGTGTCGACCAGGACAGTGGGAACGATGCCGAGCCCGTCATGGGTAACTACTCAGGTATCTTGAACAATCGTCCTCATGGATGTTTTTCTACTGCGCTCAGGAAACTTGCACCAGCGCTCGACCTTCGTTCACTACGAATTTTGTGAGATTCATTGTGGAACCCCGTTGGGATTTGTCATTTTTGTCCATTTTAACCCAATGTGCGCTACGCGACACTGGCCTTTGGAGTGGAACTGCTTTGCAGTTCATTGTAGACTGGAACGGAGGATGTAAATGAGCCCTTCTATTGGCCCGATCAACCGATTCAAACATGTTGCTTTTACGCCAACGGCGTTAAACTCCGGAGCCCAGCGTCGCGTAGCGCACGCTGGGGTACCGATCGCCCCTATGAATGAACCCCAACGGGGTTCCACAAATCATGAAGCTGGATGCTGGATGCTCGATGCTTGAAAGCACTGAAACAACCTTGAGATTGATGAACGGTATACCTCGGGCTTGATTCAATGTGGAACCCCGTTGGGGTTCGAAATTTGTTGTCCATTTTAACCCAGTGTGCGCTACGCGAC
>JAABVD010000331.1:2647-3909 GCA_014529615.1 Opitutia bacterium
TTGCTCCAACCAACTCGCTTTTAGCTTCGTCCTCGTTTTCACCAGTTCCAACCAAGTCCAATTCAAGAGAATGAGCTATCCATTCTCCTTCATCACGATACAGCAATATGCGAGTCGTTAGGGTTGGGTGTGCCATTTGTCCATTTACAGGTTTACAAGGGGTAAACTAGAGCAGTTCAAGCCAATGGTGTAGTGCAAAAAAATACGGAGCGCTCTGTGTTTTCAAGGGCTTTCGATGGCCCGGTAGATTATGGTGTCGACCAGGACAGTGGGAACGATGCCGAGCCCGTCGACCTTCAGCTCCATCTCCACCACCTTTGCAGACATGTATTGACCACGCCTTCGGGCAATTGATTGGCCGCGGGGGTGGTACGTGCACGAAGTTTCAATTCGCTCTCAGTGAGGGAGGGACGGTAGTCAAGGTATCCATTCCTGGCCAGGTATTCTTGCAACTGCTCCAGGATGTTGACCCTGAAACCTTTCAAACGGGGATCCTCCCGAGTGCGTAGCGCGTCGATAAGCCGCTCAGAATCCCCGCTTAATTCTTTCGCTATGGCGATCACATCTTCCAGGTAACGATCCGACAGCGCCCTACTCTCCTCCAGAGCGTCCCTGTCTACCGGCCGTCCCCGGCCCTGTTTCCACAAGTCGCAAAAGGCTTCCAAGAGGTCCAACCGCAATGCGATCTCGGCGGCGTCGATCGAACGCGAACCCAACTTTGCGGCCAGCTCCGTGCCTGAAACCGTCTTCCACTGGCCCCCGTGCTCAATGCCGTTGGTCAGGAAGTCGCGCAGGAGGAGCAGATCGTCCCACAGGATGTAAAAGACGTGCTGCTCGGCATATCCGAGAGCCGGTCGGAATGCCGGCGCCCTGAGAACGGCGGCGTATTCCTCGGGCGACAACCCGCCAGGTTCAGGGACCGGCGGCTCCGGATCAATCCGGAGATCCTGTGGGCCCTTGACGCTGACCGCGTCGGTCCGTATCCGGCCCAGATCGATCTCCGCGGCAATGTCACAACCCTCCCTTGCGAGCGCGTCCCGAATCCGGTCCACATCAAGCGGGTCGCTGGTCAGGTAGAAAATCTGCCGCCCCTGGTCTCGCGCGACACAACCGAGGCTTGCGGTGATGGCCTGGAATCGCTGCGGGTCGCTCTGGTCGAGGGCCTCATCCAGAAACAGCGGCATGACCTTGCCCTGTTCCACCTCCTCGGTGTAGGCAATGCGCGCTGCCAGCAGCAATTGCGCCCGCGTGCCGTCGGAAAG
>JAABVD010000332.1 GCA_014529615.1 Opitutia bacterium
GGTTTCGGAAGTTACTTATCCAACAGCCATCGAAGAAAGCGGACACTGCGGCTCGACTTTTTATGAGCACCAAGCCTTTGTGGACCAGCTTGAAGGCAATCAAGTCGACTGTGCCACGGTAGAGCAGGGCCTCTGGGCTATTGTGGTGGCTGGCGCGGCTCAGCAATCGATTGCCACAGGAGAACCGGTTCGCATTGAGGACTTTCTTAAAGAAAATAACTTGGGCGATCAATTGGGTTCCATGTTGAAAGAACACGAACCGAAGATTCCCGCTCCCAATTCCAAATAGCGGGGCAAGATCCGACCGGTCGCTTTATTCAGTTTTCTATGAGGTGCCTTTTGACCACCTCGATCACATTCCTGAAATTGGGTGCGAAATTCCTGGTCCCGCGTCTCCTGGTCTGAGTGATCACCAAGTCATGTTCCGGGACTACCCAGAATGTGTTGGAGGTGGCCGAACCGTGTCCGAGGACACTGTCGGAAATCAGCCCATTCCGGTCCTGATAATTGATTCCGATGCCCCATTTCCTGTCCACTCCCGGGTAGAATTCGTTCAGGTCTTTGGGGAGGATCTTTTCCAAGGTTTCCGGTGAGAAGAACTGCAGGTTCCCATAGCTTCCCCCATTGAGCAATAATTGTCCAACCTTGGCCAGGTCATAGGCCGTGCTCTGACAACTGAATCCCAGGTCCCAGTCGTGAACGGTATCGTTCATTTCCAGGGGATCGTAGAGATATTCCCTGAACAATCTGAATACGCTTTTCCCGGTGATCACCTCCATGACCTTTCCCGCCAAGTCATAACCCATACCATTGTACCTGTGTTCTTGGCCTACGGTATCGTCCTTTATGACCAGGGCCAGGGTGTTTTCCAGCCAGGGATTGTGAACGCCATCGAATAGGGCATGACCATAGAACCCGCTGGTATGGGTAAAACAATGACGCATGGTGACGGCATTGGGACCGGTCACAGGGAAATCGGGCAGGTATAAGCCCACAGGATCGTCAATTCCTATGATCCCCTGGTCCACGAACTGGGCAAACAACACACCGGTGAGCAATTTGGTGATCGAAGCAATTTCCGTAGGTGTTTCCGTGGTGAACCTTCCATAATTGTCTTGCCCGAAACTACCATGAAAAATGATGTCACCACGCAAGGCGACCAGTATATCGAAGGGCGCCCCGTCATCTTCCATCCATTGATTGCCTGCCTGTATCAGCTCTGACCTCAGATCATCATATTCTTCTGCCTGCGATGCGGACAGGTTTGTCAAAACAGGCGCTTTTTTCCCCGAAGCGGCGGGTCCCTTCAGTTTCGGATACTTGTTTTCTATGCCCAGGATCTTTTGTTTCAATCGGGCATGATAGTCCCCGTTCAAAATCAGCGGTGTCGTCCGTGGACCCGGCCTGAGGTTCCGTTTATACACCTCCTCGGCAAACGCCAATAGAACGGCGCCTTCTTTCTGAAGCATCATGGAAGACTGCATGATAGAGCCCGTAAATGCGCCGATTGCCTCTCGGTGTGTCTCCCAAGCGCTTTCCGGGATGTCGTTTACTGCGATATAGCCCAACCTGGAATCCAGCCTCTGAAACTGGCCCCTCCAGTCGTCCGAACAGAATAGGGTAGCCGATTTTTTCAGTGTGATGCCATTCGCTCCTTGGATTTCAGCGTAATACGCATAGCGTCCGGGTTTTTTCGGATAGTCCACTTCAACCAGATCGCCGTCAAACCACTTGGTTCTAATGCGATAACTTCCTCCCAGGTAATTTTCTACCAACTGCGGGTTCTCGAAATCCAATGTGGGAAATCTTCCCGGCCGAAATCTGGGATCGGCCACCGGACCCGTTTTTATCTGCAGGTTGTTGTGAAGAAATTTCTGGTATTCAGACGCTTCATCAGCTTTGTCAAGATACGACGCGGCCTGTTCCTTATCCAGGATTTTGACCGATAAGCGCCAACCCCAGTCCTGATTGGGCACCTTGATAACAACATTATTCTTTCCTTCATGCACATTTGCATGGAAGTGGAGGTAGTTCCGCCCCATTCCTCCGTAGGACGCGTGCACACTCACACCATTCAGATAGATCTTGGCCCCATCTGACACGGAAACCAGGAACAGTACCTCCGCATCCTCGGGCGAATGAACCTCGAATTGAGCATAGGCCAGAGCCATTTTGCTTTCGCCAAGGATCTCGTTGAAATCGATGGAATCATCAGGTCCGGTTTCTGCCACCACTGATTCATGTTTGTCCTCACCCAGGCCAAACTGACTTTCATTATCGATGAATTCGATTTCCATCAGTTCGGCAAAATGATCGGGCTGCAACCCTTCCTGGTGGAACGGCCCGGCGACCCTGAATTGTTTGACATGCCCGTTTGATGACAATTCGTGTGTCAGTTGTGCCTGTAATCCGCAGGTCGCTGAAAGGAATGCGATCAGGACGAGCCTTGAGATGCTTTTACTTACTGTTTTTCTCATGATTTCTTTCCCTTGTTTAAGGTGTCTTCCTCC
>JAABVD010000333.1 GCA_014529615.1 Opitutia bacterium
TACAGTTTGCGGACGATGGAGCGGGCGACGCCTTGGATGACCAGTTCGGAAATGGGATGCAGTTCCGGGTAGTTATTGTTTTCCGCTTTGAGGTAGGGTGGTTTATGGGACGGTTTGATAAAACGCTTCAGGGTAGTAGCGCCGTCAATGAGGGCGGCCACGATGTCCCCATCGTTGGGTAGGGCCGGTTCAATGATGACCATGTCCCCATCGTAAATACCGGCGTCAATCATGCTGTCTCCCCGCACCTTGAGGGCGAAGGACCGGCGGGAACGGCGGATGCCGGCGCTACGGATATCGACCTGAATGCGGTCTATGGCGTCACCCTGTTCGACACCTTCCGGAAAACCGGCGGGGATATTTCCGTAGACGGGCATGTCGATGACCTCGAGCGAATCACTCGGCGGCGCTTCCGTATTCTGGTAGGTAATGCGGTAGGAGCGGGCTTGGCCGGCGATGCAGGTAAGGTAGCCCTTGTTTTCCAAGGCGCGCAGGTGACCGACCACGGCGTTGGTGCTGTTGAACCCGAAATGGTCGCGAATTTCGCGGATACTGGGCCAGAAGCCCCGTTCTTGGGAAAATATCTGGAGAAATCCAAGCATTTCCTGTTGGCGTAAGGTTAAATTGCCCATAGTGATAAAATAATCACTGTTTTTATGTTCAGTGTCAAGCGCCATTGGGGTATTAACTATTTTGACCACCCTCCCCTCTTCTGGTATAGGTCGGCGGCATGGGTGAAAAAAGTGTCATCGTGCTCCTGACGGCCGCCATTTTGTGGTCTGGAAGCGAATTCCTGGCGGCCCAGGAGGAAGAATTGGATAAGCGCGAGAAGGTCTACGCAACAAAACGAATGAAAATGGTCGATGAGCAGATTGCCAGAAGAGGCGTCAGGGATAAACGCGTTCTGGAAGCCATGAGGGTGGTGAAACGCCATGAATTGGTCCCGGAACGCTACCGCAGCCAAGCCTATGACGACCATCCTTTACCCATCGGTGAAGGGCAGACCATCTCCCAGCCCTACATTGTGGGGCTCATGTCCGAATTGCTGTCGTCCGAGCCCGGTGAAAAAATACTGGAAATAGGCACCGGCTCCGGATACCAGGCCGCTGTCCTGGCCGAAATGGACCTGGAAGTCTACACCATTGAAATCATAGAAGCCCTCGCTGCCCGCGCCGCCGGAGACCTGAAACGCATGGGTTATCCCGACGTTCGCGTCAGATGGGGGGACGGCTACGCCGGTTGGCCGTCCCAGGCCCCATTCGATGGCATTATTATCACCGCCGCTCCACCCAAACTGCCCCAACCCCTGATCGAGCAAACCAAGGTTGGCGGCCGCATTGTGGTGCCAGAGGGGAAAGGTGTTCAGGATTTGAATGTCTATACCAGGCAGGAGGATGGTTCGGTTACGGTAAAACGGGTTATTCCCGTCCGCTTCGTCCCCATGACGGGAAAAGCTCAGAAAGGAAACTGACGGCGTTTAACCTCTTCCGGCCGCCTCGGTCGGGGACCCAACAAAAAAGTTGCCCTCCTCCTCAATGCCAGATCCACCCATTGTCATTGCCCACCGAGGGGCATCCGCATACCTCCCCGAGCATACTCTGGAAGCCAAAGCATTGGCTCACGCCATGGGCGCCGATTTTATCGAACAGGACCTGGTCCTTTCCCGGGACGATGAAATTGTAGTCATCCACGACATCTACCTGGAAACCGTGACCAATGTGGCCAACCTGTTCCCGGGCCGAAATCGGGAAGACGGACATTACTACGTGATCGACTTCGACTGGGCCGAATTGCGCCAACTGGACGCTCACCAGCGCATGGATCCCGAAACGGGCCGAGCGGTTTATCCCGACCGCCACCCACCGGAGGGAGCAACCTTCCATTTACACCGATTGGGGGACGAACTCGAACTCATTCAAGAGCTGAACCGGGCCAAGGGGAAAAGAGTCGGCGTTTACCCGGAGATCAAAAATCCCTCCTTTCACCGCGGAGAGGGAAGAGACATTTCCAAACGTGTTCTAAGCGTTCTGAACGCTCACGGCTACAAAGATAAAAATGACCTCTGCTACCTTCAATGTTTTGACCCCGTTGAACTCAAGCGCATTCGCACCGAGTACCATAGCCGCTTGAAACTGGTTCAACTCATCTCGGGAAACCTATGGCGGGAAGCGGAGTTCGATCCCTCGAACCTTGGCAAAACAGTTTTGCAAATCGCCCAATATGCCGACGGGATTGGCCCGCCTCTGGGCCCATCGGACACCAGTGAGGATGAAGACGACTATCTCCATTGGATCTCCCTGACCAAGCTGGCCCATGATCGGGGACTTGTGGTTCATCCCTACACTTTCAAAAAGGAAATGCTGCCTGAAGGCTCGAATCTTGTCACCTTCACGGCAAATTTTCTAAAGCGGACGGGGGTTGATGGTTTCTTTACCGACTTTCCCGACCTGGGCGCGGAATCCGTAAGGTCCGTAAGGGATCAGCCCTGAATGGCGCTAAAGGC
>JAABVD010000038.1 GCA_014529615.1 Opitutia bacterium
ACCTTGAGGACCACCGCCACCGGGTCGGGCCGTCCGGTCGCTTCCTGTAATTAGGAAATGATCTCATAAATCAGCCGTCCTTTACCCTCATCCCCGAAACTGATTCCGGTATCGGCGATAATTCTACTTGTGAATGGGGGAGTTGCCATGGCCTACCTTCTCAATTCCCAGTTTTTGGAGTCCTGAGACGTTTTCACCTCCAGGACGTCGTGGGTGCTGGATTCATTTTGACCGGCAGGGGACAGGCGCATGAAGCGAGCCCGGTGTTTGAGGGCCGGGAGAGTGGCCGCCCCAAGGTAGCCCATGCCGGATTGTATGCCCCCGATGTATTCGGATAAAACCCGGTCCAACGGACCCGATAATTCCTTGAGGGCTTCGATTCCTTCAGCCGCTACTTTTCTTTCGGCATTCATTTTCCTGTGGCCATAGCGAGCGGCGGATCCCGCTTTCATGGCGGCGTGGCTACCCATGCCGCGATAACTTTTGTAGAGTTGGCCGCTGATTTCAATGATATCCCCCGGGCTTTCCCGGCAACCCGCCAGCAAGCTTCCCAACATGACCGCGTCCGCCAAAGTGAGCGCCTTGACCATGTCGCCGGACTTGGTGATGCCGCCATCCGCAATTATGCTCACCCCGAGTTTGGCCGCTTCGCGACTGGCCACGTAGATCGCCGTCAGTTGAGGAATGCCTACCCCGGCCACGACCCGGGTCGTGCATATCGAACCCGGCCCTTGCCCGACTTTGATGGCATTGGCGCCGCACGAGGCGAGAAATTCCACTCCGGCGGCGCTGGTGACGTTTCCCGCGATTATGGTCAGCTCGGGAAAAGCCCTTCGAATGAGTTTTACCGTCCGACCCATCCCCTCGGTATGGGCATGGGCCGAGGAAACCGCCACCGCGTCGACATTTTCATGCACCAGGTTGTCAATGTGTTCGAGGGTGATATCGTGATTAATGCTACCATCCGGATTCCAGACCGCCGCCACGGCCGCCCCGACCGTCAGGCGGAATTTGCTGTCCCGGCTGGGTTTCAGCAATGAGTTCTTCTCCGCGCTGATCCGTTCAATATCGCTCAACGTGAAAAGGCCTTTGAGCCGGTCGTCGTCGTCGATGACCAGAATTTTGTGAATGCCGATGTGTTCGTCGAAAAACCGGTCCGCCGCCGCGATGGGATCGTCGTCCAGTTTTTTTTCATTCAGAGTGATCAATTTGCCGCGAGAGGTCATGGCCTTGGCCACGGGGATGGCTTTATAGCGGCCGCGCACCACCGATCCGGATAACAGGCCGATGAGCTTTTTTTCCTCGTCCACCACGGGGAAGGTGCGGAATTTGTATCCTTTGCGCTCGATCAGTTCCAGGACGTCGCCGATGGTGAACCCGGGGGCGATGGTGACGGGCTCCCGAATGAGCCCGTGAACGTGGTGTTTTACGCGAGCCACCTGTTTGACCTGGCTCTTGTTGTCCATGTTGTAGTGGATTATTCCCATCCCGCCATTCAAGGACATGGCCACGGCCATTTCCGCCTCGGTGACCGTGTCCATGTCCGAGGAAAGGATCGGAATCTGAAGCGTCAAGGAAGGGGATAACCTGGTTTCCAAATTGGTTTGGCGGGGGAGGATTTCCGAGTAACGCGTGGCCAGCGTTACGTCGTCGTAAGTCAGGCCGGTGGGGGCGTTGGACTGGAAGAAACGGTCTGCCGGCAGGTAATATTCCGCGTCCAAGGAATGTTTCATATTTTCCATGAAGGTTTCTCGGAACTAAAATTGGCCCTGTCAAACTTTTCGTTTTTTTGCACCATTCAGGTTTCAGCCTCCTCCAGGGGGCGGCGCTGCAAGGGTCCGCAGATGAACTGCCGTTTTGAATATAAAGCCTATGTCCGCACCTTTCGGAGGCCTCTGGTGACGGCCCACGGCTCCTGGCGGCGGCGGCGGGGGATCATTATCAGGCTCGAGGACGGGGACGGCCGGTTTGGTTTCGGCGAAATTGCCCCCATGCCCCCGTTTGGAACCGAATCCCTGAGAGCGTCCCTGCAATGGTGCGAGAATATGTCGCCCGTGCTGGACGCGGACCGGCCCGTTCCGGAAACACTGCCTTGCTGCCAGGTGGCGGTGCGGGCCGCTCTGGATCAGATGCTGGGAGCGGTTTCCCGGCATACCTTCCCCGTGGCATCGTTGATCTCGGGGCAGGCGGATCTGGAGAAAAAACAGGATCTGGGGTTTCACACTTTCAAGGTAAAGGTGGGGGTATTCGATCGGGGAAGGGAGTTCGATTGGATCGACCAATTGGCGGGGGCGTTGCGGGACTCGCACCATTTGCGTTTGGATGCCAACGGGGGTTTGGATGCGGGAGGACTGGTCAGATGGCTGGATTTCCTGGAAGGCAAACCGGTGGAATATTTCGAGCAACCCTTGCCCAAGGGGCGGGAAACCGGGATTCTCGAAGCATCCCGGGGTTACGGCACTCCCATAGCCCTGGACGAATCAGTGGCCCGGTCGAAGGATTTGCAGTTATGGGCGGATTGGCCCGGCCCCTTGGTAATCAAGCCATCCATTTTGGGGCATTTGAAGGGAGCCGTCCCCCCCGGGGCGGTCGGTTCCTCGGTGTTTGAAACTTCCTTTGGCTACGAGGCGGCATTGCAGTTTTTGGCCCGTCACCAGACCTCGGAAAAGCCCATCGGATTTTCCACGGAGGAATTTCTGAGGGAAGATGGATGGTTCATTCACGACCGGGGCCCCCGCGTATCTGCCGGTGTGGTCACCTCGGAAGATTTGCAGGTTTTGTGGGAATCCAGGAAATGAGGCCCTTCCCAACCGATCCGGACGAAATTCTGAGCGCTCCGTTCCTACCAGAACCGGATTGGTCGGAATTTGCGCGGAGCATTTTATCCGCCGTCGAGCGTATCGGCCGACCCGGCGAACGGATCCTGGTGGCCGAATCGGACCCGGTCGCGTTCGTGGCCGTTTTAATGGCCGGAATTTCCCGGGGATGCGACCTCTTTCTAGCCAGCCCGGATTGGAGGGACCTGGAGTGGGAACAGGTAGCGGAGACCGCAAATTTTCATCGGATTATTGGAGAATGTCCGTTGTCGGCCAAGGGTGGTGTCCCTGGGGCGGGATCGTGCCGCATCATGGTCCCCACCGGAGGTTCGAGCGGGTCGCTGAGGTTTTGTGTCCATACCCCGGATACCCTGACCTCAGCCGTGCGGTCCCTCTCCGCCCACCTTGGGGGTGGTCCCCTGAGCAGTTTGAATTGCCTCCCTTTATTTCACGTCAGCGGCTTGATGCAGGTGATTCGCGCCATCCTGACCGGGGGTGTGGTGAACTTTGCCCGTTGGAAATCCCTTGAATGCGGTGATTTCGGGCCGGAGGTTTCCGAAACCAAGTCCATCTCGTTGGTCTCCACCCAGTTGGCGCGCATACTCCAAGTGGAGGGCGGTCCGGAATGGCTCAAACAATTTGGCCGCATTTTCCTGGGCGGCGGGGAGACGGGGCCGGGATGGATTGAAGCGATCCGGGATCATGGGATACCGGTGCAATTTGCCTATGGGATGACCGAGACGGCGGCCATGATCGCCCTTGGAGAGGCGGAGGAAGTCGATGAAAGCTCCACGGTTTGGGCGCGTCCCCTTCCCGGGGTGAAAATCGGGCTGACCGGGGCGGGCGAGATCGAGGTGGAAACGGCTTCCCTCTTTCACGGTAATTATCCCGAGAGTTCCGGGATGAGCCTTTTTCGGACGGGAGACCTGGGGCGCATGGACCGGAAGGGAAAATTGGCCGTTCTGGGCCGCAAGGACTTTGTTATCAATACCGGCGGTGAAAAGGTGAATCCCTCCGAGGTGGAGGCGGCCATTCTGCGTCATTCTCCGGCAGTGTTTCCCGTGGCGTTGGGCCTGCCCGATCCTGAATGGGGTGAACGTCTCGTCGCGGTGCTGGAAGGGGCGCCCGCTCAGATCGACGTGGCGGCCCTGGAAGAGGCGTTGAAAAAGACATTGGCCCCCCAAAATATACGCACGCAGTTCATTACCGGAATTGCCCTTCCCAGGACGGCTTCCGGAAAGGTGGATCATGCCCGCTTGAAAATGGAGTTGGAAATTCAAATGCATCCCCGTTAAAGAACTCGGACCATGGATAAGGGGGAAATTTCGCAGGTTCTCGGAGAGATTGCCACTTTGCTGGAACTGAAAGGGGAAAACCCCTTCAAGATCCGGGCCTACCAATCGGGACAGCGCGCCCTGGATTTGTTGGAGGAGGATCTGGGAACCTTGATCGAAACGGAGCGCCTTGGGTCCATCAAGGGCTTTGGCAAAGCGCTCACGGAAAAGGTCACTGCCCTCTACCGGGACGAACCCCTCCCATTTTACGACAACCTCAAGGCATCGGTTGGGCCGGGATTGGTGGAGATGCTGGAAATTCCAGGGCTGGGGGCCAAGAAGATCAAAAAACTGCACCGGGAGTTGGGGGTGGATTCAATCGAAGATCTGACTCGGGTCTGTCAATCGGGGGAGGCGGCCCAATTGCCCGGGTTTGGCCCGAAATCGGTGGGAAGAATACTCTCGGGCATCCGGAACCGGGAGGCCTATTCCAAGCGACATCTCTGGTGGGCGGCCAAGGAGGCGTCCCGACCCATTGTGGAAGGATTGCGCGCCCTGCCCGAGGTGGATCGTGGAAAGGTCGCGGGAAGTCTGCGGCGCCTGGTTGAAACCGTGGGAGATCTGGACTTTCTGGCAGCCTCCGACCGACCCGGCCCCGTTATGGATTGGTTCGTTTCGCAATCCGGGGTGAAGGAAGTCACGGCCCGGGGCGGCAGCAAGAGCAGCGTGCGGTTCGAAGATGGGATGCAGGCCGACCTGCGAGTGGTTCCGCCGGATCAGTTTATTTTTGCCCTGCATCATTTTACCGGTTCAAAGGATCACAATGTAGCCATGCGGGGTAGGGCGCTTTCCCTGGGTTACAGTTTGAGCGAGTGGGGATTGCGCCGGGATGACCGCAAATCCATGTCTGTGGCTCCCGTCCAGGACGAGTCGGACCTGTTTTCCCTGTTGGGATTGCCCTGCATCCCGCCCGAACTGCGGGAGGGACGCGGTGAGCTGGAGGCTGCCGAGAGCGGGCAACTGCCCCATCTGGTACAAAGGGAGGATTTGCGGGGGGCGTTTCACAATCACACCCATGCCTCGGATGGCGCCCATTCCTTGGAAGACATGGTTCGGGCTGCTCAGGATCTGGGTTGGGAATACCTAGGGATAGCCGACCATTCCAAAGCCAGTTTCCAGGCCAATGGCCTGAATGAAGCCCGGGTGCAAAAGCAGATTGAGCAGATCCGCCGCCTCAACGCCTCGGGAATGTTTTCCTGCCATGTTTTCGCCGGGATCGAGTGCGACATTTTGAGGGATGGTTCCTTGGATTTGGAAGATGCGACCCTGCAAATGCTGGATTACGTGGTGGTCTCAGTGCATTCCAGCTTCACCCTGAGCGAGGAGGAGATGACGCGCCGGATTATTCGGGCCGTGGAGCATCCCTGCACCACCATGCTGGGTCATCTGACCGGAAGGCTCCTCTTGCGCAGGGAACCCTACGCGGTGAACGTGGAAAAAGTGATCGATGCCGCAGTCGCCAACCACGTCATCATCGAGATTAATTCCCATCCGCAACGTTTGGACATGGACTGGCGCCACTGGAGAAAGGCCGCCGCCAAAGGGCTCCTCACCAGTGTCAATCCCGATGCCCACAGCGTGTCCGGATTGGCCTATGTGGCAGCCGGCATCAACGCCTGCCGCAAAGGATGGCTCACGCCCGAATCGGTTTTCAACACCTGGCCCCTGCCAAGGGTCAGGGAGTATCTTGAAGGCTGAAAGCAAAGAGAAATACGAGTTAGTGTGGTGTCCCGGAAATTCCTTATAACAATACCGCAACGATTTTAAATTGTAGGAACGGCATAGGCGCGCCGGGGCGCGCCTAATAGGAATTAGGAGGGATTAACCACAAAAACCACAAAAGACTCCAAAGCAAATAAAAGGAGGCCACACTGGAATGAATTGGGCAAAAAACAACGAACCCCAACGAGGTTCTACATCGAATTTCACAAAATTCGTAGGGAGCACAAGGAGATCGAGTACTGGTGTGGAACGTTTGTCCTACAGCCGCTTAACTAAGCGCCATTCCGGACTGACCCTTTTGCTTCGGTGCTATTAACTTGTTATTACCCCACTGAAATAAATAATGAGCGGTTTCATGTCCACCATGACGATCCTCTGATTTTTGACCCCAAGTTGAATCGCCTCTTCTCCCATTCAAATTTTTCCTGTCTTCGATGGGGCACACTTTGCCTGCTTTTCCTGGCCAGCCAAATCCAGTTATTTGGGCAAGGAGGGAAATCCACCTTAAATAAGAACCTTTCCAATTTATGGGACGGTACCTGGATAAGAACTCACCTCGACAAGAAGCAAGATTATGGCCTTCAATTGGAGACCTTGAACACAGCCTTGTCCATATACAAAAGGGAATTCCACAATCGCAGTGCGGTGGAAAGGGAATGGCAGTTGGCAGAAATCCGCTCGGTGCTCAATTCCCCGAAGCCCTCGCTCCAATGCGATTTTCCCGGGATCTTCGATCATTTATCCTCCCTGAGCAAAGAAATAGTCGAAGAGTATACTCAAATTCACGAAGCCTTATTCGATCGGGATACAGAGTGGGAACGTTTGCGGTCCCAAGTATTCATCGACTTTGAAGGAGAGAACCTCCGATCAGGGGAACTGCTGGCCAGGGCCATCAACTATGTTTTGGGAAGCAAAGCGGAGACCGAGGAAGATGAACTCAAGGCATCCGTTTTTTCTGTCATTGAAAGACGAATACAAGACTACCTCTTTGCATTTAACAATGGAACCGCCACAAATCGACGGCAAATTCATACCGTGTGGCATCAGGAACCCGTCTCCTTGCTACCACCTGGAAATTGGGGTCTTTCAGAATCGGCCTCGGAGGTTTATGAAATTTACCAGGCAAGTTATCTTCTAATGGTTGCCAAATTCCAAATCGAACTGGAAAACGCCTTCAAAAACCCAAAGTTTGTAGCCCGCCTAGGTGTCAGCACCGCCGTTGCTGATATCTTGCAATTGCTCTCTGAGAATTACTTTGAATTTGCAACCTATTCACGTTGGTTCAGCGAAAACGAGACCTTGATGAACGAAGCCCTCATTATCGTTGATATGCGTACCCGCGCAACCCCACACGAAGTGGTAAGACTAGACCCTCTAACCTTGAAGCCTACCGATTTGAATGAAGGCCAATACCACTCGGATATCATAAACAAGATCACAGAAAAACGACGCGAGCTTTTGCTTCGTTACCTCGCAATTCGAGAGGAAGTAAACGGGGAGATCAAAGAGGAAATAATTCGCCGGAAAAAGGACCTGAGTCCGGAGGAAGAGGAAGTTCTTTGGAGAGAATACCAGGAAATGAGGGACCTGACAAAATCAGCCACTTCAACACCTTGAACCACCGTGTCCCCAATCAGAACTGCCCGCTCAATTTATTTAATAATCATTCTGATTGGATGGAGTGGAACCCTTTGTGGATTCTTGGGAGTGCTTTTCGCTCAAAGCTCCTCGGTTGAATCCATTGAGGACAAGGAATTGCTGGAAATCATGATTGAAGATACAGCCAGCGAGTTGGCCCGCAACCAAGCCAGTCTTGACCAAACCAAGGCGGTTTATCTGGGTTTGGATGATTCCAATGCGACGGAAGAAGGATTTCGCCCCAAGGTGAGGGAGTATATTCAGTACTACGAAACAGTGATCGCCAGCCAAAAAAACTACCTGTTTCAACTGCGGGAGCGAAGAAATGTAATGGAAATGCAAGAGCTTCGAAAATTGCGAGACCTCTCCAACTTCGGGAGTCCCTATCAGGACCGCAGGAGGACGAATATGCTGAATTCGATTCTGCAACCGCGATCATCCATCGCCCGATTCGGGACCTCGGGAAAGACGCGATTGGAAGACTTGGACAAACGTCTTTTTGAAACTTTAGGTAGTTTACAGGAACGGCTTGATGAAGAAAATCCAAATCGCCAGGAAGCCAGGAAGGTTATGGTGGATCGAGAGGCCAATGCAAAGATGCTGGTGGAAATGCAAAAAGTAAGCCAATCCTACTACGATGAAAGGTTCCTATTGTATGACAAAATGAACCAAACATACGAACAGATACGTGTTTGGCGGCCTGCCTTGGCCAAATATTTTAAACCTCCACCTCAACCAAAACCGCCCGATGCATATAAAAACGCCCTTGATCGCATGCATACCGCAAATTGATAGCCGAATTATCCAGTTGGTAGCTCCATACGGGTCATTGTCGCCTCTATCAATTTCACTGGTTAAAATCTTCACCCCACTCTGCGCGACGGCCTTTTTATTTGCGGGCTGCGCAACTCCGAAAACCGCATTGGATTATATCGATGGGACCAAGGTGCCCCATGTCCCGCTCATGGCCATCAACCCGGAGGACCAAGCGCAGGAGCAATTCAATGTGGCGATCAATCTGTTCCAGCCAGGGGTGGACCTCTACGAACTGGAGGAGGATGGGAGCGGCCTGTTCGCCATCGACGGTTCTGGCGTGCCAAAAATAGACCATAAGGCAATCGATCCAAAAATCCGCCGTCTTGAAACACACTTCTTGCCCGGTACTTTGAAAAGCGTATTGGACCGAAGCCAGCAATGGGGACAAACCTTTGTCAGTCCCGGGGAAGTTCAATCGCCCGATCTATTCGTTGACGCCACTATTCTGGCATCTGATGGCCACTCCATTGCTCTTCTGGTTCAGGCCAGGGACTCTACCGGGCGCATGTGGTATCAGGACACCATTAAGTATCTCACGCTCGAATCAGATTACCAATCCGCCAATTGGCCGACGAAGGACCCCTACGACGCCATTTTCAACCATATCGCAAACCGATTGGCAAACTTCCGCAATAATTTGACTCCGGAAGAACAAAAGCAAATTCGCATGGTCAGTCAGATGCGATTTGCCTCCGACTTGGCGCCCGATGCTTTTGGCGATTATCTGGCTCGAAACGAGGAACAGCAAATATACGTTCAGCGCTTTCCGGCTGAAAACGACCCAACTTATCAAATCATCCAGCAGCTTCACGGAACGGAGCTGGATATGTTGAGCCATATTGAAGAATATTATGACAACCTTCAGGAGGGTTCTTTCGATTCGTATAACACTTGGCGTGAACAATTCAGGCAGTTGTCCATTGAAATGGAACAATATCGTGTTAACGCTCAAAACCAGAAAACCACCAGTTATATCATCGCCGGCCTGGCCGTTGCCGGTGCGGCCGCAACCGCTGCCTCCGATTCCCAATACAATTCCAACAGTGAGTCGAATGCGGCCGCTATCCTGGCGGGCGGCTTGGAATTAAGCGCGGCCATCTACGAGGCGGCCAAGGAAAAGATTGAGATCGCCAACCTTAAGGCTAAGGAACTGGCCGAAATTAGCGAAATTGCCGGCGAAGGCCTGCAACCCAAAGTCATTGAACTGGAGGGACGCACCTATCAATTGACCGGAGATGTCGATTCCCGTTTCCGCCAGATTCGGGAAATAATTCGCCAACGCTACCTGATAGAAACCGGTCAGGAAGATGTGGCGCCGGTTGATACCTTAAGTTCAATTTAAGCGTCTATCCACTCCCATCGGTTTAGCTTGCGGAACTGCCATTCGATGAGTGCCGACCTGGAAACGCCGGAAAAGGGCTCGGGCCCTCAAAAAATTTCGCTTCCACCGGTCGAAAAATCTCCACCTCCATACCGCAAAGCTCCCACCAATGGGAAACCGGGACGATTATTTCCAGCCGTCCTCATGGCGCTCCTTGGACTGGGAATAGTCCTCATATTCCAATTTCGCCCGGATACGGATGAATCTAACGAGGATACTTCCAACCAAATTGAGGAGTCGACGGATCGACCGTCAAACGAACCGGAATCCACGTCCATGCTCATACAAAAACCGTTTATTGCCCTTGATCCTGAATCACTTGCAGACCTCCGCAAGAAAGCAAACCAGGCGGTTTTGGATCAAGCCAGTGTAGATCATACTCATGACTTTCAACGCAACCTCTTTGGAAAGGCCGCATTCCTGGTCGATGAGGCCAATGATTCCATGGACCAGAAAGCGTTTAAGGCCGCTCAGGAAGGGTATGAGGAGGCCCTGGTCACCATCGAAGTCCTGCGGGAGAGCTATCTGCGGGCGGAGGAAATAGGCGGTCTCCAATCCAGTATTGAAAACCTGGATACAAGGCTCCGATCAGAAGCTGCTTCCTCAACCGAAACCGAAGCATACCAGACCGTTAAATCAGACTTGCTCGAGGCGGACACACTCCTGAAAAACGGCGAAATTCAAATTGCCCTCAGTCGGCTTGGAGAAATTGAGGCAAAACTGCAGTCAATGATTGAGCAGGGCGAAAAGCAATTTCAGGCATCACTAAGGGCGGGTCTTGATGCTCTGAATTCAGGCGATGGCGATAGGGCGAAAGAGTTGCTGGTTACCGCACAAGCTCTTCGGCCTGACGATCCTTTCGTCGCACAACAACTGAACCGCGCTGAAAACATCAACCAGGTATACGCACATTTTAAGGAGGGTCGCAGCTACGAGGACCAAGGCCTCTACTCAATGGCACGGGTCGAGTATCAGAAAGCCTTGGACTTGGATCCCGATTCGGTAAACATCAATTCCCGTCTACAAGCAATTAACCAGGCGCTGAATCAGGAGATCTTCGAATCCACTGCTCGGGACGGGATGGCTGCTTTGGCCGCTGGAAATGGCAATTCGGCAGTGGAACTTCTGGAAAAAGCTACGGCTCTCATGCCTGGAGATATCCAAGCAAGAAATGCTTTAAAAGATGCCAGGGAATTACAACGACGCCAACGCGTAGACCAACTTGTTGCCACTGGTAAACAGGAGCTGAAAAATCAGGCATGGTTGGCGGCCCGGGATGCCTTTGAAGAAGCCCTCGATTACGAGCCCGCCTCCCAAGCTGCGCAGGACGGATTTTCCCATGCCCAAGCCCAAATCGAGCGGGAGGCTCAATTAAAGGTAATCCTGTTGGAAGCGGAAAGCTTTGAACGCAACGGCGAATTGGACAAAGCCCTGATTGTCCTCAGGGAAGGCCGCCAAATCGCTGATCCCTTGGGGGCAATCACCAAGAAAATCAAATTTCTTGAGGAAATACTGGCAGAGCAATCCAAACCGCAACAGGTAAGAATTCTTTCGGATAATCTTACCAGCATCCAAATCTATCAAGTAGGAAAATTCGATCCGTTCCACGAATTGAACCTCGAATTACGACCCGGAAAATACACCGTTGTCGGGTCCCGTCTCATGTATCGAGACGTTCGCCACACCCTTTGGGTGGAAGTTGGAGAAAGCCCTAAACCCCTCGAGGTGATTTGTAAGGAAAAATTGTAAGGCTTATATTCAATGCCAACTTGCCCAACTCCATGACATCCTTAACCCAGGGCAGCCAGATTATTACTCCGCCAGGCAAAGGCGATGAAGTTCAATCATGCCGAAAATTTTGGGTGCCCTATATTTTTGGAGGCATAATTATGCTGGTTTCTTTGGCGGGGTCCTATTGGTATTGGAACCAGTTGGTTCCGGTTTCGCTCATCGTCTCTCCCCCCGAAGCCAGCCTGGTCCTCAACGGTAAGGAGGTGACCCTGGGTGAAGATGGCGCGCTTCACGTAAAACGGGGCAAACACCTTCTGGAAGTGGTTAGCCCAGGATACAGCGCCCACGAAGAAGCATTGAACCTGTTGTTTGGTAAACCCCTTCCATATTCTATTTCCTTATCCGCCCTGCCCGGTTTGCTTTCGGTAATCACCCAACCAGAACAAACTGCCATCAGCATTGATGGTACCCTCGTAGGCCAAACTCCGCTGATCGGCCATGCTTTGGAGCCGGGGGAATACGAAATTGTTGTCGAAGCAGAGCATTACCTTCCTCACCAGGAAAAGGCCACTGTTCAGGGTAGGAGGCAAAGAACTCGCCTGGAAGTTTCTCTGACACCCGCATGGAGTCACGTCTCCCTCAATACATCCCCTGAAGGCGCTACCCTTTACCTGAACAACCAGCAAGTAGGAAAGACTCCAATAAGCATGGAACTCCTGATGGGCCGATACGATTTACGCTTGGAATTGGAAAATCGGGAAGCTCAGCAATTTTCAATTCGGGTACCTGCCAATCAATCGCTGAAGCTGCCGACCAGGGCCTTGGAGTGGAAACACGGCCGCCTCAATTTAAGCACGATTCCGGAAGGAGCCTGGGTGACCGTCAATGGGGACCCCTTGGGGCAAACACCTGGCACATTTTCGCTGCCATCGAAAACTGAACTCAATATCGCGGTTTCGCTCCTCGACCATGAAGAAAGATCCTTCAATTTAAAACTCAATCCGGATCAGACCATCGCGCAAAAGATTGTGCTTTCACCTTTGATTGGGGAACTGCGCATCGAAACAGAACCATCCAATGCAGATGTTTATCTGAATGGGCGCATTCAAGGGCTTTCACCGCTGAATCTGGAACTCCCGGTAGGGGATTATGACCTGGAGTTGCGCAAAGCCGGTTATACTTCCCAGGCACATAAACTCCGCCCCAAAGCTCAAAAAACAGCCCGATACTCCTTCGAATTGATCAGCGAAACCCAAGCCATAAGACTCACTGACGACCAAGTCCTGAGAGCGCTTATCGCGCAAAAGGAAGATATTCAAAAGGAGATTGCGTCACCCTACGGTTATCAACTGATTCTGATCGAGCCGGATACTTACATCATGGGACTGCCCCAGGAATTTTCAGGTCGAGGATTTGATGAAACACCGGTAGCAATGCGCATTCGCCAACCTTTCTACATAGGCCTGCATGAAGTCTCCAACCGGGAATTTAACAGGTTCAAACCGAATCACGATAGTGGAATTGTAAGCGGAGTCTCTCTTCAATCCGGTGATCGACCCGTGGTGAACGTTTCCTGGGATGCAGCCGTGGAATATTGTAACTGGTTGAGCGACATACAGGGATTGAAACCCGCTTACCAGCTAGTGGCAGGCAAATATAAACTGATCGAGCCACGTACCGATGGTTATCGCTTACCTACTGAGGCGGAGTGGGAGTTTGTCGCTCGTTACCATCGAGGCACAACTGAGATGATCTATCCCTGGGGAATGGAGATACCTCCTCCTGAAAATAGCGGCAACTTTGCCGGGGCGGAAGCCAAAGTCATGATTGGTCAGTCGGTTCCAGGTTACCGGGATGGATACCAAGCCACCTCCCCGGTGGGATCCTTTAGCGCCAATTCCCTGGGTTTGTTTGATATGGGTGGCAACGTTTCCGAATGGTGCACGGACTACTATTCCTACACTTATCCGAACTCTCCCCACCCATTGGTGGACTATGCCGGGCCCGATAAAGGAGCTCAAAGGCTCATTCGAGGTTCCAGCTGGAGATCGGTAACAAACAGCGAACTACGAAGCACTCGCAAGCGCTATGGGCTGGACGGCGCGGATGATGTGGGTTTTAGGCTCGCAAGGTCCTATCCAATCGTTGTGGAATAGCATATCCAGGTTCATGATTCACTTTTCCAAATACTTTCCACTACTTCTGGGATTCGCCTGTTGCTTGGCCTTTATGGCCCTTGCTCAAGAAGAAAAAAAGGACCCTCTGGACAACTTTGACGGCAGCAAAAAGGAAATTACCGTGGCTAATCCGGAAGCCCAAAAGGGAAC
>JAABVD010000334.1 GCA_014529615.1 Opitutia bacterium
CCAATACTCGTAAGTCTCACCCCCTATCTTGCGACGATTGCGTTTCAGAAACATCCTCTCCAGTAAAGAAGAAGATAACCCAACCGACAATAGGCTCTTCTAGGAATTGAATAGAGTTTCTGAGATTCTGAGCTACCGAGATGCTGAGAGGGAAATGTGTGTTTTTGTGCTTTTTGCGTTCTTTTGCCCTTTTTCATCTCCGGACCTTCCAACTGAGGGCGTCGATTGCGATCAGACAAATTGGACGGAACTCGTATCGAAGCGCAAACCTTGCTTTGTGAATAATAGGACTTGAACTCCTGATTTTCACGAAATAGGGTTTTGCCAATGATTCTCAGAACCATGGAAAAAGAGCTGTTGACTCAGTTGAAGGAATTTCCGGTTGTGACGTTGCTGGGCCCGCGCCAAGCCGGAAAGACCACTCTGGTCAGGGAAGTGTTGCCTGAATTCGATTACCTGAACCTGGAAGATCCGGAGACCAGGGCAATCGCACAGGAGGATCCTAAGGCCCTGCTTCAGCGTCACCGATATCAAGCCATTTTTGATGAGATTCAACGTACGCCCCAATTATTGAGCTATATCCAAGGAATCGTCGATGAAGATCGAATCAAGGGACAATTCGTGTTAACCGGATCTCACCAGTTGGAACTTCGAGAAGCCGTTGCCCAGTCCCTTGCCGGTCGCACGGGAATGTTGCATCTCCT
Source organism: Opitutia bacterium (assembly GCA_014529615.1). Taxonomy (GTDB): domain Bacteria; phylum Verrucomicrobiota; class Verrucomicrobiia; order Opitutales; family UBA2995; genus JAABVD01. The sequence goes on from JAABVD010000334.1 coordinate 705, forward strand.
TCCCTTGTCCATCTCAGAACTCACTGGAGCGGAAATCAGCTTCGAAACGTTTGAGGAATACATTTTCCATGGCTTTCTGCCGCGGGTTCATGATCAGAATCAAAGGCCGCAAAGCGCATATTCCAATTACTACCAAACCTATGTTGAAAGGGATGTCAGACAATTGATTCAGCTCAAGGACGCCTCACTATTTGAAAAATTCATAAAGCTGCTGGCTGGCCGTGTAGGGCAGGTGATCAATTTCCAATCACTGGGTGGTGATGTAGGAGTTGATGCCAAGACAATCAGGCATTGGTTATCTATTCTGGAAGCTTCATTCATTGTTTTCAAGCTCCCCCCCTATTTCGAGAATTTCGGAAAGCGAGTTATCAAATCTCCAAAGTATTATTTTATGGATACGGGGCTCCTATGCTACCTACTGGACATTGAAAAGCCGCAGCAAGTAACGCGGGACCCTCTTGTCGGTAGCATGTTCGAAAACCTCATGGTAATCGAGGCCATGAAGGCCCGGTATCACCGCGGACTGTCACCCAATCTGTATTTCTTTCGCGACAGTCATGGAAATGAAATCGTTCTCATGCACAAATCCGGCAGCGACTTGAAGGCCATGGAGATCAAATCGAGCTCTACCTATCATTCCTCTTTCAAGAAGGGATTACTCCAATTCTCTGAAAAAATCCATGCCTTGTCTAAAAGTTGCATTGTTTACAGTGGCGAGGAAATGGATTTCAGTGACGGCATTGAAACGCTCCAATTCACAAAAGTTGAAAAATTTTTTCTCAGTGAAAATTAAGTAGTTGGACGCCGAAAGCCTAAAAAAAACATTCCCTTCTCCCTCTGGGGGAAGGCCAGGATGGGGGTTGCAACGCAATACCTGATTCGCGCGCCTCGGCGCGCTTCCCCCTCTCTCGGGATATCAGGGGATCCTTGGTCTACAGCCGCTGCACGTCGGGCAAGGCGGCCATTTTGCGGTCCAATGTCAGGACTTCCAGCCCGGCACGGGTATAGTCTTCGGCAATGAGACGGTCGAAAAGGCCCGGACCGTCGGACACTTCAAGGGCGGCGATGACGTCATTTCCATTCAATGGTGCGACCAACCCGCTGGTAAGCGCTTTTGATATCTCCGAACGGGCATCGGATTCAGATACATGGTAGTGGTGCTGGACTGCGATGTAGGCTTCTCCGATAACTTGGTTAGAGGCGAATATCTCTGCACCACTGACAGCGAGATCATTCAGCCGTTCCACACAACGTGCAAATGCGTCGGGAGGCTCACCGGTAATCAGGCGCACAAGCACCGAGGTGTCAATCCCGATACGCGGTCGTATCATATCCCTCATCCCTGAACTTTCGGATGTCGAAGGGCGGTGTTCCGGGCGGAATCTTGTCTCTGAGCGTCCCCAATTTTGAATAGTCAATCCGGCGTGGCCGCAGAATGAAACCCTCGGAGCTTTTTTGCAGTTCGAGCTGGTCGCCCGGGCCTACGCCCATCGCGTCCAACGCCCTCGCCGGGAAGGTAACCTGACGCTTTGATGTAATTTTAACAATCATGGAAATCCTCCTTCTCAAAATACTCTTTAATGAAGTCATTCAAGTCAAATACCCCTTGTGCCTTTTTCTCCCTCATTCCTCATTGGCGCCAACGGCGCCTCATCCGTGCTCATCCGTGTAATCCGTGGTTCATTCCAGCATCCGGATTCTAGCCCGCATATCTCACAAAATTCGTCGCGAGCGACCGGAGATCGAGTGCTGGTGTGGGTTTCGCGCCGATGAGCGGGGGGATTCCGGAGCGCAGTAGAAGATTTGTGAGATATGCGGGCTAGCATCCAGAACCCAGAACCCAATTCCTAATTGGCGTCCATGGGCGCCTCTCCCCCTCCTTTCCGATCGATCCTGTTCGATAGAAAACCGTACATGGCCACGACGATAAAGCACAGGACGGGAAGAAAGAAGGATACCCGGACCGACTCGAGGACCATACCTCCGATTTGCATGCCATCGCCATCGATCAGTCCACCCTGCCAGCGCGGCATGAAGGCTCCCCCCACGATGGCAAAAATCAAGCCGGCAGAACCGAGCTTGGCGTCATTGGGGGTCAGGCCATGCAAGGCGATGCCGTAGATGGTTGGAAACATCAGGGACATGCAGGCAGATACACCGATCAGGCAATAGAGACCGGTCATACCCTGGATGAATACAGCGCCAAGCGTCAGGCAACCACCACCAATCGCCAAAATTCCCAAGAGGAGTCCGGGATTGATGTATTTGAGAATAAAGGTACAGATTAAACGGCTGGTAAGGAAAATGGCCATGGCCTGGATATTGTAGTTTTGCGCCTGGGCCGCCGTAAGCCCCATCAGAGTCATTCCGTAGTGGATGATAAAAGTCCAACACATGAACTGAGCGCACACGTAAAACGCCTGGGCGATCACACCACCCACGTAGTGAAAATTGAAAAACAAGCGCCGAAACAAAACACCCAGCTTGATGTGCTCCTTTTCGTGCCCGGTATCGGGCATTTTGGAGACTGCGAAAAGCGCCAGGACAGCGATCACCACCAACGCGATGACGACATAGGGAATCTTTACGATCCCAAGGTCATGCTGAATCATGGCCTGATGGGCGGCCACATCGGTTTCAGAAAATTGGGTCAGCGCTTCGTTTATCAGACCGTCTACCTTGCTGGGTAACATCTCTTCGTATTCCGGATGCGCCGCCTTTTCCTTGGCCATGAAATCCGCCACTTCGAGATTGGGCAAAATCAATGTGCTGGCGACAACCATGCCTGTCAACGAGCCGATCGGGTTGAAGGCCTGGGCCAGGTTGAGGCGACGGGTAGCGGTTGCCTCGGGCCCCATGGATAGAATGTAGGGATTGGCGCTGGTTTCCAAAAAGGCCAGGCCAAAGGTCAGAATGTAGAATCCAATTAGAAAGATATTGAATTGCTGGAGACCGGCGGCGGGGATGGTCAGCAAAGCTCCCGCCGCGTAAAGGGCCAGTCCAATCAGAATCCCCCACTTGAACGATATCTTCCGGATAACCAGGGCTGCGGGAATCGCCATGGTCGCATATCCGCCGTAAAAGGCCCACTGAACGAGCGAGCTTTGAGCATTGCTGATGAGGAAGATGTCTTTGAAGGCACGAACCAATGGATTGGTGATATCATTGGCAAATCCCCACAGGGCAAACAAACTGGTGACCAGGATGAAGGGATAAATGAACTGGGCGGGTATGACTTTCGATTTTTTCATAGGTCGCGAGGGAAGGGGTCAAACCTAGAATCTCAACCTCGCAAGCGGCGTCAAGACGACTCGCCGTTGCATGGCAACTATGCGACGCACGGTTGCAAGGATCAGCCGTCGCCCAAGGGCTATGGCTAACATGATGACCCCTATCCCGCAAGTCTCACAAATCTTCTACTGCGCTCCGGAATCCCGGCACTGGCGCGGACTTCGCTGGATTCCCGACTTTGCGGGGTGTCGACCCAGCTTCATCCGCTCATCAGCGCGAAGCCCACACCAGCACTCGATCTTCGGTCGCTCGCTACGAATTTTGTGAGACATGCGGGCTATGGACGTGCAAGGAATTTTCTGTAACTCCACACTAGTTGGCCGGAATCAGGCGTATTTTTGACAGGCGAATCCAACCTCCGTCGTCCTCGTCTTCCAACTGGATCTTCAGGGTATGGTTCCCCTTTTCCGAAATATTTATGAGGCCGATCC
>JAABVD010000335.1 GCA_014529615.1 Opitutia bacterium
TGACACCACCTCCCCGAAAACGCGCCCCTGATTCACTTTTCCCTCGGAGTTGCCGCTTTGGGGGGAGCCGCCTGGTCCCTTCGCTTCCGACGGAAAAGCGCTCTGCTCCTGATTTGGCCGATTGCCTTCACCCTGGGCATGCTCTCCGTTTCCCTGGCCTACTTCCAGAAAATCCACCACACTCCGGAAGCCTGGAACCAACTGCCTCAGCGGGAAGCCATTCTCACCCTGAAGGTAAAACGCCTCTATGACGGGGGCAGTCCCGAACTGGCCCGGGGGATCGCTGAAATAACCGGGACTCACTCTCACATGACCGACTTGGTCGGACACGAGCTCTACTTCTCCATCCGGCATGAGGATCAATTCATCTATCGCGGTTCCCGGCTGAAGGCCCTTGGCGTTTTACGCTACCTCCCTTCGGGCGAAATCACCTCCTCTTTCGAAAAAGGTCTTCTCAACCGGAACATACCCCTGATTTTCAGGCGGGCCTCTCTCCTCCAACCCCCGGAGGAAGGAACGATCAAGGAAATCCTTACGGCCCGCCTCAGGGCGAAATGCACCGGTCTTTTGGGTAAGGGCATCGAAAATTATCCGGATTCAATAGCGGTATATCGAGCCATGATGCTGGGGATAAAGGGTGAATTGAAAACCGAGGACAAACGACTCTTTCTCAAGACGGGCACCTTGCATCTGTTCGCCATCAGCGGACTTCACGTGGGAATCGTCGCCCTTTGCCTGGCGGGGATACTCAACCTTCTTAGAGTCCCCGCCAAGGTGTCCGTGGCAATTGGATTGGCCCTGGTCTACGCATATGTGGAAATCACCGGAGCCAATCCATCGGCGGTGAGAGCCTTCGCCATGACCGCGTTCTTTTGGGCGGGTCACTCGATGGCCCGTCAAATGCCCCCCTTCCAGGCCCTGGCCGCATCAGCCGTAATCGTATTGCTGCTGCAACCCTCCCAATTGTTTTCCCCGGGGTTTCAACTTTCCTATTCTGTGGTAACGGGAATCCTCCTTTGGGGCATGCCCCTGCATGGATTGGTGCGGGACCGCATTTACGCCGCTCAACCCCTGAAGAGTCGCTTCCAAAGCAAGGGCCAAAGCCGGTTCTTCAAAGTCCTGGAAATTATCCTGAGCGCCCTCGCTATCAGCCTTGCCGCCTTTCTGGCCAGCGCCCCCTTGAGCATCCTCTACTTCGGCATTTTCCCTCCCCCGGCCATTTTGTTGAACCTGATCCTGGTTCCGGCTGCTACCCTGGTCATCGTTTCGGGGATGTTGTCGCTCATCTTCGGTCTGATCGGGATGAAATTTTTGAGCGTCTTCTTCAACCACGGTCCCCTGACTCTTATCATCCCGACCGAAAAGATGCTGGAAGGCCTGGTTGAGATACCGGGCCTCTTTTTCGACTTGCACTGGATCCAGGAGCCACTGGGTTTCCTGACCCTTTTCATTTACCTGGGGTCGATCCTATGCGGCCATGCCTTGCGCCTTTCCAAACTGAAACTCTTGGCCATTCCCTTTGCCTCCCTGGCAATTATGCTTTGCATCAACGCCCTCAGCCTTCAACTATGGTCGTCCCCATTATGAAATCCGCTTACGAACTGGCCATGGAGCGTCTCAAAGTCTCCGACCCACTCGAAACGGTCCAACTCACCGATGATCAAAAAGAGGAGTTGGCCGACATCGACAACAAATACAAGGCAAAGATTGCCGCACAAAGGATCTCCTTCCATCAGAAGATAAACCAAGCCCAATCGGGCGGGGATTTTTCAGCCGTGGCTACGTTGCGGGAAGAATGGAGTTCAGCCCTTAAAAAATTGGAGAGCGAGCGCGAGTCGGCCAAAAACCTTGTCCGGCAGGGCAAGCAGTTGAGAGGCTAACCGCCCCCGGACGGCCTGATCCGGTTGCGCTTGTAAACGAGCCGATTGAAGTCCTTCAAGGTAAATGGATCGAGGACGATTACAAAATCCTTGTTTACCTCGGCCGAACGAACGGGTTTACCCGATTCCCACTTTTTTTTATGCCAAGCCGACAATTCCCCCTCGGGCCGTTTAACTGGTGGCTGAATTTTTGAGAAGGATAATAATGCTTCTCCGGGTCGGTTGGGCCGGGGACTCGGATTGGGCCAAGCCCGGTAGAGTTGAGGGATCGGTCTATCCGGAAACGCATCCGGAACTACTTTTTTTGCCTTGAATGCTTTGCCCTCCAACTCGCTTCTTTGCGGATCCTCCGGCTTCAACTTTTCCGCCTCCCCCCTGGCCGGAATCCCGACCAGGAACAGAAGCGCTATGAAAAAAATCAATCTCACCAGTGTCATGCACTGTTAATGTATTCACACAACCAGCGGACTTTTTCAAAGACTGAATTGGCCTTCAGGATATTTGAATGCTTGGAGGGATTAACCACAGAGGTCTTAGAGAACACAGAGGGAGGAGGAAGCGCCCAAGGGCGCGAATTAGGAATTAGGAATTAGGAATTTGGGGCTGCAAGTGCGCCCTCCTTTCTCCTCTCTCTGCACTCTGAACTCTGAACTCTTCTCCCTCCATCATCTGGCTGTCTCGTGGGACTGCGACTAAAAAGAACTGCAAAGCAGTTCCACTCCAAAGCCCAGTGTCGCGAAGCGCACACTGGGTTGAAATGGACAAAAACAACGAACCCCAACGGGGTTCCACAAAGAATCTCACAATATTCGTAGCGAACGAAGGTCGAACGTTGGTGCGGGTTTCCTGAGCGCAGTAAAAAAACATCCATGCGAACGATTGTTCAAAATACCTGAGTAGTTACGTTTTAAAGGCTATTTCCTCGACCCTGAAAAACCTTGAACCTCATCACTTCCCAATTCGTAACCTTTGCGAATTTCCCCGTCCTTTGCGTTCTCGGCGTCTTTGCGAGAGTCAATTCCAAATCCTGTCCATCCTGTCCTGCTGTAGCCCTTGGGCAAAGCGGGATCCATGTTCCATTCCTTCTCCAAATCATTGATTTTTCGATCAGGATCAAGATCACGATCAAGATTGAGATCCATCCGTGAAATCCGTGGTCAATTTCTCTCCCCTACCCTTTTTGAGTCTTTTGTGCTTTTTGTGGTTAATCCCTTCCTCTCTCCCTTTCCCCCATTCCTAATTCCTAATTCCTAATTCCTCATTGGCGCCCCGTGGCGCCTTCACGACGCCTCACTGCCTGCAATTACTCCGGTTCGGCCGTTCCCTCGGTCACCCATTGGCGCGCTTTCGGAACGTGCTCGTAAAACTTGTGCAGGACTTTCCGCAAATGCTCGGCATAACGAAAGTGGGCCCCCATTCCAGTGCGCAATTCGGCCTCATAAACAAATTTGTCCGCTTGCGTATTATGCTCGAAGGGTGTCTGCGAACCCAGCAACAACCCGTAGACATAGGCGGGGGAATCAAGCTTCATCAGGGCGTGAAGGAGTTCCTTTTGCCGGTGTAACAAGTCGGAGTGTTCGCTGGGGTCAACCTCAGGCGGCAAGTAAAACCCATTTTGAATGAGCGGGGTGAACCTGTGCCCGGTACGGTGGCGGTTCAGGTCGCGCAGCTCGGCAATGGCCATGTTGTTCCAGGCAAATCCTACCCGCATGCGGCGAATGGCCGTGCCACAACGGCCATAGCGGTTGGCCCGGTGCTTCAAAGCTTCCGCGATGCTTTGCCCCTCCGGCAAAAATTCCGGGGCCTCCGCATCAATTTTCACCCACACCTGATCCGGGCGATTGTCCATGGAAAGGGTCTCTCGGCCCAATTTCAGGCTGTATTCCAATTCCTGTCGCGCCTGCTCCCGGTAAGAAAATTCGGAATGACTGTGCTTTACCAAGCGCGGGGAAAACTTGGTCAATTCCCCGCGTAAAGCCTCGGCACAACGGTGTGCTTCCCCCTGGGGAAGCGATTCAATGTGCTTTATGGTTTCCGTCCACATCCGCGAACTCATGACCAAGGCCAGATTGGTTTTTGTGGCGAAGGGAATAAAATACCGCGCCCGATCCAAAGCATAATTTTTGCGAATCCGCTTTTTCACCAGAGGCTTGGCCTTATCCGGATAGCGAACCTTTTCCGGATGGGCTTCAGCCAATGCTTCGAGCCGATTGTATTCCCGGAAATATGCGCCAAAACAATCCAACATCAAGGAGCGCCAGTCGGCCGCGAGAGCGGGCGGAATTCCCAGGATCTCCGGTTCCGGAAGGCCGCTCTCCTTCAGGCTGATATAACGGGTGCTGGACTCCTGCCCATCCGCCATCTGCGCTATCTCGAACAACTTGTAAGCCAACCACATGGAAACGTCGTCAATGGCCATGGCAATACCGCCGGTCAGTCCCGCGATGGAGGCGTGGCCGTAATCGACAAACTTCAGAATGCGGTCAATCGAGGCCCCCGGTTTATCCAAATCAACTTTCTTGAGAATATTCTCCAGCCCAATATTGCTGCGCGAATAGCGGGCCAGAACGGAGGCCAGCAATTCGGGTGTCAGTTTTGGATTTTCTTGGGCAGCTCGGGGTGAAACCAGGGCGATTCCAGTAACTTTCATGAAACGCTATTCACCCTAGAAGTTCGCCTCCCCAGGGCGAGAACAATTCCCACCCAAACGGGAATTGGAGAGATTTAAGGATTGACCCCTCGACCCCTTCAAAAATGAATCCCCGGTGAACCATGAAACTCAAATCACTGCTTTTCCCCATCACCCTATCTGTGGCAGCCGTCTGCCCATCAGCCTCGGGTGGATCCCCCGCCACCATCACAATGAAATCTTTTGGCCAGACAGAAAACGGCACGGAAACCACTCTCTACTCTTTGACCA
>JAABVD010000039.1:0-13695 GCA_014529615.1 Opitutia bacterium
CTCACAAGGCGGGGTTTTCGTACCAGATGACACCGAGGTTGTGTCGTTCCTCGCAGGTGAGGACGTCGAGGTCGTTATCTCCATCGAGGTCGATCAATTCGATGCGGTCGAATTTCACCCCTTCCTCTCTTCCGCTGATTTCGCGTGCTTCCCACTTTCCCTCGGGACCTCTTTTCATCCAGAATACTCCGGTGGCGTTTTCGGAGTTTTCACAGGTCGCGACCAAGTCGGGGACACCGTCTCCGTCGATGTGGCCGATGGCTACGGCCTTGCCGGTTCCGGTCTGGCCGGGGAAGGGGATGGACGCCTCCTTCCAACGGGGAGCTTCCGTCTTTTCCCGGTAGGCTACCACCAGGTCTCCGTCTCTGGTGGCGGCGATGAAGTCTTCCCGGCCATCGGCATTGAGATCGCCGTAATCCATAAACATGACCTCGGCTCCGTTTCCAGCCACATAGCGCTTCTTCCAGGGTTGGGACAACCCTTCGGATCCGGGATTCTCCAACCACCAGATGCCCGATTCGGGGCCGGCTCTATCGGAGAATGCGATGTCCAGATGCCCATCCTCGTTCAGGTCGATGGATCGCAGGGACATGACCCAGTCCGCATGAGTCAGCCGGCGCCATTTCCAATCGGCCAACACCTCCCCGTTTTCCGGGGCTTGCAGCCAACCGATTTGCCCGGATGCGTCTTTTGAGCCGACCACCAGGTCCACTCCTCGTTTTTGGTCGATCTGAAGGGGAAGGGCGAACATCCATTTGCTGGCTTTTCGCAGATCCGGAAAAGCCTTTGTTATCCAGGGGGATGTGGAAAGATTTTCGCTCGCTCCGGACGGGGAAAAGTGAGCGTAGACGGTTTGTTCCTCCCCCTCGGTTGCGGATACCACATCGAGTTGGCCGTCGCCGTTCAGGTCGATAAAGACGGCGTCTTCCGGAGCCTTTACCAAGCCGGCTATGGCGTAAGGCCACCGGTCCCGGGCTTTTTCCGGACCCGGGTTGAGGTATACCCGCACCTCGGATCCCTGTTCCCAGCCGGTGGCGACATCGGGCAGTCCATCACCGTTGATGTCTCCCAGACGAACCCCATCGGCTCCCCGCGAACTGGCATCGATGGTGTGTCGCGGCCAGGGCTGGCCCGCGGGTTCACCGGGATAACCCATGATCTCCAAATAGTTCCGGTAGGTGGAGTTGTGATCCAAGGCCTCTTCACCCGGCAGGCTGTAGACGAATACACCGAAGCGCAGTCGCAGGCGTTTCCCGGTCTTGATGGTTTTCACCTGCTTCTCTCCCCGTCCGAAGTCCTGATCGGAAAAGGGATTGGCCGCGGTAAATCCGTAATCCCTCGAATGAAAGCGACTGGGCCGGAAATTTCTCGGATCGGGCATGAGCATGGCTCCGGTTCGTTTGCCCTGAATGAGGCCGGAGTAGTCGCACCAGTCGGCTCTGCGTCCCCAGCCTTCGCTTTCGTTGATGTGGCCCCTGCTGTTGAGGATTTGTCCGTTTCCCTCCTCCACCCGCAAGGGAGTTGCCAGGCGGATCCCCACACCCATTTCCTGCTGATCGCCGAAATCGATGGGTTCAATGGCCAGGAAAGTGGAATTGAATTGAAAGAGGTATCCGTGGGGGAGGCGAACAATGGTGTGCCGGGCCCGTTCGGTGCAGAACACACGGTCCCGGTGTTGAAAAATATTTTCCACGGTAAAATCGATGCGGTTGTCGCTCACCTCGGGTTCCTGGGGAAAACCTACGTGCCGGATTTCGGATTTGTTACGCCAGAAGTCCCCGTCGTTGATTTTGCCGAAACCCATCCAGATTCCGGGATGCATGGTGTCGTGATCCATGGGATCGATGCCTTCCCGGGGAGGCCAGTGACGGGTGACCTGAATTCCGTTGGGAGCCTTGATGTTGGAGAAGGAGGGCCGTTTGACCTTTTCGTCCCTGTAGGAATAGGTGGCGACCAACAGGCTGCCGTCGAAGATCTCGATCCGGCCTTTTTCCTGCTCGTTCCGGATTACGAAATTGGCCGAGGACCAGGTGGTGGCGCCCAGTAGTATTATGGATATGAGCCGATACACGTTTTCAATTTAGGGTTTCCAGACGGGAACAGAAAGTTTTTTTCCGGGTAGATGAGGTGAGGGTGGATTTCCACCTCGTAGAGTTGGGCATGGCCGGTTCGGTCGGAGGTGAACAGCACGCGTTTTCCATCCGGGGAGATATTGGGGTGGGGATGGGTATGCTGGGGAGCATAGACGTCAACGGGTCCGTCGTCGTAGGGGCAATGATCGACGTTCCAGTGGTCTCCCGCGTTGGTTGCCTCGGTCAGGCAGAGCCGCGTCGGTTTGGATAATCCCTCCCCCAGGTGGAACAACTGCAGGCCCAGGTCCGGGATTTTGGTGTCGCTCACCATCCATTGGCCGGTTGGATCGACCATGGGGTGCCAGGCATTGAAGGAGCAAACTTTGCGGGTGGCGCCGGTATCGGCATGGATGGCCATTACCCCGTGGGGCCAGTTGGTGGTCAGAATCTCCCGGGTGCCCGGCCGCCAGGTTTCATGTACGATCCATTCTTTTTTTTCCGCATCCCGCCGGTAGACCAGTCGGTTCTCGCCCCCGTCCCGCCGCATGACCCAGATGCGGGAATGATAGGGCCCGGCATAGCGCAGCCAGTTGGAATCCTGGGGATGAAACTGGGGATGACCTATGGAATCGCGCTCGAGAATAGTCTCTGAGCGCAGGGAATCGGTATCCAACACTATCATTTTGGCGGTTGATCCGGTCTTGACGGGGACGGCCCAAAAGCGGTCGTCCGGGCTGAGAGTGGTGGTTCCCATAGCTGCTCCGACCATGCCTTTTTCCCGGATATTCGAACATCCGAAGTCGAGCGCCTGTTCTTCCTTGAAGGTTTCGGTGTCTACGCGCCAACCTCCCCGACCGGCCGTAAAGTAGACGTGGCGCCCGTCCCCGGAAGGGTGGATGGACCATTCATTGAGGTCCGTCCGATCGGTAAGTTGCAAAAGCCGGTCGGAATCGAATGGAAGAAGGTAGAGTTGGGGCGAGCCCGAGCGGTGGCTGACCAGAACGAGGTGTCGCATGTTCCGATCCCAGGCTGGGACGTAGTAGAAGGGGTGGTGATGAATGGACGGGTGGTCGGTCAACTGACGAACCGAGGCCCCCGTAACCGGATCCTTAAACCGACGCAATTCGGATGAATACTGCTTCCCCTTGCTCATGTGCGGGGGATCCGGAGGATGCGCTCGGCATTGGTTATGAAAATCTCTTGGGGCAGTCCTTGAGCGGAGACGAGGGTTTCTCGAATCCCGGCGAAGGGAAAATCGGTGGCAAAAAGGCATTGGGAGGGGCCGAAAAAGGCCAACCCGGCTTTCATGGCCAAACGAGAACCGAATGTGGCGGTGTCGGCGTAAAATTTGCCAAAGGCCTTAACCGGCTCCATGGAAAGTTTGGGCATTGTTTCTCCGTTCCGATCAGAGGAGTGGCGCGGAGCCTTTGCATCGAACCCGTGTTGCAGACGCCCTTCCATCATGGGAATGGCGCCACCGGCATGGTGGGTGATCACCTTGAGATCGGGCCATTTATCGAAGAGCCCGGAAAAAACGAGCCGACCGGCGCAGATACTGGTTTCGTGAGGCCAGCCGAAGGCCCACCAGAGGTCGTATTTGGAAACCTCTTCTCCCGGGTAATCTCCCGGGTTGGCTCCCCGGATGGGGTGGAGCCACACGGGTTGGTCAAGTTGAGCCATAAGCTCGAAGATGGCCAGGAATTCCGGCCGATCCAAGGGCAAGCCGTTGACGCTGGTGTAGAGCTGAACCCCCAAGGCTCCCAGTTGATCGATGGCGTAACTGGCTTCCTCCAAGGCTGCCTCGGGACGGTTGAGGGGAAGGGATGCGACAAACCCCGGAAAATGGCGGGGGCAATCCGAGCACCACTGGGCCATGGCTTCATTGCCGATTCGGGCCAACCGGGGAGACTTCTCCGGCGTGGTTATCACTTCCGGCGAGGGGGAGCTAAGGCTCAGTATCTGGCGGTATCCGGGAAACGGCGCCATTATTTGAATCCGCTCATCGCGGTCGCACATGCCCGGCCTGTCCACGGCCCGGTCGAACATGATAAGGTCTCGTGTTTGCACGGCCCGGCAGGCCTCGACGTAGGGGGGAGGCAGACAGTGGTTGAAGACATCGATGCAGGAGTAGGACATGGATATGCGGCCCATGCTTGGGGCCCGGAGTTACCGGACAACTGGATAATCGATGGCTCTGAGTTGATCCCGGATATCCTGGATGCCTGCCTCGGAGAGGGGGCGAACGGGTCGCCTGAAATGCGGACTGGGGAAACGTCCCATGAGCCAACGGGCCACTTTCATGCGTTGGTGGGCCCCGCAGCCCGGTTCCCCGAAGTTATAGATCAGGCGGGCCAGGGGCGCTACCGTTTCCCGGGCTTGGCGAGCTCCTTCCAGGTCCCCGTTCAGAGCCGTGTGAACGCAATCGACCATCAGTTCGGGGGCGAAACCGGCAAAGCCGATCAGGGCCCCGTCGGCTCCCTCGAGCAGGGTGGGGAGTAGGAATTCGTCGTGGCAGGTGACGATGGATACGTGGGGGGCCGCCGCCTTCAGTTGTTCGTAGTCGTAGAGCCACCGCGACATGTCCCGGGTGCCCATTTTGATCATGACCACTTCCGGAATCTTCACCATCTCCATCATTTCGTCCAAGGTATACCCGGCCTTGGTCCAGGCAGGATATTGGTGAACGATGATGGGGACTCCCGATCCCTCGGCCACGTCCCTGATGAATCCCACCGCTGTTTCAGAACTGCGACCAAACCGCAGCCAATGATGCGGAGGCATGAGCAGGATGGCTTCCGCCCCGGCATCCCGGGCCGATTTGGCGTGATCGATGGCCTCGAAGGATCCTTCGGCGGAGACCCCGGTAATGGTTTTGACGGGGCGGTTTTTCGCCGTTGTGGCCTTGTCCGCGCTGGTTCGGACCACGGAAGTGACGGCGTCTCTCTCTTTCGGTCGAAGCGACATGATCTCACCGGTGTGACCGTTGCAGACGACCCCTTCGATGCCATCGACCCCCGCTACTTCCTCGATATACCGGGCCAAGCCTTCCCTGTCGATGGATTCATCCCGGTGAAACGGGCACAAGGTGGCGGGAAAAACACCCGACCAGGGCTGATCGTTCCAGTTACTCATGATTTGGAGGAAGGGAAAGGCACAAAGGGAAAAAGGCTGAAGGCTGAATGGGAATTGGAGAAGGGAATTAACCACAGAGGGCACAGAGAGCACAGAGTAAATCATCGTGATCATGATCTTGATCGAAAAATCAAGGACTTGGAGAAGGGGGTATGCGCCCAGGGGCGCGAATTAGGAATTAGGAGTGATGGAGTGATGGAGGGTGGGGAGAGATCACGATCAGGATCAGGATCACGAATACGCGGATGGACAGGATCAGGGAAATGGGCGTTATTGTGCCTTTTTCGGCTATATTTCCTATATGTGCGCATCCTTGTAATCCGTGGTTAAATGGTCCTTAGTCAGGTGGCGATCCAGATGAAGCCGGCGATCAGGCTTATCACCCCGATCCAACCGGCGGTGAAGCCGAGGACGGAAACTTTGGAAGGCATGGGGATTTCCAGCCCGAATGCGGTGGTGAGCATTTTGCGTTGGGCGGGCAACACCCCTTCGGGCAATTGGCAGGGGACGGCAATTTCTTCGCCTGGAGCGATAGGGGTCCGTGTGAGTTGATAGTAGCGGTCGAGCCGCTCCTTTTCTACCGGGCGGGTGAGAAGACTGACCACGACTCCGGCCGTGATGGCGGCTACCATGTAAAAGACGATGAGCCAGGGCTCATACGTCTCGAGGTTGTCCGGGGGTCCATGGGTGAGGCGCAGCGTTTCGGCAAAGGGGAGGGAACCCAACCATTCGGCGAAAAAGGTTCTCTCCGCCAGCCACCAGGCTGCGAAGGCGGTCAGGGCGCTGGCCCAAGCTCCGGCCGGGGTGGCTTTCCTCCAGAGCAATCCCATCCAGAAGGCGATGCCCATCATGGGCAGGATCTTGAGCCAGATCATCAGGCCGGCTATGACCCCGGACAGCCAGAAGGCAAAAACTACGCCCGCAATCACAATTGACACGGCTGCGAGGCGGCCGACCCAGAGGTAATGGGGGATGCTTTTTTTCTGGCGAAAGGGTCGGTAGAGGTTTTCGGTGAAGAGGGCTGCGGCCGATATCATGAAGGAATCGCAGGAACTCATGATCCCGGCCAACAGGGATGCGATGAATACTCCCAGCAGACCGATCGGGAGAAACTGCCGGGCCATATCGCCGTAAACGCTGTCGGGATGGATCGAATCCAGTTGCACGCCCTGTTGAATGTACAAAGCCAGAGCCCCGATTCCGGTGAGGCACCAGGCTACCGTGCAAATGCGCTTGATGAAGGTGCCGGTCATGTAGCCGATGCGTCCTTCCATTTCCGTTTTTCCAGCGGCCGAATTCCCCATGGCGCTGGGGAGAGCGACGATGCCGACAATGACCTGGATGGATAGCATGAGGATCCAAAACAGCCCGATCTCACCCGGCGCGACCAGAGAAAGCTTCTCCGGGTGATCCGCGGCCAGGGTGGCTTTGACCCCGCTCATACCTCCCGCCGCGGCCAGGACGTAGGGCAACAGCATGAAGGAGAAGAGAAGGGTGAGCACCCCTTGGATAAAATCCGTCACAACCGCCGCGCCCAGCCCACCGGCCAGGCCATAGGTGACGAATAGCACCGAGGTGACGACGATGGCCAGGTTGGCGTCGATGGCTCCGCCCGTGCCGGAATCGATCAAAGCGCCGGTGCCCTTCAACAAGAGGCCGATCTTGGCGATCATGCTGAGAATGCCGACCAGGGAAAACAGGATGGATACGCTTCGGTCATAGCGAAGTTCAAACACGTCGGCCGTGGTGGTGGCCCTAAACCTCCGCATGATGGGGGCAATGATCCAGAAAAAGGGCGTGACCAGGAGCCACAACCACTGGTACCAGATTCCGGAGAGGCCGCTACGCACCGTGCCCGAGGCCACCGTTACGGCCTGATCGGAGGCGGTGCCGGTGCCAAAGGCATGCATGATCATCATGACTTTGCCGAAGCGCCGGGGCATGAAAAAATCGGCCGACCGCTTTACCTGTTTGCCGGTGTGAACTCCCAGGAGGGTAATCCCGAGCAAGTAGACCACTATTACCGTGCCATCCAGCCAGTGGATGGCGGCGATGGGGAGGGAAAGGGGCACTTTGGAGGGGTGGTTAGACGCGGCTAGTCAGCGGTCGGTCGATTCGCGCAGCAATGCAAGTGAAATAAAACACCCTATCCCGGAAAATAAATGAAAAAAGGCATAAGAGGCCCAATTCCTTATTGGAAAAAACAAAAGCCATATGGGATAAAACCATAATATGGCTTGAAATCCGGCGGTAAATTCTATCAGGTCGAAAACGTTGCAAACGCTATTTTCTGCCTGGTTTTTTGAGGGCGCATCGGTGGCCGATTCGAATCCATCAGCGTAAGGTTCCCAGTGGCTCATTTTTTGGAATACTCCGTGCGAAAGAGACTGCTCACCCTTCTGTTGACTGTTTTTTTCCCGGCCCATCTGCCGGCCGTGGCAGGGCCCCGATCGGAGGCGGTCGATCCGGGGCAGTATGGACAGGTCTTTTATGTAGATGGAAGATCCGGGGACGACGTGGTCGGGGATGGCTCGCAATCCAAACCCTGGGCCAGCATCATTCACGCGCTGGAGCATTCCGGCTTTGCCACCTCGAACCACCGGGTGGCCCTACTCGTTTCCAGGGGTCGCTACCTCCAACCGACCTTTGTATTGCGTCCGCATGTCGACTTGTATGGAGGCTACGCAAGTCCGGGAGGCGAACGTGACGTCTACGCTTACGCTTCGGTATTGGATGGGAATGGGGACCGGCGGATCGTTTTCGGGGCCGATCGGGCCAGGCTGGACGGTTTTCATTTGGTGGATGCCCGCATTCGCGGGAAAGGGGCCGCCCTACATTGCGACGGCGTTTCCCCGACCATAAGCAATTGTATCTTTGTCAACAACCGCACCCTGATCCCGGATCCTTGGGACCCGCCTCTCATTCACGAGACCGGAAATGACGGGGGAGCGGTCATGATCCTGAACGGAGCCAAGCCCGAAATTGCGCACAACTACTTTTTCAACAACTCCACCGAGTGTGGTCGAGGGGGCGCGCTGGCGGTGGATATAGGGGCCAATCCGGTGGTTAGGAACAATGTTTTCGCCAACAACCGGGCCGGCCTGGACGATCCCATGCGCAGTAGCGATGGCGGGGCGGTATCCTGGTTCGACGGGTCGGGCGGGGAGTTTTCCGGGAACGTCGTCGTAGCCAATTCCTCCCTGGCCGACAACGATGCGGGCGGCGTCTTCGTGGCGCTGTGGGCCGACCCTGTCGTTTCGTCCAATGTCTTTGTGGACAACTACAGCGACGACGATGCTGGCGGGCTCTTTATCGGGGGGCAGGAACACCGTTACGATGCGCCCCTGGACCCTTATCCCCCAATAGACCGCTTCAACGTTCTGGTGAAGGACAATGTCTTTGTGGGCAACCGCAACTCCGTGGACAACTCCGGAGCCATGCGGATTACGATGGAGTCACGGGCTCATTTTGTCGGGAACGTGATAGCTGAGAACAAAGGCGGCATGTATCTGCAACGTTCCGAGATCATCGCGGAAAACAACACGGTCTGGCAGGATTGGAAGTTTCTGGAGGACAAGGAATCCCTCGGGCCCAGTTACTTTTCGGGAAACGTGCTCAAGGGACCGGTGGGGCCGATTGAGGCGCGGGTTACATTTGAGGGAAACATGGTGGAGACTTCGGTGGGGGACGGGAGCCGAATACCCGTTGCGGATATATTCCTGGATGATGCGCTCAGCGGCGAAATCCTGTCCCTTTCCTTCAATTCCCAAACCTACTCGACAGTTCTGAAAACGGCGGAGCCCCTGCCATCTGATTTGGCCGGCCGCCCCGTGCGCCTGAGCGAAGATCACGAGGATGGTCAGTACAGAGTGATCAAGACTTCCGGCGGACGGCAGATGGAAGTCTGGGGCGCAGTCAAAGCCACCACTGTCGGGGTGAACGCCTTCGATGTTATCCGCACCTTTACTTTGCAAGAGGACGCGCCCAAAGGGGTGGGCGCCGGATCCCTTTAGACTACCAACCCCGCCTGACATGATATCACGCCCATATCAAGTTCCCTGTTTTCTGGCCGCTTTGGCGGCGGCTTCCTGTTTTGGGGCAGAGTACTCCGGTCCCAAGCGCATCAATAAAGCCATTGAGTTGTTGGAATCCGGCCAACCCATTTACTATACCTACGGCGCTCGTGGAAGTGATGCGCCGCGCACCCTGGAGGAGATGTTCGAGTTGGGAAAATCCCTTTCCGGGACCTGGGCCGATCTGATCATGTACGACATGGAGCATTCCGCCCTGGATTTCAACCTCCTGCGCTCCTTCATGTCCGGATTGCTCGAAGGAGGACCCACTCCGAGCGGCCACCGCACACCGGCCGTGGTCGTGACCCTGCCCTTGATGGGCCTGGATCCCCAATCGGTGAAGATTAATGGCTGGATGGTTCAGCAGGCCCTCTCCGCCGGCATCCACGGCGTTCATTTGTGCCGGGCCCGCGACCCCGAGGCGGTGAGGGAGTTTGTCCGGCAAGCCCGTTACCCCGTGCATCGACAGGGACTCGATCTGAAAGGGGGGCTCGAGGAAGGTGTCCGAGGCATGGGGAGCGATGGATTTGCCAGAAAGATCTGGGGGCTTACGCGCGAGGAATATTTTACCGTAGCCGATACCTGGCCCTTGAACCCAAAGGGGGAAATCATGCTGGGGGTGAAAATCGAGGATCCCCATGCCCTGCGCAACTGCGAGGCGACGGCGGCGGTGGCTGGACTTGCCTTTGTCGAGTCGGGCCCGCGCGATATGGGGTTGTCCTACGGTTACCTGGAGGGTCGGGCCGATCCCCCCTTGTCTCCGGAGGTGGTGGCAGCCAATGAACGTGTTTTGGCCGCGGCCGAGGCATCCGGGGTGGCTTTTCTCAATAACGTTCTGCCCGACAACGTAATTTCCGGCATCGAGGGAGGAATCGACATAGCGGCCGGCGGCAGCCGGGAAGCGGCGGAGATCGGTCGTAAACACACGGGGCGTGTGATGCCCTGGTAAGGAAGACGAGGATACTACCATGGAGTTGGCATTTTTTGATTGGCTGGTGGTGTTCATCTATCTGGCGATTATAGCCAGTATCGGTCTTTACGTCTCTCGCGGACAGCGGACCGTGCGCAAGTTTTTCACGGCGGACCGTTCCATCCCGTCCTGGGCGGTGGGTTTTACCCTGATGGCTACCATCGTGGGGAGCGGCACCTTTGTGGGGCACCCCGGCACCGCTTACGGCAAGGGGATGATTCTCTTTCTCCCACACATGTTGCTGCCGTTGGTGCTCCTGATAGTGGCGGTGTGGATCGTGCCCTTTTACCGGCGGGTGGTGCAGATGAGCGCTTACGAATTTGTCGGCCGCCGGTTCGGGCTGGGCAGTCGCATCTATACCTCGCTTGGATTTCTGGCCGACCGCACCTTCGACCTCGGTGTGACCCTGGTGACGACGGGCATAGCTCTGTATGTCTTTACCGGTTGGGAGCCGATGTATGTCATTCTCGGCACCGGTCTCTTCACCTTGATTTACACCATGATCGGGGGGATCACGGCGGTGGCCTGGACCAATGTGGCTCAGGGAATCATTTTGTCGGGCGGGGCGGCGCTCATTCTGATCCGGGTCCTGTTTGCTCCAGAGATAGGGGATCCGGTGGGCATCATCAAGTCTTCCTGGGAAGCGGGCCGTTACAGTTTCGGTTCCTGGGAGTTTTCCTGGCGCATGCTCTTCGACCGGGAGACCACCACCATCTGGATCTTCTTCTTCGCCTACTTCATTCAGTGGAGCCGGCGCTATATCACCGATCAGCACATCGTGCAAAACTACCTCATCGGCGAGTCGGACGAGGCGGCCAGTCGCGGCGCCTTGATGGGGGCGTTTTGCTGCCTGCCCATATTTTTCGCCTTCATGTTCATTGGGGGCAGTTTCTACGGTTTCTTCGATCTGATGCCCGGTGATGCCGGACCCGTGAAGGCGGATGAGGTCATGCCGTATTTTCTTTCCCGCTACATTCCGGCGGGGGTATTGGGCCTGATATTGGCCGCTATCCTGGCGGCGGCCATGTCCTCGGTGAGCGCTGACCTCAACAGTATCGCAACCGTCCTGACCACCGACTACTTTGGAAACATCTTTCCCAATGTGAAGGAGAGAACGCGTCTGATATGCGGGAGGCTCTTCGTAATGCTGGGGGGATTATCGGCCTCCGCCATAGCGATATTGCTGCTTCCGAAGGATGGATCGGTCCCCCTCATGGAGCGGGCCATAACCATTGCCACCATCATATCGGGGGGCACCCTGGGGTTGTTCTGTCTCGGTTTTCTGACCCGGAGGGCCACCCGCACCGGGGTTTACTACGGTATTGGGGCCTGTGTCATATTTACCTCCTGGGCCCTTTTATCCAAACCCGACGGAGCGGGCGGCCGCATCGTCGATTTCGGATTCAATTGGGAAATGAACTCCATGCTTATCGGCCTCTTCGGTCACTTCATTCTCTTTGGCGTGGGTTACCTGACCAGCCGCCTCTTGGGAGGTTACCGACCGGCCAATGTGGAGGAGTTGACCATTCATCAGGTGGCTAAATTGAGAAGGGCCGGAAAGGCTGAGAAGGCAGGCGGTTCCTGATCCGATTCCGGAGAAAAAGGTGGATAGGCGTCCCAATATATTGCTGGTCATCGTCGATGATCTTTCGTCCTGCCAGTTGGGTTGTTACGGCAGCAGCTATTACGAGACTCCGCATCTCGATGCCTTTGCCGGCCAGGGAATTCGCTTCGACCGTGCCTATGCCACGGGACCGGTCTGCTCTCCGGCCCGGGCCGGTATCTACACGGGGCGCCATCCGGCCCGTCTGCATTTGACCAACTACATTCCCGGCACCGTTCCGGCCAATCCCTGTTTGATCACGCCGGATTGGCAAAAAGGACTGCCGGTTTACGAGCAAACCTTGGGAGATATTTTCAAGGCTCAGGGCTACGAAACCGCTCACATCGGAAAATGGCACCTGGGGAAGGATTACCATTACGAGCCGCACCGTCCCATGGATCCCGAATCCCATGGCTTCGACGAGGTTTTTGTCACGCGAAAGCCGAAGCCCCACTTCGACCCCGAGGACGATGCCCACAACGTGCAGAAACTGACGGATCGCACCATTGCGTTTCTCCGGCGTCCCCGCGACAAGCCGTTCCTGTGTGTGTTGGCTCACAATACCATTCACCGGCCGGAGATGGCTCCCTCGACTTACCTGGAACGCTTTCAAAACAAGATTCCTCGGGAGATGGAGTGGATTCATCCAACTCAAGCTGCCATGGTGGCGGAGCTCGACGATACGTTTGGCCGGCTCATGCAGGCTCTGGATCAGTCGAATCAGCGAGAGGACACCATTGTGGTTTTTACAGCCGATCACGGGGCCTATGCCGACAGCGCGGTTCGCAAACCCTGGCGAGGGGCCAAATCCGACCTCTACGAGGGCGGAGTCCGCGTGCCCTTCCTGTTGCGTTGGCCAGGGGGTTTGGATGGGGGCCGCGTCTTTGAAGGGCCCGTTTCGCTGGCCGACCTGCTTCCCACTTTGGTTGACATGACCGGGACGAGCTTGCCGGAAGTGGAATTGGATGGGCGAAACCTGCTTCCCGCTCTTTCCGGTGGAAGTGAAATTTATGAACCGGAAGCTTTCTTCTGGCATTATCCCCACTATCATCACACCGGGCTGGGGCCATGTGGTTCGGCGCTCCGGGGAAGGCACAAATTGATAGAGTGGTTTGAAGGAAGTATGGGCAACTCAAATGCGGTTTCCGCTTTTGAACTCTTCGACCTGGAGGAGGACCCCTGGGAGGAAAACGACTTGGCCGGGGAATATCCTGAGTTGGTGGAGACCCTGGCCGCGAGTTTGAGGGACTGGCGCCGCCGCGTCGGGGCTCAGGAAATGGCGCCGAATTGGGAATTTGATGAAAGACGCGGGGGGCAACGGGCCGAACCTCCTCCCGGGGACAGAGGCGCGCCGGGGCGCGCGAATTAGGAATTAGGAAAGGCAGGGAAAATTAACCACAGAGGGGGAGAAGAGTTCAGAGTTCAGAGTGCAGAGTTCAGAGAAGGGAGAAAGGCACATCCGCCTTCGCCGCGTAGCGGGCTACGGCGTGACAAGGAAGGCATAAAGGCACCCACAAATCTTAGCGAACTTGACGCTCTTTGCGAGAGCTGATCCAGAAGGTTTTTTTAACCACGGATTTCACGGATGGGCACGGATAAAGCGCCCAAGGGCGCGAATTAGGAATTAGGAATGCTTCGATTTGGGGGTTGGCGGGTGGAACGAATTTCTCCGAAAGGTGGATGATGGGGGAGATTTATTAACAACGCTTCCTTTGGTCGCTTGGTCCGGCTTCGCCGGAACTAGAGTTAACGGAGGGCGGACATTCCTGTCCGCCATTTTCTCAAGCCACACTTCTAAGAACTGCAAAGCAGTTCCACTCCAAAGCCCAGTGTCGCGCAGCGCAC
>JAABVD010000039.1:13903-17030 GCA_014529615.1 Opitutia bacterium
AGACTCTCGCAAAGTCGCCAAGAGCGCAAAGAGATGAAGAAACAGGAAATAGGAAAAATAGCCACAAAAGGCACAAAAAACACAGAGAGTTGGAAATAATAATGGTGTGTTTTTGCGTCTTTTGCGCTTTTTGTGGTTAATCCCTCTCCCCAATTCCTAATTCCTAATTCCTCATTCCTAATTCCTAATTCCTAATTGGCGCGCCCCAGCGCGCCGGAGGAGTTCTCCGGCCGCGCGGAGGAATTTTGATTTTTTCAGGGTCGACCAACAGCGCCTTTGGTTTGAAAATCAATCCCATGAGACGGATATATTGCCTCGCCGCTTTGTTACTGTTTTCAGGCCTTGTGTCCAGGGCTGAGACGGTGGCCCTATGGTTGTTTGACGAGCAGGAAGGCCTTTATCCCAGTTGTCCGCTATCGGATGCCACTCCCCATGGCCTGCATTTGATATTGGGGCGGGGTGGATCCATCGTGCCGGGGAAGTTTGGCGGGGCGCTCGGCGCGGTCGAGCCGGAGGATTGGGAACCGGTTTACGAACCCTCCAGTGAGGAAACCTGCATCCGCTTCGGTCTGAAGGCTCCGGAACTCCAACTGGGCCGCACGGTGGAACCTCTGACGTGGTTCAATAACCGCTTTGCCGCCCTGTTTACCAATGGGAATGGCCACTTGCGGCGGCTCGAGTTTACAAATGCCACCCGGACGGCCCTCAATCTCGGGTCTGATGACTGGACGGTGGAATTCTGGTTGAAGCTGGACGAGCGAGCCGAGGGGGAGGGAGTGGTATTTGAAATTGGCAGTGGACCCCGGGGAGAAAATGATCGGGTGACCCGGCTTTCGGTCATTCCGGAGAAGAATATGCTCCGTTTGCACAACCAGGCCGGTGGTGGAATGGCCCAACTTCGCTCCGAGGGAGCTATTCGAAAAGGTTGGAATCACTATGCCCTCACCCATGAAGAAGGCCGGCTGATCTGGTATCTCAACGGGGAAGCCGTGGCCGAAACATCGGTCCGTTTGCAAGCGCTCCCTGTTGGGGAAGAGGCCTACTTTACCGTGGCCCGGGACGGACGTTGGAACCGACCACTGCACGGGGCTATGGATGAGTTGCGGTTTTCCGACAGTGTCGATTATACCGGGTCTTTTTCTCCTCCCGACAGCTACTCGCGTCTGCACAAGGCGGGCAGGAAGCCTTATGCCTTGAAGAAAGGAGGGAAACTCCTTTATCCGGGCAACAGGGCTCCTTCCAGAGTGGTGGAAATGGGGTCCCGCAAGCATCTCTTTCTCGATGACGTCCTTCTGGCCGAGAGTGATGGGGTTCGGTTGATCCCGCATCCGGCCCGTCTGGAAGAAATTGTTCTGGATAGGGGAATCGGTTGGTCCACTGTGATCGAGGGTGAGGACGGACTCATCCGGCTATACGGTGAAGGCGCAGCCGGGGTCGCCGTTTGGACCTCTCGGGATGGACTCCATTTCGAAGCTCCGGATTTGGGAAGTGGCCGGGCCAACCAAGTCATTCCCGGACCGGCCAAAGCCGGTTCCGTTTTCATCGATCCGAATGGTCCGCCAGAGGAACGATGGAAAGCGCTGGTAGGGTTGCACGATCGAGGGGGCTGGTACATCTGGACATCATCCGATGGGTGGTCGTTTCAACGCAGTGAAACGGCCGCGCTGCCTTTCTGGCCCGGATCGGCTTCGACTCTGTTCTACGATGACCAGCGGCAAGTGTATCTGGGGCATCATCGGTCCGATTACGGTTCGACACCCTCCGGCCGGACGGAGCGGTATTTTGTGCGGACGGAAGTCACGGATCTTTTCGGGGCTTGGGAATTTGAGCCGACCACGCGGGAAAAGGCTTTGAGAATCCATCGGGAGCGGCCCCTGAAGGTGGAGCAATGGGATCCTTGGTGGTTGGACAACGGACCTCTGGCCCCTCCGGGGTTCGGTATCGAGTTTCCCATTGCCATGGGCCGGGATCCTGATCTGGATCCGGTGGCGACCGATCTCTACAACACTCGGGCCATGAAATACCCCTGGGCGGAGGACGCCTACATGGCCTTTCCCCTGTGGTTTTTCCATTACCATGGAGACGGACCGCCGGCCCGGCAGGTTCTGGCCCATCCCAGCCGAGAAATGGGTACCGGAATGGTGGAACCGCAGTTGGCGGTCAGCCGCGATGGATTGAACTGGATACGGTATCCGCGGCCGGCATACCTGCCTATCGGAGACCATGAAGGATTCCCGGTAAGGCGGCCCTATCTGGCCCATGGCATGGTCAGGCGGGGCAATGAAATCTATCAGTATTCCTATTCGCGGGCGTCCTATCACGATGCCTGGACCGAGGATGCGCCAAGCCCGGTTACCCATCGCCTGACCCAGCGGTTGGGCGGGTTTGTTTCCCTGCGCACCCCTTACACGGGAGGCGGCTTCACCACCCTTCCCCTTACCTTCAGGGGAGGCGTTCTGGTTTTGAACATCGACACCGGCGCCACCGGTTATGCCCAGGTGGGAATCCTCGATGAAAGGGGGAATGCCATCCCGGGATACGCTTTGGAGGATTGCATCTACATCAATACCAATTCGGTGGCCCAACCGGTGGAGTGGTTGGAAAAGGGAACGGACCTCACCGCCCTGTCGGGAAAAACGGTTCGGCTGGTTTTCCACATGCGGGGAACGGATCTCTACTCCCTGCAATTTGTGGAAAATTAACCACGGATTAACACGGATTAACACGGATTAGCACGGATGAGGGAGATGGGGGAGAGAGATCACGATCAAGATTTTGGAACCAGCATCCAGCATCCAGCATCGAGCATCGAGCATCCAGGAATTGACCACGGATGGGGGGAAGAGTGAAGAGTGCAGAGATCACAAGATGGGTTCTGTGTGTTTTTGAGCTGGCTTTTAAAGTATGGTCTTTGTCATTCATCGGGGTCAATCTATTCTGAAAATGAACGCGGGCAAAATTACTTTTCTCCTTCTGATTTACCTGTCGGCCGGGCTGCTATTTTCCGCCACGCCACCGCCGATAGATGAAATAAAGGACAATCCGGTTATTTACACCGGCCATGAAACCGGGGACAAGCGTTGGCACCACGGGGGCTTCAGGCATGCCGTCGGCGTGCACAAGATAC
>JAABVD010000040.1 GCA_014529615.1 Opitutia bacterium
TCCATGACCCGGCGCGAATTGCTCAAACGCTGCGGCATGGGGCTGGGAATGATCGGCTTGTCCAGTATATTGCAAGGCGAAGGTTTGCTGGCGCGTGGCGGGCCTCTGGGTGAGCGAGGGCTCAGTCCTTTGGCGCCAAAAGCGCCGCACTTTGCCGCGACGGCCAAGCGGGTTATCTGGCTGTTCATCCATGGCGGGCCCAGCCACATGGATACGTGGGAATACAAGCCGGCCCTGGAAAAATACCACGACAAAGAACTGGAAGGCTTTGACAAATTTACTGGGTTTTTCTCACAGGAAGTGGGCGCTATCATGCAGTCTCCTTTCAAGTTTTCCCGACGAGGACAGTCGGGGAAAATGGTGTCGGAGATATTTCCCCACTTGGGCGAACACGTGGATAAAATGGCGTTCATTCACTCCCTTTACTCCGAATCCAACAATCATAGCCCCGCCCTGATCATGATGAACAGCGGGTTGCCCCGTAGCGGTTTCCCCTGCATGGGTTCATGGGTCACCTACGGATTGGGTAGTGAGAGCCAGGACCTGCCCGCTTTCGTGGTCATGGCGGACCCTCGGGGCCGCGGGCTGCCCAAAGGGGGCCGATCGAGTTGGAGTTCAGGGTTTCTCCCCTCCGTTTACCAGGGGACCTTGCTCCGGCAGAAGGGCGACCCGGTCCTCAACCTCCGGAAACCGGAAAAACTATCCGCAACTCAGCAACGTGCCCAATTAGACCTGATCAATCAGCTCAATCGGTGGGATATGGAGCAGCAGTCCGACGACGCCGAGCTTTCCGCTCGCATCGAAAGTTTCGAACTGGCCTATCGCATGCAAACCGCCGCCCCCGAGGCCTTCGACATCCGTGCCGAATCCCCACATACCAAGGAACTCTACGGATTGGACGACCAGCGCTGCGCGCATTTTGGTCGACAGTGTTTGATGGGCCGCCGGTTGTTGGAACGCGGCACGCGTTTCGTCCAAATTTACTCGGGTGGCAACGAAAACCAACGGGCTTGGGACGGCCACATCGACATATTTGGCAACCACACCCAGTTTGCCGGGGAAACCGATAAACCCATCGCAGGATTATTGACCGATCTTGAGCAACGTGGGTTGCTCAAGGACACTCTCGTAATTTGGGGAGGAGAATTCGGGCGTCTCCCCGTGGCTCAGATCGGAACCTTGAAACCGGGAAGAGACCACAATCCGCATGCCATGACCGTCTGGATGGCCGGTGGCGGGGTAAAGGGCGGGGTATCCTACGGGGAAACCGATGAACTCGGGCATAAGGCCGAGAAGGACCCCGTTCACATCAACGATCTTCACGCCACCGTGCTCCATATGCTCGGAATGGACCACGAACGCCTCACCTATAAATACAACGGCCGCCGCTACCGTTTAACCGACGTGGCCGGTCGGGTCATCCACGAAGTACTCGCCTAACCTGAAATCGTGATCGTGATCGTGATCTTGATCCTGATCCTGATCCTGATCGCTCACCCTCCATATTCCTCCCTCCTCTCTGTCTTTGCACCTCTGTGCCTTTGTGCCTCGGTGCCTTTGTGCCTCGGTGCCTTTCAACCGTCCTTCATACACACCACCGTATTGCCCCGTCCCCGGTTCTGCTCAAACAGTTCGAAAGCCTCGATGAAAGCATCCAGAGGATAAATGCGGTCAACCCGCGGCCTTACCGCCCCTACCTCTTCAAATCGTGATCGTGATCGAGATCCCGACCTCTCACCCAAATCCCCGCTCAGCCTCTGTGCTTTATCAATCCTGATTTCCAATTCTTCCCCCTTCTCCATAAAGCGGACAATATCTCTCACATTCTTCCGATGCTCTTCCGGATTTTCGTTGGCCCATCGAGCCCACAAGCTGCCGATGGCGGCGGCCTCCTTGATCAGCAACAGACCGGGGCGAATCGGCTTCTGTCCAGCGGTAAAGCCCAACAGGCAAATCCTTCCCAGGGGGCGAAGCGATGAAACCAGCGCGCCTTCGAACAACTCTCCCTGTACCACGTCGATGACCACGTCTACACCGGCATCGTGGCCCAACTCTTTGGCGGATCGTCTAACTTCCCGTTTGAAGTTCCTGAAGGTTTCCCGGTTGTCGCCGTAACAAAGCACGCGGTCGGCCCCGGCCGAGAGGGGAAAGGCTGTCTTTTCTGGCACGCTCACTCCGGCAATCACCCGCGCGCCCATGGCCTTGGCCAACCCCACTGCTGCCATGCCTACACCGCCGGAAGCGCCATCCACCAGCACGAGGTCGCCCGCTCCGACTTCTCCAACAATCTTTAGCGCATGATAGGCCGGAATGTAGTTGCGCCCCAGATTGGCGCACTTCGATAGATGGACTCCTTCGGGGGCTTTCCATACCCGTTGCTCAGGGGCCCTGGCGATCTCGGCCAGACTTCCGGTCTCATTGAGCGCGAAAACGCGGTCTCCCTCCTTCACGTGATCTACTCCCTGGCCCGTTTCCAAGACGATACCGGCCGCATCCATACCGGGAACATAGGGATGTTCCGGTCTCAATTGGTAAAGGCCCTGGGCTTGGAGCGCATCCGGGTATTGGACCGAGGCATAATGCACCTCGATCAAAACGTCCCCTTCACCGCATTCGGGTCGAGGTATTTCGTCCAGACTCAGCACCTCCTTCAGGGGAACGGGGGTCGGAAGCGCTTTCCCTGCCGCATCCAAAGCGGCGTAACGGTGGCAGCGTACGGCTTTCATCATGAGGCTCATTTCTCGTTTTTTTATCCAGCATCCAGCATCCAGCCCCCAGCATCTAGTCCCCAGCGCCCAGCCGTTCCATAGTCAGCTGTTTCAAAGCGAGCTTGTCGAATTTTCCCGATGCAATTCGCGGTAACCGATTTTCCAAAAAGTGCACGTGCCCAGGTACCTTGAAAGCGGCCAAGCGGGACCTGACGTGATCCTGGATCTCCTCTTTGGTGGCGCTGCATCCTGTCCGAAGGTAAACCGTCGCACAAACGCATTCACCGAGGCGCTCGTCGGGGGCGCCGTATACAGCCGCTTCGTAGACGGACGGGTGTTCGTGCAATACGTACTCGATTTCTCCACAAGCGATGTTTTCGCCCCCCCGGATGATGATGTCTTTGGCGCGTCCGGTGATGTAGAGAAAACCCTCCTCGTCCAGGTGGCCGAGGTCCCCGGAACGGAGCCAGCCGTCTCTTAAGGCTTCCAAAGTTTCCTGCGGCTTGTTCCAGTAACAGCGCATAAAGGCGGAGGACTTCATGCAAATTTCCCCTTCCTCATGGGGACCGAGGGCATTGCCGTCCGGGTCCCGAATCTCCATCGCGACCAATGGGGCAATGGGTGGACCCACCGAAGTGGGACGGGCCAGGTAATCGGCCCCTCCAATCACGGTGCCGACGGCGTTGGTCTCCGTCATCCCGTACCCCACACTGGGAATGACGTGTGGGATGCGTTCCTGCATCAGTTTTACGTGCTCGGGAGGCCGGGCTGCTCCGCCGCCGCCAAGGCTGACCAAACTGCTCAAATCCCGCTTGGGAAAATCGGGCGAATGGAGGACTTCTCCTACCATGGTGGGGACGCCATCCATCTTGGTGAGGGACTCCCGTTCGACCAGTTCGAGCGCCTTCTCGGCATTCCATTTGTACATGAGGACCAGTGTGCGGCCGGCGCGATAGCTGAGGAAGAGCATGGTGTGCAAGCCCGACACGTGGAAGAAGGGAACGTTGACCAACATCAACTCCCTGGGCAACCTGGCCGCGAGGGGATCGTTCATAGAGTCGGGCCCTCCCCTGAGCCATTGCACTGTTTCCTGTCGAATCTCCTCGCTGGGACCCAAAAGAAGCCCTGGTAAACCGGCACAAGTAAAATTAAGAAGAGCGCTGATGATGCTCCGGTGAGTTAGCACCACGCCCTTGGGATGGGCGGTCGATCCGGAGGTGTACATGATCAATGCATCGCTGTCCGTATCGATGTCAAGCGGAGGGAAAGCTTCATCCGAATCCGGCTTCATCAGGTCTGCCATGGACAATACACCGTCCGGCAACGGACCTTCCGGGCGGGTAATGGCCACTCCCATTTCCAACAGGTTCAGGGAAGGGGAGAATCTCGGCCAGCGTTCATGGTCCACAAAGGCAAACCGCGCTCCGCTGTCGATGAGGCCGTACTCGACCTCTTCCGGTTGCCACCAGGCATTCAAGGTGACCGCTACTGCCCCCACGGCGAATATGGCCTCGATGGCCACGCAATATTCCGGATAATTACGCATGGAAATGGCCACGCGGTCACCCGGTACAATCCCCAGGTTTATGAGGGATTTGGCCAGTGAAACCGCTCTGCGCTGCACTTCCCCAAAGGTCAGACGTTCGTCTTCATAAATGAGAAATTCCCGTTCCTTGAAGTGCGCGTTGGAGAAGGAAAAAAAATCGCGCATGTCGTTGGGCGCATGAGTGAAGACATCGTACTCATCACCGCGAATCAGGGCCTTTGAGACAGTCAAGGGCGAATCGGGGCCGGTAATCAGGGCAAGGGCGTCAGATGGGGTCAACATGCTTGGGGAACCAGGGTTTAATCGTTGCGGTCAATCGAGGTTGTAGACCCGTGTCGCAGTGCCACTGAAAAGGGCGGTTTTTTCCTCCTCACTGTATGAGGCGGCTATTTTCTTTAAACCATTCCAGAGCACATGATAGGAGATGGAAAGGCGATCTACGGGAAAGTTGCTTTCGAACATGCAGCGATGGGCTCCGAAGCACTTGATGGTGTGGTGGTACCAGCGGGCTTGCGCTTCCAACAGTTCTTCGGAGGAGGCGGGCAAAGTGCGGCGATCCCATCCAAAGCCGTTGTCGGGCATGGCCAGTCCGCCCAGTTTGGCCACGACGTTGGGGCACTCCGCAATGGCGGCGATGTCATCGCGCCACTGGGCAAAGATTTCCTCTCGTTTATCCGCATAGGGCCCAACTCCGAGAGGCGTCCCGAAATGATCCAGAACCATTGTTGTGCCCGGCGCTGCTTTGGCCAAGTCCCTGAAATCGAGGTTCTGGTGATGGTAGTGCCAACCATCGTAGGTGTAGCCGCGTTCCCCGAGCCTGGCCAGACCATGGCGAAAGGTTTCCGAGGCAGCCAGGCCTTCGGGTGATCGACCCGGTATGGACAGAGCTTCGGGATGGGGGTCTCTTGCCAAGGAGTGTCGTATGCCGCGAAATAATCCCTTTCCCGCCTCTTCGTGAGCATCGAGTGCCTCATCGAGGTGGGGACTGGTCAAATCGGCGTGTGCTACGATTCCGGCGATTTCCGCTCCCGTTCCCGCCCGCGAGGCGGAAGCAATGGCCTCTACAAAGACGGTTTCACCTACAGGCTTAAAATGTTCGGGTCCGTCCTCGTGGTAGCTGGCTCCACATTCCAGGAATACCGTTTTGGTCACCTTGTGACCCGAATCCGTATCCGCCCAGAGTTCCTCCAGTAGGTAGGTCCGACCGGGCCGCTCCCACAAGTGGTGATGGGGATCTACGATGATTCTCTCCGGATCGATTATGGGCTCGTGCACTTGCCGGAGCCATTCTTCGCCAGGTTGCTTTACAGCCATGCCCCTACGCCATGTCTTTGAATCCTTTGCCCTCGGCCACCAGTTTTTCAATCAACGGCGCCGGTTGCCAGAAATCGTCATTGTCCTGTTCCTGAAATGCTTTCAATTTTGCCAGGACCTTATCGAGGCCGACCGTATCGGCGTAGAACATCGGGCCGCCCCGGTAGACGGGCCAGGCGTAACCATTTACCCAAACCACGTCGATGTCGCTCGGCCTTTGACTGATACCTTCTTCCAGGATCTTTGCACCCTCGTTGATCATGGGATAAATGCAGCGTTGCAGGATCTCCTCGTCACTGATCTTCCGTCGAGTCTTACCCATTTTTTCCGAAAATTCGAGGACCAGCTTCTCCACCAGGGGCTCCGTGGTTCGGAAGCGCGTCTCGGGGTGGTAGTTATACCACCCCTTGCCAGTCTTTTGCCCGCGACGGTCCAACTCGCATAATCGGTGATGTATATTCTTGTCTCCTTGGGAGTTTTCAGCGTCCCAACCGATGTCAACACCGGCCAGGTCCACCATGGCGAAGGGTCCCATGGGAAACCCGAAGTCGAAAATGACGCGGTCCACATCCCAAGGCATGGAGCCTTCAAAGATCAGCTTCAGGGCCTGCACACCGCGCTGGCGCAGGATTCTGTTTCCGATAAAACCGGGGCAAACCCCCGATACCACCGGGACTTTACCGAGCCGTTTGGCCAGGGCCATGACCGTGGCCATGACCTTCTTGGAAGTTTTTTCCGCTCGGATCACCTCCAGGAGTCTCATGATGTTGGCGGGGCTGAAAAAATGGGTTCCCAACACCATTTCAGGACGCTTGGTTACCGCGGCGATGGAGTTTATATCGAGACCGGAAGAATTGGTGGCCAGTATGGCGCCCTCTTTGACGATGGCATCGAGTTTGGTAAAAACCTCCTTCTTCAGATCCATGTTTTCAAACACCGCCTCAATAACCAAGTCGCAATCGGCTACGTCTTCGATGGAGAGGGTAGGGGTCAGACGTCCCATGATCACGTCCACGTCGGCCTCCGTCAGGCGACCTCGCTTGACCCCGCGCAGATAGTTTTTTCGCATCACCTCGATGCCCCGGTCGAGAGCTTCCCGATTGGCTTCGACAATGGTAACCGGGGTCCCCTCGGAAAGGAAATTCATGGAGATCCCACCTCCCATGGTCCCGGCGCCGATCATGCCGACTTTCCCGATGGGAATTGTTGCGGTGCCCTTGGGAACGTCGGGTATCTTTCCGGCTTGGCGTTCCGCAAAAAAGTAGTAGCGCTGGGCCTCCGACTTTATCCCGTTGACCAGGACCTGAAATCGGTCGCGCTCACCTTGAATCCCGTCATCAAATGATTTTATCAGGGTATCTTCGACACACTGAATAATGGATTCCGGGGCATCGAAACCCCGGGTCTTGCGGGCTACTCGCCTGCGAAAGCGGTGGAAGAGCTTGGGATCCTTTTTCGCATCTTCGAGTTTATCGTTGGCGTCTCTTACCTTGATCAATGGCCGGCCTTCCTCGACCACTTTTTTTGCCATGGCCATGCCCCCTTCGTAGAGATCGTCCACCAAGGCGTCGATCAGCCCGTTTTCCAGGGCGAAATTTGCATCCACCATGTCTCCCTTGACCATCATTTCCAAAGCCTTTTTCACTCCGACGATTCTGGGCAGGCGCTGAGTGCCCCCCGCCCCGGGCAGGATCCCCAGTTTGACCTCGGGAAAACCGAACCGCGCCGTCGAAATCGCCACGCGGTAATGGCAGCAGATGGCAACTTCCAAACCTCCTCCCAGACAGGTTCCATGAATGGTGGAAACGACCGGTTTGGAGGCTCCCTCGATGACGTCTTGCACATCAAAGAGGGGCACGCCCCGGTGCGGTTTGCCAAACTCCCGTATGTCCGCCCCGGCGATGTAGGTCCTGCCCTCGCAGATGATGAGGATGGCCTCGGCTTCGTCATCTGCATCGGCCTTCAAAACCGCTTCGTGGAGACCGTTGCGCACCCCTTCGCTGAGAGCGTTCACCGGTGGGTTGTCGATGCGGATCACCGCTACACCGTCTTGAATTTCCAGGTCAACCATGTCCGTTATTGCAGCCATATTCTAAAAAGTAGTTCGCGTTGCTGAGTCATTGAGTTACTTCGACACTTCTAAAATCTCGAGGTGAGGGGTATGGGTATAAACCGAAGCCATGGGTAAAACCACAGGTCATTATCTGCCTTTGAACAATCGTGTAGAGAGTTTGGGGTGTTTTTAACCCAAAATGGTCCTTCAAAGTCAAATCTTTAACAAAATGGAAATCGCGCTTGTCAGGTGAAGTCTCCCGCCCTCCTCAACGGTAAGATTGCATCTCGGGGGGGAGGTGGGGCATGGCATTGAATTGATCGAGGGAAATGCGATCGGCCCGAAAGGTGAACCGGGTTATGGACGCGTTGTAAACGCGCCAATTCAGTTCGGCGGCCTGCTGCTGGGGAGCTTGCAAACAGGTTTGAATAGAGACCCCGCCCGGCCCTCCCGAGGTAAAGACGGCCACTCTTCGACCATGCCCTTTGCCATTGCGAATTGTCCGGTAAGCCTCGTTGACCCGATGGTGAAACTCGCGCCAGGTTTCGAAACCGGTCGATTCATAATCGCCCGCGATGTAGTAGCGCATGACCGCTTCCAAAAGCTTTTGGAAGGTGCGGTAGCGCTCACTTACTTCCGTGGCCGCGGCATGGTCATGGTAGAGTTTCCGAACGTGTTCATGCTTTGTCATCAGTTCCCGCTTCAGCTTTTCCATGACTACATCCGAATCATACTCGTTGAGGCCATTGAGGATTTGGACTTCTGGCCAAACTCTGCCGTCGGAAGCATAGGTCTCACCGCATGCCTGAGCCGTTTGGAGCTGTCGCTTGAGTGATCCCGAATAGACTTCACCTATTGCAATGCCGTTATCTCGCCAATATCTTCCCAGCATCCGCGATTGTTCAAAGCCCTTTTCCGACAACTGATCGTAGTCACCGGATAAGAAGGTGGCTTGGGCGTGCCGGACAATGTAAAGTACGCTCATGGGCTACCGGAATGTCGCGATGAAACGTGTCTTGTCTCCAACTTGTCCATGGAGGTGTATGCCATGTTCTTCGAATACAAAGACGGGCTAGCCTTGTCGGGATCGCTTGGTGCAACCCGTTCCTCCGGTATGGCGGAGTTTGGCCTTTTCATCCGCAAATTGGAAATAACCATAATGATTTGTGTTGGTTAGTCGAATGGGTATACGCCGGGTTCCGGAATGGAATTGACTTCCAGGGCGCGTATCCCCGCCTTGGCCATGGCCAGACGGTCCTCAATCGTAGCGCTGCCGCAGTGGGGGGTGCCGATAAAATTCTCGAGTTCCAATAGGGGGTGACCGACCGCCGGTTCCACCCCAAATACGTCCATGGTGGCGGCGGTCAAATGCCCGCTTTTGAGCCGGGCTTCCAGAGCCACCTCGTCCACGATATTGCCGCGGGCGATGTTGAGAAAATAAGATCCCGGCTTCATTTGGTCGAGCACCTCGGCCGTGTAGAGCCCGCGCGTCGAACTATTGAGGGGGAGATGGATGGTGAGAATGTCGCTCCGGGCCCAGAGTTCCTCCGGCGGGACCGGCTCAATGCCATATTCGGCGCAGAATTCTGAAATATCGACCCGGTCACAGGCGATCAACTTTACCCCGAAAGGCATGAGTCGCTTGGCCACCTCGCGCCCAATATTTCCACAACCGTGGATGCCGACCGTTTTGCCCTGAAGCCGAATTCCAGTTGGGCGGAAAGGCCAATGGCCA
This sequence comes from Opitutia bacterium, assembly GCA_014529615.1. Classification (GTDB taxonomy): domain Bacteria; phylum Verrucomicrobiota; class Verrucomicrobiia; order Opitutales; family UBA2995; genus JAABVD01. The sequence goes on from JAABVD010000040.1 coordinate 9,357, forward strand.
TGGTGCGTTTGCTCGGACAAATGGTAGAGATCTCGGACGATGTTTACCATCTGGCTTACCGTCATCTCGGCCACAGCGACCTTGTTGACCCCGGCTATCCAGCCCACGCGCACTGCATGTTTCTTGCAGCAGGCCGGATCGAGATGATCCACCCCCGCGGTGGACATTCCGAGGATCCGGAGCTCCGGGAGATGGGATAACACGTAGTCGTCAAACCGTTCCAAGCCGATACAGGCTGCGTCGTAGCCTTTACAAAACGCTATCAACTCGTCCCCGGCCAGGAGATATTTCTGATCCCAACACTTGGCATCGGGATATTTGGCCAAAAGCAGATCTTTTGCCCCCGGAACGAAGTGATATAATGCGGTAGTCGCTACAACTCTCATAAATACGGTTGTGAAGGTGTGAAAATCTGAAATTGCCTCGCAAGTCAAAACTCCAATAATCCTTCAGCCTTTCACCCCTTCTAATCGTGATCGTGATCTTGATCGTAATCTTTCACCCTAATTCCTCTCCCTTTCCCCAATTCCTAATTGGCGTGCCCCAGGGCCCCTTCCCATCCTGTCCATCCGGTTAATCCATGTTCAATTCTCTCCCTCTCTGAGTCCTCTGTGGTTAATCCTCTCCTCTCAGTACCTCGGTATCTCAGAATCTTAGAAACTCTTTTCCATTCCTGATTCCCAATTCCGCCCCCATGCGCCATGCCCAAAACCATTACACTGGAAGAACTTAAGAACTACGAAGGCAGGGAACTTTCTCCTTCCGATTGGATTGATATTACCCAGGAGCGCATCGATCAGTTCGCCCATTGCACGGACGACCATCAATACATCCACGTCGACCCGGAACGAATGAAGGACTCTCCCTACCGATGCACCATCGCCCACGGGTTTTTGTCCCTCTCCCTGATGGCCGGGCATGGTCCAGCCGATTGGCCGGAGCTGGAAAATCGAGTGCTGAGCCTCAACTACGGCCTTGACCGGGTGCGTTTTCTACAACCGGTAAGGGTAAATTCCAGGGTCCGTTTCCATACAAAAATCGTTTCTGTCAGAGAAAAGTCTCCCGGCCGCGTTCTCATAAAATCGGAAAAAATCCTGGAGATCGAGGGCCTGGGTCTGGATAAACCCGCCATGGTTGCGGAGGCGCTCGGTATGGCGGTTACGAAATAAGGGCTACCGGTTGGCGATTCTCCAAGCCGTGTCGGCCGCTTCGGTGATCATTCCTTTCATTTGCAGCGCGGAGGATGAACTCGCGTTTCCTTGGAGCCCCCGCTTATAGACGCCCTGAACGATACTGGCCATGCGGAAAAAGGAAAATGCCAGGCAGAAATTCCAATTCCCGATGTCCCCTCTACCCGTGAGCCGGCAATATGCTTCCACTACCTCCGATTCGCTGGGAATTCCATCTGCCTCGGACACCGGCTGACTCCCGTTCTGCTCATGGTATTTCATGCAGTTGTAAGCCAAGTCCGCCAGGGGGTTGCCCAGGGTCGATAACTCCCAATCCAACACCGCTATACATCTAGGTTCCGTGGGATGATACATCATGTTGTACAACTGATAGTCACCGTGCACGATGCTGGTGGTATCGTCATGGGGAACGTTTTGGGGCAACCAACGCATGAGGTGTTCCATCGATTCAATCTGGTCGGTTTGAGAGGCCAGGTACTGCTTTGTCCAGCGGCCGGTTTGACGCACGAAGTAGTTGCCGGGGTACCCGTAGTCGGAAAGCCCTTTGGCCGGATAATCTACCGTGTGCAAGGCAGCCAATACCCGAATCATTTCGGAATAAATGGCCCGGCGTTGCCCTGGGGAAACATCGGGGAGCCCGGAGTCTTTAAAAACCCGCCCTTCCAAATACTCCATCACGAAGAAAGGGGTTCCGACGATTGAGCTGTCTTCCGTGAGAAAAAAAGTGCGGGGCACGGGAACATCGGTGTCCCGCAGGGCCTGGTAGAGGCGGTATTCCCGCTCGACCGCATGGGCGCTGGGCAAAAGCTTCCCCGGCGGCTTCTTCCTGAGCACATAGCGCCCGCTGGGGCTGGTCATCAGAAAAGTGGGGTTCGATAGACCCCCTTCGAACTGTTGGACCCTCATGGGACCGGAATAACCCTCCAACTCGCGTTCGAGATAGGCATTCAGAACGCCCTGGTCAAAACGATGCATCGGGCGCGGTTCAATGAGACTGCTGGCTTGGCTCATTAGACTTTATCTGCTCCAAACGGGCTGGCGAATCCTGCAAACTGGCGGAAGCTCACATATGCTTGGGCTTTTCTCCCATGACCTCAACCTGAATTTGGGCGCTTTGGGAATTAAATTTGCTGGTTTCACCGGGTCCCCCCACACATCTTGGTAGGCGCATGCAATTTTCACATCAAATGGTCTAACGGCCAAACCATGAAACTATATCCTATCAATACGGGTCACTTCAAACTGGATGGCGGCGCCATGTTCGGGGTGGTTCCAAAGGTCCTTTGGCAAAGGGCCAATCCGGCAGATGAAAACAATTTGTGCACCTGGGCCATGCGATCCCTCCTGGTTGAAGATGGCGACATGCTCATGCTTATTGACACCGGCATAGGGGACAAACAGTCGGAAAAATTCTTAAGCTACTATTACCTGCACGGAGAGGATTCCCTCGACCTGTCGTTGGCTCGCTATGGGTTTGGCAAAGAAGATATTACGGATGTCTTTCTCACCCACCTCCATTTGGACCACTGCGGAGGATGCATCGCCTACGACCCCTCCAGGGAACACCTCATTCCCGCCTTCCCCAATGCCACTTTTTGGAGCAATGAGGCCCATTGGAATTGGGCGCTCGACCCCAACCCCAGGGAAGGGGCCTCCTTTTTGAAGGAAAATATCCTCCCGATGCAGGAATGCGGTCAGCTCAAATTTTTGGCTGAGGGAGAATCCATCCATCCGGACATCGATGTTTTGCTGGTTCATGGACATACGGAGGCACAGATGCTGCCCCGCATCAAAATCGATGGGGTAACGGTAGTTTTCATGGCCGACCTCATCCCCTCCACCGCGCACATTCCGCTTCCCTACGTGATGGGGTACGATGTAAGACCACTACTGACGATTGAGGAAAAAGCCACGTTTTTGCGTCAGGCGGTGGACAGGGACTATTATCTCTTTCTCCAACACGATCCGGTGAATGAAATTTGCACCGTAGAGGACACCGCAAAAGGAGTCCGTCTCAAGGAGGTCCTGCGGTTTACGGAGGTGTTCGAAGGTTGAGGAAACTCAATTTGACCCTCCTCGGTAGGGTAACGAATTTCTGAGGCAAAGCCATGAATACAGGGGTGGAGATTATCGTTGGCAAACGGCCGGAGGGGATACTCTTCGACCTGGGCGGCACCCTGCTGCACGACCGCATCTCCGGGGATCTCGGCGCCAGGATGCGGTCCCGGTTGGACCGACAGGCCTTCGTTCCCTTCGTTGGAGAAGACCTGAATCTCCCGCAAGCGCTGGCCGATGCCATGGATGCCACCTGCCGTGATGGCCTGAGGGAATTTCACGTGAAAAAGTGGCTGGAGGACCATCTCCCTACCGGTTCAGGCCGGGAGGGATCCCCGGAAAATCTGGAGCGGTTCATTCGAACGGAAATAATCGACTATGCTCCTCCCCCCGATGCCCGGCGCGTCCTGCGGGAACTCCATGCTTTGAAACTTCCAATGGGAGTGGTCAGCAACTCGATCTTCAGTAGCGATCTTCTGCGTAGCGATATTCGGGAGCTTTCTCTGATGGAAGCGTTTCGCTTCGTCGTCTCCAGCGCCGAATTTGGCTTGCGGAAACCTCACCCGGCCATCTTTCGGGATGCGGTAGAAAAACTGGGGTCCAACCCTGCCGCAACCTGGTATGTGGGCGACCTTTGGGAAAACGACGTGGCAGGCTCCAGCCGGGCGGGTCTCCTGCCGGTGTGGCTCCACCCCGATGCGCCGGTGCCACCCACCTACATCCCGCATTTTCGCGCCGGGAACTGGGCGGAGTTGGGAAAGCTGCTCGGGCTTTGAGATTTGCGAGTTAGGAGGAGTTAACCACAGAAAAAACCGAGGGAGGAAGTTCGCAAGGCTCACGAATTAGGAATTTAATAGAGATTCTGAGATTCTGAGGTACGGAGATGCTGAGAGGGAGAAGATTCACCACAGAGGGCTCAGAGAGCACAGAGGTGTGGGAGAGAATTGACCACGGATCCCGCTTCGCCAGAAGGCTTCCTCTTCTATTTTCCCGTGAACTTGGGCGGTCGCTTCTCCAGGAAGTGGGCCACCCCTTCCTTGAAGTCCTCGCAGGCGACCTCCAGGGTTTGAAAAAGGGCGTTGTAGACCTCTCTTTTGATGACGCGCAAGGATCGGGGCGACACCCTCGTGGCGAGGTGGTTGGCGTACTCCATGACTTTCTCCATCAAAGAGTCGTGCGGAACTACACGACTGACCAATCCCATACGGAGAGCTTCCTCGGCATCGATCATACGCGCCGAATAGAGCAGATCGAGGGCGTTGGAGATGCCGACCAGTCGCGGCAGCATCCAACTGATGCCGTGTTCGGCGATTAACCCGCGCTGGGCAAAAGCCGTTCCGAATTTCGCCTGATTCGAGGCGATGCGGATATCGCAGTAAAGGGGCAGCACGAATCCCAGACCGACGGCAAATCCGTTGATGGCTCCAATAATCGGCTTGGTGATGGCGGGAAAGTAGCTGTAGGTCTTCTGGAAATCCCCTCTCACCTGGCCGCGCGGTCTCTGGGGAAGATTCGCCTCAATCCACTCCTCGGTCGTTACCTGGGACCAGTCGGATTGGGATCCGGCGTCAAGATTCTTCATATCCGCGCCAGTGCAAAACCCGCGGCCGGCGCCGGTCAGCACGATGACCCGCACATCGTCGCTTTCCTCGGCCCGTTGGAGCGCGCTGAGTAAATCATCCTCGAGTTGCCCAATGATGGCATTGAGTCGCTTCGGCCGGTTCAGGGTGATGGTTGCGACATAGTCGCCGGTTTCGTAGAGAACAGTTTCGTAAGCCATGGTCTAACCCCGATTGCTTTTTCCAGTCCGGTCAAGTGAAAATCGAAGGGGAGGTATTGTCAGGAGTAAGCGTTCCGGAGCCGGTCGATGATCTGTTGGGCTTCCTCCATGATGCGATCGACCAGTTCTTTCACGGTTGGCACGTCGTTGATCAGCCCCTGAACCATTCCGGCGGACCAGATTCCGTAGTCCATATCTCCCTTTTCGAGAACGACGCGACCGCGTTGTCCGGAGACCAGGTGAGCGAGGTCACCGATCGTCGCATCTCCCTTCGCTTCGATGGAGACGACTTCCTGACTCACCGTGTTTTTCGCCACCCGAGCTGTGTTTTTTAGAGTGCGAAATATCAAGTCGGTGGTGAGCTCGTCGTTTTCCACCATCTGTTGCTTCACGTTCTCATGGACCGGCGCCTCCTGCGTGGCCATGAACCGGGTCCCCATATTCATGCCGTCCGCCCCCAGCGCCAGTACCGCCACCAAGCCGCGGGCATCGCCCAGGCCCCCCGAGGCAATCATGGGTATCTTGATTTTGTCTCGGGCAACGGGTAACAACACGAGGTTGGGTATATCGTCTTCACCCGGATGCCCGGCGCATTCGAAACCATCCATGCTGATGGCATCGCAACCAATGCGTTCTGCCGTCAACCCGTGCCGGACCGAGGTGCACTTGTGGATTACCTTGACCCCCGCCCGCTTCAAATCCGGGAGGTGTTCCCTGGGGTTGTACCCAGCCGTTTCCACGATCTTCACGCCCGATTCCACGATGGCCTGTCGATATTCTGTGTAAGGGACTTTTTTGAGCGTTGGCAAAATGGTCAAATTTACGCCAAAAGGTTTATCCGTCATTTCCCGACACTTTTGCACCTCTTTTATAAGGTCCTCGGGTGTGGGAAAGGTGAGCGCCGTGAGGAACCCCAGAGCGCCGGCGTTTGCCACCGCGGATACCAATTCGGCCCGTCCGACCCATTGCATTCCCCCTTGGACAATGGGATGCTCGATGCCAAACAGTTCAGTAAACCTGGTTGTAATCATTTTCGAATTTTAGAGATAAGGGTTAGGATCGGTCTATAATATCGTGTTCCTCAAATTTCCCTGGGCTTGGTCGATAGATCAAACCCCACATGCCTACAAGTTTCTCAATGGTTATGCTGGAGCATCCTGCGCCGCAACCGGCGCATGCCCCGTAACCAACGATCGTAGTCGGCGGTCTTGCGCCTCATGTAGGTGAGGACTTGGGGGTGGGGGAGAATGAGAAAGCATTCTTCATCCATGGCCTTGATCACCGCGTCGCACACTTCTTCCGGCTCCAGCATGCCATCGAGTCCAGCCACTCCGCCTTCGGTTCCGGCGGTCATGCCGCTGCGAACGGCTTGCGGACAGAGAACGGAGACGCGGATGCCCTGGTCATGGTGGGCAATGGCCAACGATTCGGCAAAACCGACCGCGGCATGCTTGGTCACGGAGTAAGGGGCGGTTCCGATCTGACTGAGCAACCCGGCGGCGGAAGCGGTGTTCAACAGGTATCCATTCCCCCGCTCAATCATCCTTGGCAGGACGGCGCGGGCCGCATAGACGTGGGCCATGACATGAATATCCCAACTCCGATTCCAATCCTCATTGGAAGCGGATGCGGCGTTAGACGGGTCGCTGACACCGATACCGGCGTTGGAAACGAAGACGTCGATCCGGCCGTACTTCTTTTCGGTCTCCACCACCACCCGCACGATATCAGATTCCTTGGCCACGTCCGCGCCAAAACCAATTCCGCCAACCGACCGGGCGACCGACACGGCGCCCTCTTCATCGATGTCGACCGCGACGATGCCGGCGGCTCCCTCTTTGTGGAAGCCATAGCAAAGCGCTTTTCCGATCCCACTGGCGGCTCCGGTCACGATAACGATCTTGTCCCTGATTTTCATGATTCTCGTTTCCAGTTTCTCCTTTCCAACATCTAGTGGCTAGTATCCAGCATCCAGGCCCCGGCATCCGCCATTTACCTGAACATATCCGTGCCGCCGCAGATCGTCAGGGCCTGTCCGGTAATCCAGCTCGCTTCATCAGAGGAAATGAAAGCGGCGATGCCTTTGAAGTCCTGGGCTTCTCCCAATCGACGCAACGGGGTTCGGGCGATGGCTTGCTTGGCCGCTTCGGGATTGGCCCAAAGAGCTTTGGCGAAGTCGGTTTTGACCAATCCCGGGCAGAGGGCATTGACCCGGATACCGAGAGGACCCCATTCGGCGGCCAAGTTGCGGACCAGTGCGATGGCAGCCATTTTTGAAATGTTGTAGGTTCCGAGGGTGGTTGAGGGACTGAAGGCCCCAACGGAGGCGGTAATCAGAATCGAACCCCGTTTTTTTTCTTCCATGTCCGGCTTGACCATTTGGCAGAGCCAGAGATTGCACTGCACATTGTTGCGCATGGTCTTTTCGTAGGCCCCGTCGGAAATGTCATTCATCGGCCCGTAATAGGGGTTTACACCCGCATTCCCCACGCAAATATCGATCTTTCCCAACTTGCTGCGGGTTTCATCGACCAGGGCTTCCAACTGGTCCTTGTAGCCGGCGTTACATGCGATGGGAATGGCGGCTTCCCGACCGACCTTTTCGTTGATGGCTTTGGCAGTGGCTCTGCAGACATCAATTTTGCGGCTTGAGATGACCACCTTGGCTCCTTGTTCGGCCAAGCCCTCGGCCATGGCGGCTCCCATGCCTTTCGAGGAACCAGTTAAAAGGGCAACGCGCCCAGTCAAATCAAACATGGCGGTTTTGTCTCTTTTTGCGGGCTTTTTGTCAATCAGCTACCTCGGTAGCTAACCCGCATGTCTCACAAATTTTCTACTGCGCTCCGGAATACCGGCGCTGACGCGGACTTCATTGGATTTGCGTCTTTGCAGGGTGTCGACCCAGCATCACCCGCAAATCTGCACAAAACCCGCGCCAGCACTCGGTCTCC
>JAABVD010000336.1 GCA_014529615.1 Opitutia bacterium
GAAATCAGGCGTGCACGGTTTCAAAGAGGAACCGCGAGAGTTGAAGATCCAAGAGGTCCCTACTACAATCACGGCGTTCCGCCCCACGATGGGGTGACCGATGACCGGTACAAGCTGATCCACTTCAAATTCGACGATGTGGACGAGTGGGAATTTTTCGATCGTGAGCGCGACCCAGGTGAAATGAAAAGCGAATACGATAATCCCGAATACGCTCAGAAAATAGACCAACTGAAAGCGGAACTCTCCCGATTAAGGATCCATTACGGTGTCAATTAGCATCTTCCCCCAAACCCTACGACAAATCATGAATTAGGATGGAGAAAGGCACAGAGGCACAGAGGCACAGAGGCACAAAGGCACAAAGGGGGAAGCGCGCCGGGGCGCGCCAATTAGGAATTGGGGAAAAGGAGAGAGATCAAGATCAGGATTGAGAGCCATCCGTGCTCATCCGTGAAATCCGTGGCTTTCCCCCTCCCCTTTTGAGTCTTTTGTGCTTTTTGTGGTTAATCCCTTTTCATTCCTATTAGGTGTGCCTATGCCGCTCCTACAACTTGAAATCGCTGCGGTATTGTTTGATGGAATTTCCGGGACACCACACTACAGTTTAGTAATATGTTATCAATATAAATTCCATGCGAACGAATATGAAATCAGTTGCCTCAATCCTTTTAATTAGCCTCATCGCTTCGGCGGTGCTGGCAAGACCGAATGTCATCGTCGTCATGACCGACGACCAAGGTTACCCGGAGTTATCGGTTAACGGAAACCCAATCCTCGAGACCCCTCATCTGGACCGTTTGCATGGGCAAAGCCTGCGGCTGGAGGACTACCATGTTTCTCCGATGTGCACGCCGACGCGAGGCCAGCTCATGACCGGCCTGGACCCGGCCCGAAACGGAGCCATCAATGTGAGTAGTGGCCGAGCATTGCTGAGGCCTGAAATACCCATAATGGCCAACTTCTTGGGTGATGCGGGATATCAGACTGGAATTTTTGGCAAGTGGCACCTCGGAGCCAATTACCCATTCCGTCCGGAAGATAGAGGCTGGCACGAAACCGTTTGGTTCCCTTCATCACACATCGGCTCCGTTCCGGATTATTGGGGTAATGATTATTGGGATGATACCTACGTCAACAACGGGAAGCTCAAACAATATGAAGGCTACTGCACGGATATCTTCTTTGATGAAGGAATTGCGTTCATGAAGAAGTCTGCCAGGGCTGGTAAACCCTTCCTGGCTTACATTGCGCCCAATACTCCCCACGGGCCTTTGGTTGCTCCGGACGAAGATGAGCAGGTGATTAAAGAGATTCTGGCAAAACCGGAATTCGATCACCTGGATGGAAGGATCAAGATTCGTCTGGCGGACTACCTTGGAATGGTTCGCAACATCGATACCAACATGGGCAAGCTCATGAAGTTTCTCCATGATGAAGGATTGCGCGATGATACCATCCTGATTTTCAAAACGGATAACGGAAGCACCCACGGGCCCCGGTATTACAATGCGGGCATGCGTGGCCAAAAAACCGAATTATGGGAAGGGGGGCACCGGGTTCCCTGTTTTATCAGTTGGCCGAAGGGCGGGCTTATGAAGCCACGGGATATCCACGGATTGACCCAGGTTCAGGACTTGTTACCGACTCTTCTGGACCTATGTGACATCCCAAACGATGCCAAATTTGACGGCATGAGCCTGGCCTCAATTCTGCGGGGCAAGGCCGTCGTTCCGGAAGACCGCATGCTGGTGATTAATTACAGTCGCATGCCCGGTTTCGTGAACTATCCAACGCCTTTTGCTCAAACGCATATGTACCGCAATTTGGGTGAAGTGCTTTGGAAGCGTTGGCGTTTGTTGGAGGATCGTGAGCTTTACAACCTGGAAACCGATCCAAAGCAAACAACCAATGTGATAGATCAGTATCCCGAGGTCGTATCCAAAATGCGGGCGCGCCTGAACGAATGGTGGGCGGATGTCGGACCCAATGCCAATGAGGTCCAGCGAGTGATTATCGGGAGCGAGCATGAAAACCCCTCCCGCCTGACGGGCTGCGAATGGCTGGACGTCTTTATCGACCAGCAACGACAGATTCGCCAGGGCGCTGAGAAGAGCGGCTATTGGATGTTGGAAGTGGCGGAAGATGGCGCGTATGATTTTGAGTTGCGTCGTTGGCCGAAGGAAATCGATCGTCCGATCACGGCGCCGTCCGAAGGAGGATCCGGCGCCTTGGATGTCCATACGGCCAGTTTCTATTTGAGTGATTACCACCATTTGGAAATCGGAGATAAAACACCCTATCGCTTTGAAGGATTAAACAAGCCCATCGGTCCGGACGACACCTCCGTCACATTTACGGCACAGCTCAAAAAGGGGCCTGTTGCGCTCCACACCTGGTTTCGGGGTCCCCAAACGACGCTGAGCGCATACTACGTTTACGTGACAAAAAAATA
>JAABVD010000337.1 GCA_014529615.1 Opitutia bacterium
CTCCAGCCGAGGTCTCCCCTGTGATATCTTGTGGAATATGTCCTCCCCCACAACCACCGCATCGTCGACCACAATTCCCAAGGACACGATAAACCCGAAAAGAGAGACCATGTTGATGCTGGCATTCATCGCGGGAAGCAGTATGAGCGAACCGAGAATGGATACGGGAATGCCGATCGCCGTCCAAAAGGCGACCCGAAGTTCCAACAGGAACCCCAGGGCCAAAAGCACCAGAATCAAACCGACCGTACCGTTAAACCGCAAAAGGTTGATGCGTTCCAGATAGTCTTCCGTGCGATCCCATCTGATTTCCACGTCTACGGCGGGGGGGAGAGTGGGCTGAAGTTGGTCGAGATAGCGGCGAACGGCGGCGGAAACCACCAAGGGAGGCTGGTTTTCAGAAGCGTATATGGAAATGGTAACCGCCCTCTTTCCCATAAAATAGGACTCCCGCTCGGTTTCCTCAAAACCATCCTCGATGTTCGCGATATCCCCCAGCTTGATTTCCCCTCCGGTATTGCTGCTCTTGATCGGAATTTCGGCAAACTCACTTCCAAAGTACCTGCGCTCGGTGGTTCTCAACAGGATATCTCCCCCTTGCGTTCGCAGGGTGCCGGCCGGGACGTCGAGGGCGGACTGGTCGATGGCCTGGGCGATTTCCCCCAGGGTCAAATCGAGGGACCGCAATTGGGCCTGGGGCACTTCAATGAGAATCTCAGGCCGCCGCACTCCGCGCATTTCAACCAGCGATATTTCGGGTTGGGCCAGCAATCCATCCTCCACCTGGCGGGCCAATTGTATCAAAGTGCGCTGATCCACGTCCCCAAAGACCGCCACGTAATTCACACCGCGGCGGCGGCCCGTTCCCAAGGAAATGACGGGCGGTTCGATTTCGTCAGGAAACATACTGATTTGCGCTACTGCCGCCGTCACCTCCTGGAGGGCGCGATTGCGATCGAAACTGGATAGAATCTCCACCTCGACGGAAGCCCGACCCTCGGAAGCGGTCGACAAAACCCGGCGGGTCAACTCCAGACTCCGCACTTCCGACTCGATGGGAAAAAGAATGGACTGCTCCACCTCCTCCGGACTGGCGCCCCGATACTCCATATCGATTTCGATGGTATCAACTTCATAGAGAGGATAAATTTCCTGGCGGATATTCATGGCCACGACCAATCCCACCACAACGACGGCCAGCATCAGGGAATTTGCCGCCACGTGGTTGCCCGCGAACCAGGCCAGGATCCCTCCATGCCGAGGTTGGGGTTGTCGAGGATTCGTTTTCATCTGTTTTCTTCAGTTGTTCTTTTCACCGTTATCGATCCATTCCTCACAGACTGTGGAAGGGTTGGGGATCCACCAACATTCCCGGCAAGGCAACACGCAGGTCGGAAACGATCAATTCGTCGCCCGGATCGAGGTTGTTGGACACCAGGACCGTCTCCTTCAGGGACCAGAGCACCTCGCAATCGACAATGTTCAATTCCGGGACCTCCCCAACCACCCAGATCTTATTCCCCTCACGCAAGGCGGAACGGGGTATTTCCAGGACGTTTTCCAATTCTCCAGCTTCAATCTCGACCTCGACATAACTGCCCAAAAGGAGGGGCAGGCCGTCTTTGGGACCGCCCGCGATACCGAGCGGGTCTGGCACCGTCACCACCACGCGGGCCATTCGACCCAGGGGCTCCAGATCGCTCAACAGCCGAAGGACCTTTCCCTTCCAAGTCGCCCGGGTGCCATTGCCGGTATCGAGCACGACGGAGGCCTCGGCCCCGGGATGGTCCCGGTCCGGGAATTGAATCCATTTCAGCATGGACAAGGGAACCGTGACCTGAATCCAGAATTCATCTGTCCCTACCAATTCACAAATGGTGGATCCGTCGTTGAGCAACTGCCCCACTTCAACGGATTCCTCCACCACCATGGCATTGAACGGAACCCTGATGGTGGTGCGCGATAACTCCAACTCGGCCTGTTCAATATCGTTCCTCGCTTCATCCATGAGAGCTTCGGCTCTTCTGAAGTGAGGTTCGCGCAGTACCAGAGATTCATTTACCTCCGCTACATCCAGGTCCTGCTGAAGTTCATTCCATTCCCGACGAGCTATGACCTGGCGCCCGCTTTCCACATCGCGCTCGAACCGGGCTTGCTCAAACTCCGCTTTTACCTCGGTAAGGTCCAATTCATAGTCCTTGGGGTCAATGCGAATCAATTCGTCACTTTCCCGCAGGCGTCCGCCCGGAATAAGAGCGGCATTCTGCCAAATAACCTGACCCGATACCTGGGGTTTGATTTCCACCTTGCGCGCCGGAATGACTGCCCCGTAGGCCGTAACCCAAACCGCCTTGATTTTGGGGGTCAACGGAATGGTATGGACGATGGTGGAGGATTCCGGCTTTTCCTGGGGGGTCGTCTCGGGTGGTGTCAAAATCAATAT
>JAABVD010000338.1:0-1837 GCA_014529615.1 Opitutia bacterium
CGCCAGGGCTCCGACCGAGCTGGCATCGGTAACCAACAAGGGAAAGGCGTCCAAAGAGCAAATTGGCATGATTTGCCTTATAGCCGCAAAAGAACGCAAAAGACGCAAAAACAAACCATTCTTATTTCCAAATCTCTGAGTTTTCTATTTGGACTCTGTGGTTAGCCCATTCCAAATCCTTTACATCCTCGAAATTCTGATCTCTCTCCCCCTTCTCCCTCTTCATTCCCCTCTCCCCAATTCCTCATTCCTCATTCCTCATTCCTAATTCGCGCGCCTTGGCGCGCTTCCCCCCGTGCCTTTTGTGGCTATTCTCAGAACAAATCTCCAACCGCCAGATCGTATCGACGCTGTTTCTCCCCCCTTTCCACTACGGAAAGCGTTTCATTTTCATAAATGACCTCGAATACCCCGGCAAAGTCTTCCGGAATGGCCACCAGGAAATTGACATAGCTGAAGGTCTGGGTTTCTGAGGCATCGATGTAACGGATAACGGGGCGACCAAAAATCCTGCCCGTGGCCACCAAATCGTGGCCGGGCCGGTGCAGGCCGGTGGTGCCGAACTCGAGCCCCCGTGCATAGGGCTTTCCCTTTCTGACATTGCGCCAGATATTCAACCAGGGATACTCGGCCGTTCTCCAAAGATAACCTATCAACAACCCGTTGTCCGGACTTGAGCCTGTGACCCATCCGTGCTCGTCTTCCACGAGGTAAGAAACCACCGGCGGTTGATCATCGCCGGAAAGAAAACGAACATCCACCTCCGTTCCGTCCTGCTTTTTGGCTCGGGGCCAATGCACCACGCGCTCCTGCGGATTCTCCAGGGAGGCATCCTGCATGAATCCTCGGCCACCATTGCAATCCACCACGGTTTTTTCATTGAGGAACGGTCCCCCAACGGAGGGATGTTGCACAAAATTGTAAATCCGTCCGATGGGACGGTAATTGGTGACGGATTCGACGACCGAAACCACCGCTTCGTTTTCCGAGAGGGCCAGGGTGCGTTCGATCCTCAATCCGGCCATGGGAAGATCGGCCCTCATATCGGCTTCCCAAACGCCATTTTTCAACTCCGGTTCCCGAGTGACTTCCCACCAAACCACCCCGGCCTCGCCGTGATTGGGCATTCCATGAGCCTTTTCCGCCGCCGAGGACGATCCCCATCTGTCCAGGCAGATGAAGTGGCCCATGGGGCGCGGTTCCAGGGGAGGATCGCCTTCCCCTGGATTCCTGAAATACCAGGAATCCCACTGCAGCGGGTTGAGGCCGTTATCGAGCAAGTGAAAATCGGAAATCGACCCGCCTCCGAGGTCGACCACCACGGCGGCCGCATTACCTTGCAATATCAAGGTCGGTCGCGATTCAGCTCCCGACAAAACCATACCCAGGCACACAATAACACAATATAGACAAAATCGCATGGGCAATGAGTTTGCAGGATTTTGCAAAGAATGCACTAACGGAATTCATGCCCGCCATTGCCATTCTCCCCCATTACATAAGTGGCTAGTGGCTAGAGTTAACGGAGGGCGGGGAAGCGCGCCGAGAGCGCGAATTAGGAATTAGGAGGGAGAAAGGCACAAAGGCACAGAGGCACAAAGGCACAAAGGGGGAAGCGCCCAAGGGCGCGGGGGGAGGCGGCAGGTAACCTGATTTATAGAGAAAATGGCGGACAAGAATGTCCGCCCTCCGTTAATTCCAGTTCCGGCGAAGCCGGACCAAGCGACCAAAGGAAGCGTTGTTAATAAATCTAAACCATCATCCGCTTTCCCCTCCAATCTTGATCCTGATCGTGATCATGATCGTGATCTCTCCCCCATTAATCGCCTTCCCGAGA
>JAABVD010000338.1:1899-4339 GCA_014529615.1 Opitutia bacterium
CACGATCACGATCACGATCACGATCATGATCAGGATTGAGGGCATCCGTGCCCATCCGTGAAATCCGTGGTTATCCCCTCTCCCCCCTCTCTGTGCTCTCTGTGCTCTCTGTGGTTAATCTTCTCCAAATCCTGTCTATCCTGTGCAACTTGTCCTGCCGTAGCCTTCAGGCGAAGCGGGATCCATGTTCAATTCCCTCAGTCATTCGACCGGAACTTGTTACGAAGTTCCTGAGTGACGTTTTTCAAGAGCCCCAAGTCCGCTCCAACCGCCACGCAAGTCATGCCCATATCCAGATAACGGCGGGCCTGTTCTTCCACCACTGCAATGGTTCCCACGGCGGTGCCGGTTGCTGCGCCGGCCCGCAGGATTTCCCGTATGGCCCCCTGGACTTTCGGGTGCTGGGTATCGGGGAAACAACCCAGATCGGCGGAAAGATCGGATGGTCCGACAAACAGACCATCCACTCCCTCTACAGAGGCAATTTCCTCGACATTGCGCAGACCCTCCTTGCTTTCAATCTGGGCCAGCACCGTGATGTTGTCGTTGACTTCATCATGATACCTTTCGCGATATCCAAAGCGATTGCCCCGGTTGGAAAGGGAAACCCCGCGAATACCCTCGGGAGGATAACGGGTGGCGGCCACAATTTCCCTGGCTTGTTCGGCATTGTCCACAAAGGGCATGAGAAAATTGAAAAAACCCAGGTCCAGCAACCGCTTGATGATAATGGGTTCCGCCCATTGGGGCCGGACAACCGGGGCGCTCCGGCTATCCTTCAAAGCCATCAATTGGGAAAGGAAACTTTGCAACTCATTGGGCGCATGTTCGCCGTCAATCAGGATCCAGTCGAATCCGGCGGCTCCGAGAACCTCGGCCGCCAAGGGACTTCCCAGAGAACACCAGCAGCCAATTTGCTTTTTGTTGGCC
This sequence comes from Opitutia bacterium, assembly GCA_014529615.1. Classification (GTDB taxonomy): domain Bacteria; phylum Verrucomicrobiota; class Verrucomicrobiia; order Opitutales; family UBA2995; genus JAABVD01. The sequence goes on from JAABVD010000338.1 coordinate 2,830, forward strand.
TGCAGGTTCTGACGAAAGGAATTGGGTATGGGTGAGTATATTGTGGCCATAAATTCAGTTAAAAAGGTTCAGTGAATCTCGGGTTCCGGCACCGAGGCGCTACGGGCGAGGAAATCAAAATCACACCCCACATCGGCCTGCTCAATATGTTTCAGGTATAACTCGCCGTAGCCTCGGGAATAAGTTGCTTGAGGAAGTTGGATTTCCGCCTTGCGGCGTTCAAGCTCTTTTGCCTCCACCAGCATGTCGAGGCGGCGTTCCGCCACATCCATCTCGACCAGGTCGCCGGTCCTGAGCAGGGCGAGCGGTCCTCCGACATAGGATTCGGGAGCGACGTGCAAGACACATGCCCCGTAACTGGTTCCACTCATCCGGCAATCCGAAATGCGCAACATATCCCGCACTCCCTCGCGCAATAGCTTCTTGGGAATGGGCAGTTGTCCCCATTCCGGCATTCCAGGTCCGCCCTTGGGTCCCGCATTGCGCAAGACCAGAACCGAGTCCGCATCCACCTCCAAGTCCGGATCATCGATTTTTTCCTCCATCTCATTGTAACTGTCGAAAACGATGGCTTTGCCCCGATGTTTCAACAAATGGGGTTCGGCCGCCACCGGTTTCAGGACCGCTCCATCCGGAGCCAGGTTTCCCCGCAATATGACCAGGCCCCCCCAAGCGTGAACCGGTTCCTCCAACTTGTGAATGACCGCGTCATGGTGGATTTTGCTCCCCTCGATATTATCGCCCAATGATTTCCCGTTGATGGTCACACAGTCCGTGGACAGCAGGGAACGCATCTCCTGCAACATGGCTCTCAAACCTCCCGCATAGAAAAAATCTTCCATGAGATATTCACCGGCGGGACGTAGGTTGGCCAGAACCGGAACCCGCTCGGACAAGGAGTCGAATCGATCGATCTGAAGTGGAATGCCCGCCCGCCGGGCCATGGCCACCAAGTGGATGACCGCGTTGGTGGAACCACTCAGGGCCAAGACGGTTTTGATGGCGTTGTCAAACGACTCGGCAACCAGAAAATCTGACGGCTTCAAATCCTCCCAGACCATTTCGACGATGCGCCGCCCCGTAGAGGTAGCCATTTGGGAATGCCGCGAATCGGCCGCCGGAATGGAGGACGCCCCGGGCAAGGTGAAACCCAGGGCTTCAGCCGCGCCCATCATGGTCGAGGCCGTTCCCATGGTCATGCAGGTGCCGAAGGAACGGGCAATCCCATCCTCGATGCCGCGCCATTCGCATTCGGAAATCTTGCCCGCCCGAAGCTCAGCCCAGAATTTCCAGACATCCGTCCCGCTGCCCAACACCCTGCCTTGGTAATCCCCCCGAAGCATGGGGCCGGCCGGCATGTAAATTGCCGGCAGATTCATACTGATGGCCCCCATGATGAGGGCAGGTGTGGTCTTGTCACAGCCCCCCATCAAAACGGCTCCATCCACCGGGTGGGACCGCAACTGTTCCTCCGCTTCCATGGCCAGGAGGTTGCGGTACAACATGGTGG
>JAABVD010000339.1 GCA_014529615.1 Opitutia bacterium
GAATCACTGCGTAACGAGTTCGTAATTGCAGTTCAGGGTGAGGTAGAACACCGCCCCGAAGGCATGGTCAATCCCAAGCTGAAAACCGGTGAAATTGAAGTGAATTGCCATTCACTCAGGATTCTCAATACCTCCATCCCGGTTCCGTTCCCCCTCGATGACCAGGTCGATGTTGGAGAGGAAGTGAGGCTGCGTCACCGGTTTCTCGACCTCAGGCGTCTCCCTATGCAGCGCAATCTGCTGATCAGGCATCGGTGTTATCAGAAAACCCGCGAAATTCTTGATTCGGAAGGGTTCCTCGAAGTGGAAACCCCCTTTCTTGTTCGCAGCACTCCTGAGGGAGCACGGGACTTTCTTGTCCCCAGTCGTGTAAACCCCGGTAATTTCTTCGCCCTTCCCCAATCGCCGCAGACATACAAGCAGCTGCTGATGATCTCCGGATTCGATCGATACTTTCAGATCGTCAAGTGTTTCCGGGACGAGGATTTAGGTGCGGATCGGCAACCGGAATTCACCCAGATCGATATTGAAATGTCGTTCATCTCGGAAGACGACATTATGGGGGTATCGGAACGGATAACCCGAGGCCTGTTTGCCCAAATCGGGGGTATAGAACTGTCCGATCCATTTCCCCGCATGACCTATTCCGAGGCCATGGATCGGTACGGCAGCGACAAACCTGACCTGCGATTCGACCTCGAACTCAAGGATGCCAGCTCTGCTGCGGCAGCCTCGGAGTTTCGGGTCTTCCAGTCCGCAATTGAAAAAGGTGGTCAGGTCAAAGGAGTCAACGTCAAGGGGGGCAGTGAGTTGCCCCGAAGTCAGATTGACCAGTTGATTCTCTTCGCCCAGGATTCAGGAGCCAAAGGGCTGAGCTGGATTAAGCACACCGACAGCGGTTTCGAATCTTCGATCGCGAAATTTTTCCCCGAACAATCCAGAGGACTCCTTATCAAGGAGTTTGGCTCAGAACCCGGTGACCTGCTTTTGATGGTAGCCGACGACCCGGGAATTGTGGCGAAGGTTCTCAGTGCCTTGCGCCTTGAGCTGGCGAGACGACTCGACCTGGTCCCGAAAAACGTTTGGCGACCCCTGTGGGTGACAGAATTCCCCCTGCTGGAGTTCGATGAGGAGGAAAAGCGCTGCACGGCCGTGCATCACCCTTTTACTTCTCCGCTGGAGGAGGACGTCGCCATGCTTTCAAAGCAGCCGCTGAAGGCTCGGGCCCGTGCCTACGACCTGGTGCTCAATGGCACCGAGATCGCAGGGGGAAGCATGCGGATTTTCCAAAAGGACCTTCAGGCCCAAATCTTCGAACTCCTGGCTTTGAGCGGAGAGGAAGCCCGTGCCAAATTCGGCTTCTTGCTCGATGCTCTCGAATACGGCGCACCTCCCCATGGCGGTATCGCTTTCGGGTATGATCGCGTTGTCGCAATGCTGGCAGGAGAGGACTCGATCCGGGAAGTCATTGCCTTTCCCAAGACCAACCGGGCGATCGGACTGATGGAACAGGCTCCCGGCCAAGTTGACGAGGTTCAGTTGCGCGACCTGGGAATCGCAACTCGGCTTGTGTAGCCCTTGCCCACAATAGGGTTCCCGACATTGCCATGGATTGCCGTAACCCTTTGTAAGAACAGCAATTCTTCAATCTTCCCTTGACATCCCAATTGGACCTTTTTACCTTGTGCCGTGCAAAATGCACCGAACAATTTCAGCCTCCTGGGTAGATCTGGAGAATTTCAAATGACTCTCTGCAAGCTCGGAAAACCAAGTGTTGTTTTTGTCCTCACCAGCCTGACACTTTCCCTGACGGTTGGATGCGCTCGGGGTCCTTCCCAGAAGGAGATGGGCGTCCTGGAAGAAAATCGCCAGGCAACAGAGGCTGCCGAGCAGCAGGTTACCCAGAAAAAGGCTGAAAAAGCCGAACTGGAGCGACAGCTGGCGAAAAAAAAGGCCGATAAGAAGGCACTGGAGGAAAAGAGGGACGGTACCACCGAAGCCTTGGCTGGTCTGTCTGGGGAATAACACCTTGCCTCAGTCCAATCGACCCACACCCCCCAGTACCTGCGGGTAGACGACGTAACGAATGTATTTGAAAGGGTATGAGATGACGAAAAGAATGCTGGCCGTTGTCCTGATCCTGTCTGCGGGCACTGCTTTCGCGCAAGAAAAAATGACCCGCGAAGAGTACGAGGCCCGACTGGTCGATTACCAGCAGCGCCAGGAAGCTGCAAATTCCCAGATTGCACGCTTGGACGCTGAGATAGCCGCGCTTACTCAGGAAATTTCGGCACTGGATGCCGAGATTGCAGGCATTACTGACGAGATTCACAATCTGGTTGGCGCAACAGCTGCCGAGATCTGTGATATCGGCAAAACCCTCGATCTTCTCCTGCGCCAACTGGAAGGGTTGACTGCCTTGGCCCCTGAAGA
>JAABVD010000340.1 GCA_014529615.1 Opitutia bacterium
TGTTCATAGAAATATCGCCGAAGGCTACTGTCGTCGGTCCGTTAAAGAATACCTTCATCATCTTAATATTGCGCTGGGTTCCCTTGGTGAAACGATGTCGGGTTTCGTTGCCTACGTCCGCAACGATCAGATCACGGAAGTCCAATTCAAAGAAATCGACCAATTGATATTTCGGCTCGAGAACCGATTGCTCAAATTGGTGGAATCCCTTCAACGAAAAGGCGACGAGGGCGAGTGGGAGGAGTCTCTCGTCGCGAAGGAAGACCCATCCGCAGATGGTTTAGCGACCGGTGGCGATTTGGCCATACTTGAACTCAACTTGAATTCAGGGGGTGATGGACGGAGGGAATGATGGTAGGATGTCTCCCCATTCCACCATTCCATTACTCCACCACTCCAATTCTCCAATTCTCCATCGAGAATATGAAAACACAGGCACTGAAACGCTTTCGAGCCAAACTCGCCAATGACCAACCTGTTTACGGGCTTTGGGTAACTTTGGAATCAGCATCGATCACTGAAATGGCCGTTGCTCTGGGACTCGACTGGGTAGTTGTCGATGCGGAGCATGGGCACCTCGATTGGAAGGAGATCAACGAACACGTGCGTGCCGGACTTCGCAGCGACACCGTGGTGCTGGTCCGATTGGCTGAACGCAGCACCTCACTCACGAAACGAGCGCTCGACATCGGAGTAGACGGTGTGGTGATTCCTCAGGTCGAAACGGTCGAGCAACTGGAAGAGGCAATTCGCGACAGTCGTTATCCTCCCGAGGGTCGGCGAGGTATTGGGGGTGAACGTGCGACCACCTGGGGACAGTGTGTAGTTCAACACACGGCGGAGGCCAATGAACACGTGCTGGTAGTTCCCATTATCGAAAACATTGCCGTCATCGACCATGTCCCCCGCATGTGTGAACTGGACGGTGTTGACGTGCTCTTCTTTGGCCCAAACGACTTCTCCGCATCGGCTGGCTATCGCGGCCAATGGGAAGGACCTGGTGTCGCTGAACAAATTCTCCAAGTGAAGGATTTGATTCATACCATGGGAAAACGCTGTGGCCTTTTAACTACCAGTATGGAAAATCTTGTCGAGCGACGTGACCAGGGATTCCGGATGCTTGGCCTGGGCTCTGACAGCGGACTACTGTTGCGATCGATTCATCAGGCGCTCAGGGCTGTGGGACGCGACAGCATGCCGCAGTAGCCATGAGCATCCCCGAACGAGAGCGTTAGCACATGAAAAAGTAGCGACTGTGGAAACACCTCGGCACACTTCCTTCCGCATTGCGCTGACCGCCGACTTCTATGACGAAACCGGCGCACCCCGGTATTCCGATTTCGGACTCGGCACGTTCGAAGGACACGAACACATCGTCGTTTCCAAAATTTCGGAGTATCGCGATGAGATCACTTCGGACCAGTTGGCGGGGAATCATGCCGTGCTGGTTTTGTCGCCGAAAGTGACGGCCAACTCGTTGATCAGCAGTGAGCAACTGTTGGCCATCAATCGATTCGGAGTCGGCTATGATACCGTCGATGTGGAGGCCTGTAGCGCCAAGGATGTTTTGCTGACGATTACTCCCGGAGCGGTAGATCGACCAGTGGCCGAAGCCGCCGTTGGTTGGATGCTGGCTCTGTCCCACCGAATGCTCCAGAAAGACCGGCTGGTACGCACTGGTTGTTGGGATGATCGAAGTCAATACATGGGATGTGAACTGCGAGATCGGACCCTTGGGGTGGTTGGGCTCGGCTGTATAGGCAGGAAGCTGGTTACGCTTTTGCAAGGATTCGGCATGAGTCAACCGATTGCCTATGATCCATTCGTTTCATCCCAGGAAATGATAGAACTCGGGGTGCGGGCGGTGGGGTTGGAAGAACTCCTGTCGAAGGCTGATTTTGTTTCCCTTCATTGTCCGTTAAATGCCGAAACCCGAGGATTGATTGGCGCGGAACAATTAGGGCTTATGAAACCGGACGCGTATTTATTGAACTTGGCCCGAGGTGGGATCGTTGACGAAAAGGCGCTTTATAATGTGCTTTGCGAAGGACAGATTGCCGGCGCCGCCCTGGATTGTTTTGATGACGAACCGGTGACCGAAACGAACCTTTTTTGTAAACTCGAAAATGTCATACTCGCGCCTCATTCCATTGCCTGGACCGACGAACTGTTTCGAGACATCGGCCGGATCGCTTGCCAAAGTATACTCGATCTGTCACTCGGCAAAATTCCCCGTGGGGTCGTCAACCCGGAAGTCTTGGACCGACCCTCGTTCCAGAAAAAAAGGGAAGCGGTGATCTGGGGAGGTGGAATGTTGGAGTGATGGAGAATTGGAGTCATGGGGGGACCGGGGAGTGGAATGTTGGAAGGTTGGGGGATTGGAGTGGTGGTGAATTGGGCACGGATTCCAGGGATGAGGAGGGATGGGTGTG
>JAABVD010000341.1 GCA_014529615.1 Opitutia bacterium
AATTTCTTGCTGAAAACGGGACAGTCATTGCGGTTCACCCGAGGTTGTCGAATTTTCCTTTTGAGGAATCCCTGTAGCGACTACCCTTTTGAATCTCATTCAGTCCCATGATTGATTTTTTGATGGTGTGTCTCTACTTTCTCACCGTTTTTGCGGTCGCAATCCGGGGCAAAACCTCCAAGGATGTCACGGTCGAAGAATACTATCTGAATTCCCGGAAATTGGGTTGGTTTTCGATCGCTTTTTCGACCATTGCCACGAATGTCCACGGCTTTCAGTGGATAGGGTACATCGGATCCGCCTACCTCTACGGTCTTGCTCAGGCCAATTTCGAGATCAATGCAATTCAAGGCCTGTTCCTGGCGGCTTTTATTTTTATCCCCATGTACTTCCGGGAGCGGGTGGTGACGATTACTCAATTTATCAAAACCCGGCTTGGAAACACGGTTGCGCTCATTTATTCCCTTACCAATATTTCCCTTTTCGCGACCCTGAGCCTGGGGGCCGGTCTGTTCTGGGGAGCCTATGCGGCCGACCTGGTATTTGCCGATTTCCTGTCCTTTATCCACGAAGACCGGTTTACCCGCATTTCCATTCTAATCGTGGGGTTGGGACTGTTGTCGGCGACTTATACCTACCTGGGCGGTTTGGGTGCCGTGGTCAGGACTGATATTGTTCAATTTTCCATCTTACTTTCGTGTGGTATCGCCTTGATGATTATTACCATTCATGAATTGGGCGGGTGGTCCCAACTCTACGCGAAGACCGGAGATAAGATGCACCTGCACTTACCAGCGGATCATAAGACGCTTCCCTGGATCCATATCTTTGGCGCCTTTCTGTTAAACATCAACTATTGGTGTGCGAACCAGAGGATCGTGCAACGCTCCCTTGCCGCCAGAAGCCTGAAAGATATTCAAATAGGTTTGATGGTGGGAGGAGTCATGAAGTATTTCATGGCCGCAGTCGTCATAATTCCTGGTATCGCGTTGTTTGGAATTTTGGGAGAAAATGGTCTGGAAGATCCTGATTCCGGCTTTCCCTATTTGGTCAATACCTACCTTCCGGTTGGATTGAGGGGTCTCATATTGTGTGCTCTCTTCGCATCCATGATGAGTACGGTGGATTCCACGTTCAATTCCCTGGCCACGCTCTGGTCTATCGATATCTACAAACCCTACATCAATAAGTCTGCGACTGATTTCCAAGTCGTTCAGGCCGGAAAAAATGCCATTCTGATTTCCTTCCTGACCGGAGCTTTCATGGGGATCATTCTCCTCTACATCAAACTCAATAATACTGGCGCTGCGTTCACGCATATTCTCAATGAGCTTCGGTATTATATAAATACGGGAATTGTTGTTCTGATATGTGCGGCAGTCTTCCTTATGGCGCCCAAGCAACGTCTGACCCTTTTCGTATTTATAGCCACCGTTCCACTGAATCTGATCTTCAAGGCCGTCTGGCCCGAAATGAATTATTTTGTCCGCCCCATGTGGATCATTCTGATTAGCTTTACCATCATCTATCTGGGTTCCAGAGGAGGTTTTATCAGGGACAAACTCACCTACGAACCCGCAACGCCATTCGTAAACAAGGCCGGAATCGGCCTGCTACTTTCCCTGGTTGCGGTGCACATTCTCTTTCATTAGTAAATGGACCCACGCTATGCCTGAAAGCTACAAGCCCAGACTACGGCACTTTGAACAAAAAAGCGCCCAGCAGCATGTTGGGGAGGAAGACCATTACCTCTACAAACAGGTAACTCCGACCCATCGCTTTGCCATCATCGGTGTTGGAACCATGGGCAAGGAGCACATGCGAGTTGCCACCTTGTTGGGGCGAGCGCGCATTCACGGAATTTATGATCCTCAGGAAAGGAGCCTGGACGTAGCTGAAAGTGAATTTGCCAAAATTTCTTCGGAAAAACTGATTTGCTACCCGAGCTTGGAAGCAGCCTGCGCGGATACCGAGGTGGATGCCTATTTCATTTGCACTCCCAATTATACTCACTTCGAGGCGCTGCAGACGGTAATCAAAACGGGTAAGCCCATCTTCGTCGAAAAACCGATGGCAACCACCGTGCGCGATGCAGCCAGGATGGTCGAGATGGCCAGATCCTACGGTTCAATTATCCGGATCGGATTACAATACCGCTACAAGAGTCAGTATGTGGAAGCGTTTCACGAAGCGCTGGTTCGTAAATCTTTGGGCGATATCAAAACGATCAGCATGAGCGAGCATCGTCCGCCATTTCTCGATAAGGTTGGCCAATGGAACAAATTCAACGCGTTTTCCGGAGGTACCCTGGTGGAAAAATGCTGCCATTATTTTGACCTTATCAACATGATGGCCGAGTCCTTGCCGGAAAGAGTTTTTGCCAGTGGGGGACAAGCGGTCAGCTTTAAGGATTTCGAAA
>JAABVD010000342.1 GCA_014529615.1 Opitutia bacterium
CGAATTCCCCCTTTTCCCCCACCTCCCCTTGCGAGGTCCAATGGGCCCTCTCCCGCTCAACCGGGGAGGGGGACTTGTAAGGAAAAGTGGAAAACCTCCCGTAGGCGCCCAGTATCTTCCCGGCCACCCCTTCCAGCGAGGTGTTTTCCCCGATGATACAATTGGCGATAGCTAGGCTGTATTGGTCTTTTCTACTGACTTGCCACAAGGGAACAAAAGCCTGGGCCGCCGGAAATCCCGGCAAGTCTTGGCCCTGGTCGAAAAAGTTGAAACAGCAAAAAAAATGGATGCCACAGTAGGGAAATCCGGTATTTCCCGTATAAATAGCGCGCTGCAGAAGCCGCTCCGCCCAGGCCTTGATTTGGCCAAAGCGGTCCGGACCCCAGGCCGTTTTGGCCCGTACCGTTTCTATGGCGGCAATGGTTTGATCGAAGAGGGGATTCTCCAGGAAAAAGTGCCGGTTCTGATCTTCGTAAACCGCCTCGAGCACGGCCAGCGGATCGATATGAAACACATCAAGGGAGATGTTGACCAGTTGGGGACGACCCTCCGCTTTGGCTTGGTCCCGGCAATCCTTCAAAAAGGCCAAGAGCCCACCCGGAGTAGCATCCTCCCCATAATTGGTTTTTGGATAGTGCTTCACCTCCCCAGGAAAATATCATTTGGACTCGGGCCTGGGGAACAGGATGGTTTTGCCCCCGACCGATTTGCCGACCACCCGATAGTCCCAGACCAGGTTTTCAGCAATATCAAAACCGGCCTCCAGACCGAGTAAGGTTTGGATTTTTTCACTGATGCCCGGCATGACCGGCCACAACCACACCGCGGCCAGGCGAAGCCCTTCCGCCAGGGTAGCCAAAGCCGTATCTAGAAGAATTCGGTCCTCGGCCCGCTCCGACCTGGCCAGTTTCCAGGGGGCCCGGATCTCGGCGTAACGGTTAATGGCACGGATAAACTGAAAGATTTCTTCCAAAGCGGTGTGGAATTGAAAGTCCTGGCCCAGTTCCACCACTTTTCCGTGAGTGGAATGGAACAAGTCCTTCAATTCCCCTTCAGGTTCTTCCTCCACCTCGACCCCGGGAACGATGCCTCCGGCATATCGACCGACCATGTTGAGGACCCGGTTGACCAGGTTGCCCAGGTCATTGCCCAAATCGCTGGTGTAGCGACGCATGTATTGTTCCACCGTAAAATCACTGTCCTGGCCCACCTTCATTTCCCTGGTTACGAAGTACCGAAAGGAATCGGTCCCAAATCGATCGGCCAGATGCAGCGGGTTGACCGTATTACCGGTGGATTTTGACATTTTTGCCCCCTCCGTGGTCCAGAAACCGTGCACCAGAAGGTGCCTGGGAAGGGGAATATCGCAAGCATGCAGCATTATCGGCCAATAGATGCTGTGGGCGGGAACCATTATGTCTTTTCCAATGACATGGTAATCGGCCGGCCAACGGGAAGTATCCCCAGCCATGTAACCCGACCCGGTTACATAATTGATCAGGGCGTCGAACCAGACATAGGTGACGTAGTCCTGGTCGAAGGGCAGCGGAATTCCCCAGGCCAACCGCGATTTGGGCCGGGAAATACAGAGGTCGTTGAGGGGCTCCTTCAAAAATTCCAAGACCTGCTTCTGTCGAAACCTCGGGAAAATGAAATCCTCATTCTCCTTCAGAAACCGAATCAGCCAATCCTGGTACCGGCTGAGCCTGAAGTAATAATTTTCCTCCGATATCTGAAAGACATCACCGAAGATTTCAGGCCAGCTTCCGTCCTCATTGCGGTCCTTGTCCTGGAGAAACTGTTCCTGCCTGGCGCTGTAAAACCCGTTGTAGCGGCCCTTGTATATCTCCCCCTTATCGAATAAGGCCTGCTGAATTTCCCCCACCACCTGCTTGTGGCGTTCCTCCGTGGTCCGAATGTAATCGTCGTTGGAGATGGAGAGATTCAGGCACAAGTCCTGGAACTCCAGGGCAATGGCATCGCAAAATGCCTGCGGAGAAATTCCCTTTTTCCCGGCGCTCTGCTGCACCTTCTGCCCGTGTTCATCCAGTCCGGTAAGAAAATAGACTTCCCTCCCCTGCGCCCTTTGAAACCGGGCCACCACATCGGTGAGCACCTTCTCGTAGGCATGCCCCAAGTGGGGCGAGCCATTGGCGTAATCTATCGCCGTGGTGAGGTAGAAGGCTTTCATCGGGGGCATAGGCGCGCCGTGGCGCGCCTATTAGGAATTAGGAATTAGGAATGGGGGAGAGAGAGGGACTGGTGGATTGATGGAGGGGTGGAGTGATGGAGCGGGGTTTGGAATAGACTCTTGCAAAGATCGCGAAGTTCGTTAGGATTTTGCGTGCCTTTGTGCCTTTGTGCCTTTGTGCCTTTGTGCCTTTGTGCCTTTGT
>JAABVD010000343.1 GCA_014529615.1 Opitutia bacterium
GTAACCTGGTCTCTTCTCAGCCTGAACCATGTGCCGGATGGCCTCACCCACCTCTATCTGGCCATCACCCAGGAAACGGGAGCCTCCACCAGGGTACCATTGGATGTATCCGCGCCCAAAATGGGCCGATTGCGCTTCGAGGTTCTCTCCGACGATACCGGTAATTCAACCCCCGCCATGGTTCGATTGGAATGGCTCCTGGACGGCAGCGAACGCAAGCCCGAATCCGCCCTGGACCTGACCAGGCAATTCGACTCCCAGGGATCGAGCCGCAGAGGCCCCATCGGCAGCAGACCCATGAAGCTTCCGGGGCTTGTCCCGGGCAACTATTGGATCGTTCCCGGTCAGGTCGATATGATGGTCCCCCCCGGAGACTGGAAGGTGACTATCCTGCGCGGCCTCGTACACCTGGTGGTCGAGGACAATATCCCGATCCGCTCGGGTGAAACCACCCAACGGTCCTACCGTCCCCAACGCTGGGTGAAGATGGCCGAGCGGGGTTGGTATTCCGGAGACGATCACGTCCACGCGCAGATCCTCAGTGACACGGATGTGGATCGCCTGGTTGCCTGGGCCCGAGCCGAAGACACCCATGTGCTGAACATTCTGGAAATGGGTGATCACGAACGCACCTACTTTCAACAACGAGCTTTCGGCCAAGCCGGGCGCATCCAACGAGGCGATATCCTCCTCGTCCCCGGCCAGGAAGATCCGCGCATTTCCAACTTGGGCCACACCATCGCCCTCAATATCCCTCAAGCGGTGCGGGACACCTCTAAATATTATCTCCACGACTGGTTCTATGACCGCGTTCACGGTTTGGGGGGACTCTACGGCTATGCCCATGTAAACCGAGAGATGTTCAACATTCACCGGGATCTGAGCCTGAACATCCCCAAGGGTAAAGTGGATTTTGTCGAATTGCTCCAGTTCCACAATATGGGAACCGAACTCTACTACGAATTCCTCAACCTGGGAGCAAAAATTACCGCCTCGGCCGGATCGGATGTTCCCTGGGGTGGAACTGTTGGCGAAGTTCGGGTCTACGCCTATATCGGGGATCAAACGCTCAACGCGGACCGGTGGTTCGAAGCCATGGAAGCCGGCAGAACGTTTGTCACCAATGGTCCCATGCTGGAATTCTCCGTCAACGGCGCCCTGCCCGGCGATGAAATCGAACTGACAAGGGAAACTTCCGAAGTCTCGGTAAAAGCCCGCAGTTGGGGTCATCCGGACCGGCTTACCCCCACCCGCCTCGAGATTATCCGCAACGGGGAGGTCGTCCGATCCGTTGAACCATCATCTCCTTCCGATACGACCCTGGACCTGGAATTTGGTTTGGACCCCGGATGGGGATGCTGGCTGGCGGCCAGGACCTACGCCGACAATGGTTCGAGCGCCCATACCACCCCCATTTACCTCACCAAGCCACCCCTGCGATTTTGGGATCATGAGAATGTCCCCGCAATCATCGATCGATGCCGGGAACAATTGGACGAAACCGAGACCATGGCCAAGGTGGCCTCGGACTTTGACGCGATCACTTTCGAGGAAGGCAAGGGTTCCCTGGTCGGCATCTGGTATGGAGAATCGGATTTCACACAACCCCGGGGAATGGATTTCCTCAGCCATTCCGAACAAGTTTGGCCAATCTCCGGTAGCAGAGGCAATTTTTGGTCCGTGCGGTGGAAGGGAACCCTGAAACTATCCGAAAACCTTCCGCATAACCTGACCTTTCACCTCGATTCATCCGGGCCATCTACCCTGAGCATCGGAGGAGAATTGCTCCTGGCCCAAGACGGACCCGGGACCATGGAAAAACCGGTAGATCTCTCCCCGGGTGAAGTGTATGACATCGCCCTCACCTATTCGAATCCGGGAGTCCCGCGTCGTTACCTGAACCTGACCTGGAGCGCCGAGGGATTTGAAAGGCAACCAATTCCATCGGAGTGGCTGGCCTACCGGAAAAAAGATCACCGGGAAGCAATGCGCTATTCCATCCGCTACGACCAGCAGGCAATTCAACTCAAAGATCAGGCCGATGCCCTGCTCGAAAGGGTCCAAGAGGCCCGGCAACTCTACCAACATCTGATGGAGCAATGGAAAGCCGAGGCCAAAACCCGAAGTTGACACCCTTCCGCCTCCTGCAAACGCTACTCAAAATTCTTAACCACGGATTACACGGATGGACACGGATTTTAAATTAAACAACGTTCCTTTCAGTCACTTGATCCGGCTGCGCCAGAACAGGATCGCTCCGCGAACAGGAATTCTATAAATTATTATCCTGTTGGAGCCTAGCCCGCATTTCTCACAAATTTTCTACTGCGCTCCGGAATACCGGCGCTGACGCGGACTTCGTTGGATTTGCGTCTTTGCAGGGTGTCGGCACTCGGTCTCCGTTCGTTCGCTACGAATTTTGTGAGAAATGCGGGCTAGCTCCATCCTTTTGCCGGCTTGTCCTGCCGGAGCCCTTGGGCGAAGCAGGAAGGCATCAAGCGAAGCGTTGTTAAATTTCTAATTGGCGCGCCTTTCCCCCTTTGTGTTTTGTGTGCCTTTTGTGGTTAATCCCTCTCTCCCAGCCATTCGATCAGGATCACGATCACGATCAGGATCAAGATTGAAGGCCATCCGTGCCCATTCCCCATTCCTAATTCCTAATTCGCGCGCTTGGCGCGCTTCTCCCTCTCTCCTCTGTGCTCTCTGTGGCCTCTGTGGTTTATTCTCCCTGCCTTTTCATTCCTAATTCCTAATTGGCGCCTCCCCCCATCCATGTCCATCCTGTTTATCCATGTTCAATTCCCTTCTCCAAGTCGTCGACTTTTCGATCAAGATCATGATCAGGATCAAGATCACGACGATTTACTTCGTGCCCCTTCGTGTCCTTGGTGGATCCAATCTCCATTCAGCCTAGCTTCCCCTCTCTGTGGTTAATCTTCCCCCTCTCAGTATCTCGGCAACTCAGAATCTCAGTAACTCTATTCAATTCCTA
>JAABVD010000344.1 GCA_014529615.1 Opitutia bacterium
TTTGGGCTTGGCGTTCGATTCGGTCGACCACGAGAATAGGCCGTATGGTATTGCGTTTGCCGCGGATGGAAATGTGGTCTCGACTGCCAGACATGTATTCGAGGGCGTTTCCCAGGAGGTTCAGATTATCATTGAGGGGTTGAATGGCGTCCATGCCCAAAAAATTGAGACGCCGGACCGAGTATCGATCTTGCAACCAGTCGGTGTCGGCAAAGAGAAGGATATTGCATGGGCTGGTCGATTTGGAGAGAAAATCCTCCGGTTTTTGAGGGGTTGCCGGTGAGGGAGAATCTTCCTCCTCCTCTGAAGTCTCCTCGGCGGGCTTTCCGTCCGGGAAGGCGGTGTCGAGGTTTCCGCGCAGGAAACCGGCCATGGTCAAGGGTTCACCCCCCGGGGTAATTTGGGATGCCATCTGCATGGGGCTGACGCGATCGGCCATCATGGCGAAGAAGGCGCCCGCCTGTGGAGAAGTTTGGATCAGAGGGGTCAGGTCCAGATCTGATTCCTCGGACAAGGCGAAGCTCCCCGCCTCGATGATATGCAGGGAATCGAGCCCGGAGAGGATAAATTCATCCGCGCTCAGGGCATATTGGTTAAGGTGAAGCCAAGTCGGCATCTTAATGGGCCCGGTCTGGGTTTGCACACTGGCGGCGTTGTCCATGTCGACCACCAATTGGCTGTCGTCAAAGTCTATTCCGTAGGCAGCAAAGAGCCGGCGCAGGGTACTGGAGACATTTTGCGCCGGCTGCCCCATCATCATGGCCTGGCGTTGCTGATCCTTTTGGAAGCCGCTGGCCGGATCTACTGCGATGATGGCCGGTCTGCCTTGGAGCAGGTACTGGTCGATCTCATAGAGGAGGGCTTCGTCCAGATCTACCGGATGGATGACCAACAGAACATCGATGAGGGAAGGCCAACCGGCCGCATCGTCGATTTCGGTAATTTCAAATGTTTGCCTCAGTTGCTCGACAAATGCCCAGTCCGGATTTTGCGGTTGCTGTCCGGGGAAGAATTGGGGGGCGCCCACCACGGGAAGGCCGCTGATCAACCCGATGACGGGTTTATCCCATTGCTGTACGGTATAGAGGGCTTTGGCCACATCGTATTCGAGGAACTCTTCTTTGCTGGGATCGAAAACCGGAATAGCTTCCTGACTATCGGCCTGGGTCAGGGAAAGGCCGAAGTACAGGGTTTGGCCATTTTGCATGGGATTGCCGCTGACTCCCGCGCTGGTTGCGGCTTCTTCTTCCTCCGTGTCCGGTTTGGGATTGATGATATTCAATTTAATCATTCCCGAGGAGGCGCCGGCAAATTGGCGCAGCATTTCCTCCACCCGCGTAGCGTAGTTCTTAAACCGGATGGGCAAGCCTTCCACGTCGCGAGTGAAATAATAATCCAGGACTATCGGTTCCTCCAGTTTTTGCACCAGGGATTTGCTTCCGTCCGAGAGGGAGAAGAGTTTCCCATCGGTCAGATCCAGTTTCCAGCTCAAGAGGTTGGCCAGCATGTTGGTCAGGATGAGGATGAGCAGGAGAAGAGTTCCCGCTATGAGCTTTTGGGTCGTACTCATGGTGTGGAAAAAATTGAATTAATGTTCCAAAATGATGACAGTGAGAAGGAGGGAGAAAAAGGTCAGGGAGAGGAAGAAAACCAGATCTTTGAAGACGATGAGTCCGCGGGTGAAGGAGACGAAATGGGTGGTGTAGCTGAAATTGCTCAGGCCGTCTACCCAGGCCAGGGGAAGGAAGGACAACAGATCGGTAAATACGGACCATCCGAGAAACACCAAGCCGAGGTTTATCACCACGCTGATGACGAAGCTGATGACCTGATTCTTGGTTATGGCCGAGGTAAAGGAGCATACCGCGAGGAAACTGCCGGCCATGAGCATACTGCCCATGTAACCGGTCCAAAGGGGTCCCCAGTCGGGATCGCCCAGGTAGGCCACGGTCAGGAGCAAGGGGAAGGTCAGGGCTATGCCGAGTGTGATGAAGGCCCATCCGGCCAGGAATTTCCCCATGACCGCTTCGCCGGTGCGAATGGGAAGCGTGAGGAGAAGTTCCCAGGTTCCGGATCTTCGCTCCTCCGACCAGAGACGCATGCCCACTGCCGCAATGAAAAACGTGTAGATCCAGGGCTGCAGGTTGAAAAAGGTTTCCAGTGAGGCCACTCTCGATTCGAAAAATTGGCCCAGATAAAAGGTCAGGCCGGAGGAAACCACCAGGAAGACGATGAGAAAGACGTAGGCAATGGGGGAGCGGAAATAACCGAAAAATTCGCGTTTGAAAAGGGGGACAATCTGCTTCATAAAAAAGAAAGAGTTGCGGATTAAACTTTCTATGCGGTCAATTCCCAAAACACTTCATCCAGCCCCACCGGCGCTTTTT
>JAABVD010000345.1 GCA_014529615.1 Opitutia bacterium
TAACCAGTTCTCCGTTGGCTTCATCAGGCAGGATATCGGCTTCGGATTTAAACACGGATTTCAAGAGTGATCTGGAATGGGGACGCCCTTTACGGTCGCCATTGACTAACGGCGTCAGAGCGGTTTCAGCACGATAAACAATCATGCGAATCAGATCATAAAACTGTCTTACTGGTCTCGGCAGCGCTTCCAATTGTTCCGACGGTGACAGATCGCCCGCCTTCACATGTTCGGGAAGTGATTTTTGGGTTTGACAGAGCTCTTGAAGTTCCTTGGCCAGATCAATCTTTTTGGTCTGTAGTTTTCCGACTGGTTGGGTTGTCTTGCTTTGAGCGTCGATTCGCCGCGTCAAATGCCCTAATCGGTTTTTGAGCTTGGCGATCGCTTTTTTCAATCGTCGCCAGGGGGGATTAACGACCTTCTCGGCGGGATCTACCGGCTCCAGTTCATGGACCGGCAAATGGTCCAATCCGAATTCCCGGCGAGCATAAAGGAAAAAATTCTCCTGCGACCAACGGGAAAGAATCGACCCCGCCACTTGGTTGATATCCATCTGGTTATTGGTGGTGATAATGGAGGATTGGCGTCCGTCAGACCTCAAGCAACGAATTTCTCGGGCCTTGATATCCCAGCCTCTCAACTCCAAGGGTTTTTCCGCCAGCGACAGCCGGCGAATCACGGAACCGCAGGGGCCAGGAACCCTTACTTCCCTCGCCACAAACTCTTGCTCGGACCAGGGCTGGACTTTTCCCTTGCGCCAAGTGATACAGGCCACTCCTTGGCGAGCCAGCTCGCCAAAGAGCTTCGGACTCCAACCTTCCCGGTCGAAAATCAAGTTCAGAACCGGCGGAGTAACGGTTGAGCTTGCTGGCTCCTGCGAGTTGGCGGACAACAATCCCAGCTCCCGCAATTGGGGCAGAATATCTTGTTGCAGGGTTTGGATCATTTTCGAGTCGATCTGCTGATGCAGGCAGAGCAAGGGCGTGCCGCCGAGGGCATGCAGCCAATAGCTGACGGCCGCCGGCAGGCAAAGCTTTTGCCGCGAAACGAAATGGCGGGGCAAGTTTCCTTTCCGCCCGTGATACACTTTGACATGGCCATCGAGATATAAGGTCGCCGTTTCTTCGGGATCCTCGCTGAGCCAGTCTTTGGCCAGGTTTGACTGCCAGGAGTCCATCGCCTTCGAGGTCGCCAGCTGACGAATCCGGCGCCGCAGGGTGGTCACTTCCGGACTGCGATCGCTCCCCAGAATCTTGCCCCATTCTCCCGGGGATTGATAACGCATTTGCTCCACCGAACACACTCGGGTCAAAAACATCAATGCCAAAAACAAGAGGAGGTTGGCGGGGCGATAATAGCCTTTTGATTCCGGCAATTGATCGAGATGCCGGAGCAATCCGGTTTCCAACAACGCCGGCAACGCCACTAAAACTCCTGCCTGCTTCACGGCACGAGCCGCGGAAAAATGGGGCTTGGGTCCGGCATGCTCTCCGATACTGGCCGCGACCCGTCCTGGAATGTCCTGCGCTCCCATCCCCATGGCGGCCTGGCGGTCGTTCTGATCTCGTTCCGTCCGATCCGAAGCTTCTGCCAAACGGGAATCCTCGCGAGCTTCGGCCGGGGTAGCGGCTGGTCGCTCGAGCTGTGGCGACTCCGGTTGGAATCCGGGGATTCGGCCGGCATGAACATAACGACGCACCGTTTCGTGATTGACTCGGCAAGCTTTGGCGGCACTTCTGATCGATCTTCCCTGGGCCAACAATTCCCCGAGCCGGCGACCCGTTTCCTCGTCGATCGCGGTCCAACTTTTCGCTTTGGTCTGAGGGGTCTTTTTAACCCCGTCACCGCGGCGATAAGTCTGGAGAGCGGCAGAAACGGTATTGCGATGGACTTGGAATTGCTCCGCTATTTGTTTCTGGGTAGCTAACTTGAAAAACGCGATATGACCCATGAGCCAGTTTCGGGAATGATGATCGTTCTCTTCGTATCGAAAAAAGGGTAGATCATCCCAAAAACAGGTGACGATGCCTTTTGCGATGACGATAAAAACCCGATCCCCAATGGGGGTTGCTTCGTTACGAAGAGCCAATATTTCTAAGCGCTCAGCAGCCTTGCTATTTTGCACATTATTATATATGGCATACCTTGCGGGAAAAAGCAAGCTTTCGCAGGCGAATAATTGCCAAAAAGCCAGATAATATGGACTTTTTTTATGCAAAACGGTCTAAATCTCCCCTACTAGACATAAGGATCCCTGAGCATTGGGATTCGCTCCTTTGATTCGCCTCGGAAGGGGCGGAACTCGTCAGGATTTCAGGCGATTCCCGAGCTGGTTCGGCCTCATCCGTTCGAAAAGCGGATCTGGCCAGTTCGGTA
>JAABVD010000346.1 GCA_014529615.1 Opitutia bacterium
GTTTGGGTGTCAATCGCAGCGTAATTTCCAGAGCCACTCCAAACAATCCTTCATTGCCGCAGAAAAATCCCGCCGTATCGGGCCCGACGGTTTCGGCTGAGTCGCTTCCCAGTTCGACCCGTTCACCGTCCGCCAGCACGGCCTTTATTCCGAGAACGTGGTTGGCCGTCATACCGTATTTCAGACAATGCGCCCCACCGGAGTTGAAGGCCAGATTTCCCCCGATGGTGCAGATCTGCTGGCTGCTGGGGTCGGGGGCGTAATACAACCCGTAAGGTTCCGCCGCCTCGCTCACCTTCAGGTTTATCGTTCCCGCTTCCACAATGGCAAAGCGATTTTCCGGGTCGAGCTTCAGGATGCGATTCAACCGGTTCAGGCCGATGACCACCCCTCCCGCCACCGGCATGGAGCCCCCGGAAAGACTGGTGCCGCTTCCCCTCGCCACAAAGGGAGTGTCGTGTCGATAACACAGGCGGACGGCCTGAATGACTTCCTCCTGCGTATCGGGTATCACCACGGCCAGCGGCTCGGCCCTGAACGCGGTCAACCCATCCGTCTCATAGGCAACCAACTGGGGTTTTTGGGTGAAGAGGCGGTCCGGAGGAAACAGCCGTTGTAACTGTTTTATCAGTTCCATGGAGTGGGAGACATATGGGTTAGCCCGCATTTCTCACAAAATTCGTAGCGAGCGAATGGAGACCGAGTGCTGGCGCGGGTTTTGTGCAGATTTGCGGGTGATGCTGTGCCGGGATTCCGGAGTGCAGTAGAAAATTTGTGAGACATGCGGGTTAGGGGCGGTGGCGGCGCCCTGGAGAGCGGCGATGGCCTCTGCCTTTGCCGCGTCCATAGCCATGGCCCCCGCCGCGTCCATGGCCATGACCTCCTCCGCCCCGTCTTCCCCGATCCGCCCAATTCCTGGAACGGTGATGGCCGCCTCGGTGGTCTGGGCGGGATTCCCTTTTCGGGCGATCGAAAGAAAATTTGATTTTAACCGGCCGCCCCAGCAATTCCTTTCCGTTCAACTCCCGTATGGCCTTCAGGGCATCCGCTTCCGTTTCCATGGTTACAAAACCAAATCCACGGGAATTTCCCGTTGAGTGATCCGTAATGAGAATCGCCTCCAGAACAGACCCGGAATGGGCAAAAAAATCACTCATATCCTGCTGGGTGGCCGCGTAGTTCAAATTCCCGACAAAGAGTTTATTTTTCATTTTGAGCTCAGTTTCTCTTGCTTCCCCACATTTTGCCCTCGGTTTGAATTCACCTGTTCCGGTCTACGGCTTGGTTGACCTCAGTTGATTTTTCGGGGTATTTCCTGTCGACCCGCCTTTCTCACAAAATTCGTAGCGAGCGAACGAAGATCCAGCGAGGTCCGCACCAGTGCCGACCTTGTCACGCCGTAATACATGAAGGCGGATATTCCGGAGCGCAGCAGAAGATTTGTGAGAAAGGCGGGTTAAGGTTCGAGGGAGGGTTAGTTTTACAAAACTATTGGAAACCCTCTTCGGAGAATGGGCAACCTTAATCAAAACCGGGGTTCAATTTATGGTTTCGGTAAGATCCAGCCATTGGAGGAGTTCTTCATCATTTCGGATCAGACGGTCGGATCGGTAATCCTGCAAGAGCAGGTTTTGGTAACTGGGTTGGGCAAACCGCACGCCGTGGAAAAGAATGCGGGCGGATTGTCCGGGGGCCCTGACAAGCCTCCCCAGGGCTTGATTTATTTTTTGCATGCCTGGAATCTGGTAGACTTCCTCAAATGCGACGTTCCGGCCCAGGTCCCGACGGTCCCGCATGCGTTTGTTCTGCAGGGCATTGACCTTGGGCAGGGCCGGCCCCACCACAATGGCCAAGTCGACCAATCCCCCCAGGTGGTCGATGCCTTCGGCAAATCCACTGCCCAAAATCAAAAGTAGAAGGTCCTTCCCGAGCATGGCCTCGTCGATGAAGGCAATCTGCTCGGCCGGGGCGCCTCCCCGGTTTTGCAAGACAGCGCTAATTTGAGGGAAGGCGCCGCGCAACTCTTGCCTCACGTCTTCAGCATAGCGGTAGGAGGGGAAAAAGCTGATGACGGGCTTTTCGCTGCTCCGAACGGAACGAGCCAGGGTTTCCGCCGTAGTGGAAAGGTATTTGCCCCTGGATTTATAGCGGGTATTGACCCGGACATCCACGGCGCATCGATAGGCCTCCTTCCGCCAGGGCGAATGGGCCTCCACCCATTCCGGAGCCGGATTCCGGCGGCAAAGCCCGGTTTGCTTTAAATAATGCGGCCGGGGTTCCAAAGTGGCCGACATGAGCACCGTTTGTCCGGTTTGATCGATGACCTCCCCGATTTCCTGCGATGCATCGAGGCAACTCAGGCGGAGTCTCCCCTTTTGCGGACACCAAACCAGCTTTTCCAGATGGTCGTTCGTAAAGAAGGAGGCGGTCTCGGCCAATTCCCAAAGTGCATTGAGCGCCGCCTCATCCAGAAAATCCGAAGCGATAGGGTAGTTGCGAACCGCTTTTTCCAGGGTCTCGGAACAATTCCGGCATTCCAGGACCAGCAAGTCGTCCAGCGCATCCGAAGGGACCAATTTTGCCAGCAGATCCGACCAGTCTTCCAGTGCGCTTCGTATGGCAGGGTGGGAGTTGGCCAGGAGCAGTTCGGCCAGCAGGATTTCCACCGTTTCTTTCTCGACCCGGTAGGAAAAGACATCCGCCAACCGACCGGCCAAGTTGTGGGCTTCATCGATGATGAGGAGAGATTCGCCCAAATCGAATCCGGGTTGATCGTGAAAGAGAGTGCGGTTGCGGGGGGAGAAGAGGTAATTCAGATCACCCACCCAGATATTGGCATAAGGCAGGGTGGCCCGCATGAGTTCGTAAGGACAGACCGATTCCTGTTCGCCCATTTCGAGCAGTAGTTCCGGTTGCCGTGTCGGTTCCTCCAGGAAGATTTGAGGGGACAACCGACAGGTTTTCCACCGGTCTCCCTGCTTCAAGCGCCGGTCATTCAATTGGCAGCGACAGCGGGGGAAACGGCAAA
>JAABVD010000347.1 GCA_014529615.1 Opitutia bacterium
TGAAACCGCGTATGGCAATCAAGGCGGAAAGGCCGAACACGATGGAGAGGACAATCAGGATCAGTTTTAACCGATTGCGGCGACTGTCCCGCCAACTCATCAGGAGCGCCCATCTCCAGCCGGGGCCTTTGGCAGATTTCGGTGTCATACCGATTGCACCCCTTCGACGGCGCCTTGATGGATCCGGAATATTCGGTCTGTCTTTCTGGCCAATTCAAGGTTGTGGGTGACCACAATCAGGGTTGTGCCGGCCTCCCGGTTCAGATCGAATAACAGGGGCTCCACCACGGCGCTGGTTTCACTGTCCAGATTGCCGGTCGGTTCATCGGCAAAGAGAATGGATGGCCGGTGAATGAAAGCCCGGGCCAGGGCGACACGCTGCTGCTCGCCTCCGGACAACTGGACGGGGAAGTGGTCCAATCGATCACCCAATCCTACCCGCTTGAGCAAATCCTCAGCCTTTTTCAGTTTGCCGGTTCCTCCGCGGAGCTCCAGTGGGACGAGGACATTCTCCAAGGCGTTGAGGGACGGAATCAGTTGGAAGTTCTGGAAAACAAAACCCACTTCGCGATTCCGAATCCCGGCCAGTTCATCCTCCGAAGCGGCATGCAAGGGGCTCCCATTCAAATAAATTTCACCGCTGGTGGGACGATCCAATCCGGCGCAAAGCCCAAGCAAAGTCGATTTGCCGGAACCCGATGGCCCCAGAATTGAGCAGCGGCTCCCCTTTTCGATGTCAAAACAAACGTTTTGCAACACAGGCACTTCATGCGTCTCAGTGGCAAAGGTTTTGCAAACGTTCTTAACCTGAAGGATATTCATTCGGTATCGCCCTGGGCGTTTCAATTGTTATGACGGGTAACATGGTTCAACTTGAAATTGGCGCGATGTCAAAAAGTCTGTCATGAACCAGCAGTGAAAAGTTTCAAGCAATTCGTTTCCCTGAGTGTAAGATCGAGGTGGGTTCTTGCCTTGGTTACGCTTGGAATACTCCCCTCCCATGCCAGCAAGACAATCGTTTTTATGGGCGATAGTATTACCGCCGGGTATGGGGTCGGGACGGAACGGGCCTTCCCGGCCTTGATTCAGGAAAAACTCGACTCCTTGGAACTCGATTTTACGGTGATGAACGCCGGAGTCAGTGGGGAGACCTCTGCGGGAGGCCTCAACCGGATCAATTGGCTCCTGCAGCGTCCTATCGATATTTTTGTCTTGGAACTGGGCGCCAACGATGGTCTGCGCGGTCACCGGGTCGACTCCACCCGTGCCAACCTCATAAATATTCTGAAGCGGGTTCGGGCCGAATACCCCGAGGCCCATCTGGTTCTGGCCGGCATGCAGGCGCCTCCGAATCTGGGTCCGGACTATACCGGGGCTTTCCGGAGCGTGTTCAAGGAAGTTGCCCAGGAAACCGGGGCCCATCTGATCCCGTTTATTCTGGAAGGGGTCGGCGGGGTTAAAGCGTTGAATATCGCCGACGGCATTCATCCCAACCAGGAGGGCCATGCCATCATCGCGGAGCTGGTTTGGACTCACCTGGAGCCGCTAGTTGAAGAATGAGGGGGAGAGACGCCGTTGGCGCCAATTAAGAATTAGGAATGCTTACGTTGTGAGTTTGGCGGATGGAAAGGTTGGCTCTTGGGAAGGTGGGGAAGGAATTAACCACAGAGGACACCGAGAGCACAGAGGGGAAGGGAGAGGGATTAACCACAAAAGGCACAAAAAACACAAAAATTATTTATAGTTTAACAACGCTACGCTTGATGCCTTCCGGCAACAGGATGGATCTGCGCTCCAACAGGAAATAAAAAAATAGCCACAAAGATGCGCGCGTCAGCGCGTCTTTCCCCCTCTCTCTGAACTCTTTCCTCTTCTCCCCGCGCCCTCGGCGCGCCTTTCCCCTCTGTGTTCTCTGTGTCCTCTGTGGTTAATCCCTCTCCCTCTGCTTCCGAGTGGAATGCACTGTCTTATCGAGTCGGAGGGGAGAATGCTGCGGGTAACCGTAAGCAATGCTGTTCAAGTATGCCGCTGCTGCCAGACGTTCCTCAACGGGTCTCGTTTTCCAATATTTTGCAGTGCGCCGCACGTTCTGACCATGCGCACCCATGCTGAAAGCGCTACGATCGAAACGAAAGGGTTTCATCAGAATCAAGATGTGATATGCACTATTCACGATCAATGCAAAAGACCTGTCTCCAAGCAGAAATCAGAGCAGTTTCCGGCCTCAGGATGTGCTGGCAATTGTGAAGTTGGCGCCGGCCTGGAAGACTAGCCCGCATATCCCACAAATCTTCTACTGCGCTCCGGAATCCCGGCACTGGCGCGGACTTCGTTGGTTTCGCGACTTTGCAGGGTGTCGACCTCTTCGTTCGCTCGCCACGAATTTTTTGGGACATGCGGGCTAACCGTGGTTCAGCTTCTTCACCACAATGGTTTGGGTGGCCACAATTGACCGGCCGGCTCTTTCAGTGGTGGGCCAAGCATTGGTGGAGCCGCCGGACCTCTTAATCACCCCGTCATTTTTATTGCGGTAAGGGCTTCTGCCTCGTTCCTTGTAGGGATCTTCCTTATCGAGGATGGCGTCGTTGAGTTCCTGGGGAAAATAGATTTGCGTGCTCAGCATTTCCCGGTCGTTCAGAATTACCTTGAGGTGAATGTGAACCGTTCGCGGGGTATACCATCCGGGGAAAATGGATTGAAAGGTAACTTGGCCTTCTTCGTCGGAAATCTGCCGCCCGCGGCAAAACCTGAGATCGCTTGTCACCTTCGCTCCTCTTCGCACATTGGGAAATTCGTCCGGATCAGCCCCTGGAAAACCTGAGTAATTGCCCAATGCATCGCAGTGCCAGACATCGACCGTTGCTTCCGGAATGGGACGGCAAGTATCCTTTTCCAGGACCTCCAACCTCAAGGTGAGAGGAACCCCGTCCCTTTCCTCGGAAATATCGCTTCGATAAAATACATCATCCACGTAGTAGGGGCCGTCGACGGCTTCGGTGGTCAGCTCGCAGGCGCCCTGGGCAATCTTTTTTGAGTCCTCGGATTTTGCCAACAGGGAAGGCACCCAACGGAAACATCCTGCCAGACATCCGGTGATTAACAGAAAGAATTTTCGACGTGATTGCATATTGGAGAAACGAACAAATTCCGCTGTCGGTTACGCATCTTGGAGGAATGAAAATGCAGGGAGAAGGAAGCGCCTAAGGGCGCGAATTAGGAAGGAGAAAGGCACAGGGGCACAAAGGGCTGAGGCAGGGGAGAACGAACCACGGATGACACGGATGGGCACGGATGGGAGAGGCGCCGTTGGCGCGAATTAGGAATTAGGAATGTTTACGATTGGAGTTTGGCGGGTGGAAAGGTTGGCTCTCGGGAAGGTGGGGGTTGATGGGAGAGATTTTCGCAAAGTTCGCAAAGCAACGCAAAGAAGGGGAAGGAGATGCGCGCCCCAGCGCGCCTTTCCCCTATCCGTGCCCATCCGTGAAATCCGTGGTTTCCTCCCTCCCCATTTCTCTTTGCGTCTTTTGCGCTTTTTGTGGTTA
>JAABVD010000348.1 GCA_014529615.1 Opitutia bacterium
AATCCGTTAAATCCGTTAAGAATTTTCCCAACTTACTGCAAGAGAATGAGTTAGGATACTAACGGAATCCGGGATTTTCCTAACGGATTATTTCTTATTCCGTTAACCTACTCTCCCGCAACTAGTTACAAGCTAACGGTTCCCCCCTGGTTGGCTTACCGGAAAAGAGGCCATAACCCGAGCATGGGCGAAACTTGGGGGGAAGGCCCTGGCAGGGCACCGAACGCTTCTGTCCCACGGCCCGCCTGGCCGGTGCCAAGAGCGTGCCGCGCCGGAAGCAAAATGAACCGGAGGGAACCACTATGAACCTGCTTGCACCCTAATCGCTACCCGATTAGAATTAGGCCGCTATTCCATCACGAAAAACCCGAAGTGCCGGGTTTTTCGCTGAATACAACAGCCAGAAATTCCCGGCATAGGGGTCGCTCCCCGATGCTTGGCGAATAAGCGGAACCAGCCACGTTTTTCGTGATGGATAGCAGGGCCCGGCAACCCTAAAACAGCCGGGCTTCCTCTCATCCATCAGGAGGACGACCCCTGCGCTGCGATCTCGCACCCCCCTTCCGCACCACCCGCTGAATCCGCTCAACAGCTGAACGAAGCCGGCCCTCCGGTCTTCTCCGCGTGCCGTCCGCCTTTCTCAACGTCCCCCTCCGGGGGGCCGCCTGGGATGGCCGAGCCGCCCGCTCGGAGGCGAACCAGCCCGGGAGATGGGTCGCTGAGACCCTGAGCAGTTCCAAGACGAACAAAAACGCTTATCCGGGATGATGGGATGCCCGATTCGGGGGATCCTTTAAGCAGACGAAGGCCGGGGATTCCGTTCTGCCAGGTACTCAGACCCCCAATCGAGGGGAAAATCCATCCGCCGCGGCCGGGAGGGGAGTTCTGAAGCAAGGGGGGAGGCGAAGCCCTGCAAAAAATTCATCCCTTTTCGACGCCCCTTGGGGAAGGGCTGTCGAACGCCCCGAGAACCTGAGGTAACGAAACATGGAAACGATCCCTACCTCGATGGCCTACGCGGGCGCGGCCCTGGGCGGCGCCCTGGCTGCGGTGGCCTACTACTTCGTGATCCCGGACCCGTGGAGCTTCTTCGGCGTGATCTATTTCATCGCAGCCTCGGTGATCGGCGGCTGCGTCGGCTGGGATCGTGGGCCAACACAGACCGCTGAGGAACAACGGAAGGAACACCTTGAGCGCTGGAGGAAGCACTGCGAAAGGGAGGGCAGGATGTAATGGATGATCCCCGTCCGAGCGTGTCGCCCGAGGCTGCAAAGTCCCAGCATGCCAGGGAGGCTTCCCGGAAAGTGGCGAAGGGGCTTGGCCGACTGATCAGGGCTGACCCCACCATGTTTACCGACGAGCCCCCGGCCAAACCGGAAGAACCGCCCGACGAGTTCGTCTGTGAGCCGCGGACCGATGAGGAGCGGGAATTTCTGGAAGCCCTCAACGAAGTGTTCCCTGAGGAGGAAGCGACCCCGACCCCTCCGCCGGCGCCGGTCGCGCCACGGGATGAGCGCGTGTCTGAGTTGCCCATAGATCCGCCCTTCGACTTGAAGCTCACGCTCCAACACGACCAAGGCCACCGCTGGCGCCGGGACCCAAAGGACGGATGGTATACCAGTGTGATTGGGAAGGAATTGGTTCGAATTCGGCAGAAGGTTAAGGATGGCCCTCTCGAATTCCAACCTTGTAGTCCAACAGTAGAGAAAAAGCTGCGCTGGCAGTTCAGGCTCAACGAAAAAGATGAGAATAAAGCCGAATACACCCGATTGGGGCAGGACCCCCAAATGGCCGGTTTACTTGAACGCTACTGTGGTCTGCGGATTATGCGGGTCGATCCGTGGGAGTGCTTGGTGTTTTTTATACTATCAGCCCACAACTACCGCCAATTGCATGTTCCGACCAGGCCGACGGCCGACAGTATGGACCAAATCGCTGAACACTTTTGGAATGTCAAGTGTTGGAAACACGACAGATACCCATTCCCAAGTCCGGAGGAATTAGGGTCGGAAAGCGGACTGGAAAAACTGCGGGAGCTTTGGTTCCATCCGAAAAAAAGAAGGCGTATACGGGGTTTGACCTCAATGCCAGATCGCTTACATGACGCAGCCCTGTTTGTCCAGGAGGACCGGCTGGACAGGCTTAAAGGTGAGTCCATTCATCGCACTGTTTGCGAGTTGGAAAAAATAGATGGCGTTGGCCCTAAGACAGCCCATTGTGTGGCCCTGTTTGGATTGGGATGCATGGATGCGTTTCCAGTAGACACACACGTAACGGAAGCAATCCTATCTCTATATGCCCGAAATCAATTCCA
>JAABVD010000349.1 GCA_014529615.1 Opitutia bacterium
ACTTCCCACTAGATGGGCGAGGGCAAATGCGGTAAAACAACGGGCCGCATTCCCGCACATATCGGCCCGGGAACCATCCGCGTTGAAATAAATCATTTGAGCGTCCACTTCCTCCGATGGGGCTTTTTCCAGAAGCACCAGGCCATCCGCCCCCACTCCAAACCGGCGATGACAAAGGTGGGCAATTTGTCGGGTGGTCAAACGAACTGACCCGTCCAGATTTTCCACCATGACAAAGTCGTTTCCGGCTCCGTGCATCTTTGTGAAATTCAACCTCATTGGTCGAGCCATGAAAACGCCTTTTCCCGCTATTTCAAGGAGTTCTTTTGATTTCCCTCACGGCCGGAGGCGGTGGTCCATCTCTGGTAAGGTTATTCCGTTTGGATTTCTTCTGGGAAAACTCCTCTTTGGCGCATTTTTGGCTGGGCATGAAGGGGAAAGCCAAATACTCCATTATGATGACCACAGGCGCCGTTACAGTAACGCCTTTCAAACAACAAAACCGTACCATGATATGAGCAATACCTCCCCTAAACTTCACAATGCCACCTGGCCGGGTGTAGTCGGCAAAGGTTCCGAGGAAGAACCCTTCATAAGCCTGGATAAGATGATCGAGTATACCGCAAACGCGGAGGTGGATGGCCGAAAATTCGATGGGGTCGATTTGTTTATTTCCGAGCCGCACGTGTCGATCGACTCGACCGATGACGACTTGAAAACCCTGGCCGATCAATTAAGCGGTTTCGACTTGGTAGCCGGATCCATCGTGGCTCCGGTCTGGGATGTGACCGGGGGCGGCTCAGCCATGGGTAGCGGGGAGGATCGAAAAAAATTCCTCACCCAGGTGCGCAAGGCCTGTGCGATTGGCGCGAAGCTGCGTGATTTGGGTGTGCGTCCCTATGGTATCGTTCGCATCGATTCGGCCAACGACGTGGAATCCTGGAGCAAGGACCCCGAGGGCAACACCGCGCTTATCGCCCGGACTTTTCGGGAAGCGGCCCACATCGCGGCCGACCACGGGGAGCGGTTGGCTGCGGAAGGCGAAATTTGCTGGGGTGGAATGCACAGTTGGAAATGGATGCTGCGGACTTTCGAACTGGCCGACGCCGGGGATGCCCTCGGATTTCAGGCCGACCTCGCGCACTCCATGCTCTATCTCCTGGGCTACAACGCTGAGGAACACCGCATTGTTCCGGAGGACTTTTCCTGGGATGACGAGGAGACTTTCACAGCAGCCTATAAGGAAATGACCGATGCTCTGCGGCCCTTCACTATCGATTTTCACGTGGCCCAAAACGATGGCACCGTCCATGGCACGGGCTCACACGACAAGACGGGCAAACACTGCCTGGCGGACGATCCCAATGGAAAACTCGATATAACCAAGGCGGCCGGTTTCTGGCTCACCGAGAATGGCCAACCCAGAAAACACATCCAGCACATTTGCTGGGACGGTTGCATGTTCCCCAACGATACCCTCAACCAACCTGAAACCTGGAATACCATCCTGGCCGCCATGATCTCCGTCCAAAATGCCCACGGCTGGTCAAACTGACCCTTTCTTTCCTTTAATCAGCGGTGGCGTTCCCAGAGGTTCTGAGCCTGCACGCTGCTGCGTATGCGCCAATTGAGAAGGGTATTGAGAAGTTCGGATTTCTTCTCGGCGAAATCGGGTTCGTCCCAAAGGTTATTGTATTCATCGGGGTCGTTTTTCAGGTCAAACAATTGACCATAGGTCGCGTCGACGAAATGAACCAGTTTCCACTCGTGGTTGCGGATCATGGTTTGGAAGAGGTTGCCGGTAAAAATTCCGTCTTGTATCTGTTCGCAATAGACGTTGTCACGCTCCTGCCAAGCTTCCCCTTTGACCGCGGGCAACAGGCTTTTGGCTTCCATTGATGAAGGCGGCTCTATGTCGGCCAATTCCAAAATCATGGGACCAAGGTCCATGAGCTGACAGAGCCCATCAACGCGTCGACCTTCTCCCGATAGGAATTTTCCGGCTTTTGAACCGGGCTTGGCCCATACGATGGTCGGCACACGGGTAATTTGATCATACATGGTCCATTTTTGACTGTGTCCATGATCGGTCAGGCAATCCCCGTGGTCCGATGTGAAAATCAGCACCGTGTTATCCAGGTAATCCTTTTCCTCTAAGGCTTCTATGATTTGGCCGACTTTTTCGTCAATCATGGTGACATTGGCCTGGTAATATGCCCGTTGCCGATGCCGTTGCCCCTGAGTGGGATTCAGATCCCACTGAACGGAATCGTGATCGACCTCCACATTGTGGCGGCGCAATTC
>JAABVD010000041.1:0-7734 GCA_014529615.1 Opitutia bacterium
CTCACAAACTTTCAACTCAACCGAGGAACTGGAATTCAACGACAACCTTCCGGGAGACGGCGCATTCAGGGGCTTCGAATTGGAATACCCTGGCAATGAAGAGTAGACTCCGTCTGCGGTATATCAGGGCATCAAGCGGCCCGATTCCTCAAGGGACCGGATAATCTCGAGCAGCTCTTCATTGCTGTCCAGGGAATAAGCGGCACGAAATTTTTCAAGGGCTTCCTGGGTTTGGCCCAATCCCAGGAGCAATCGAGCGTGGTTGTTATAGGCATCATAGGCTACCTCCGGGTTCAACTCCGCGAGTTCCAAATAGAGGACCGCCTGATCCCATTTGCCACTCCTCAAGTAAACCTCCCCCATGGCCAGCAAGGCCCGTGGATTAGCCGGATCAACCTCGAGAACGCGAGCCAGGGTTGATTCCGCTTGGCCCAATTGATGCGTCTCCAAAAAAATCAATCCTTCCACCAAATCGAGAACCATCGCATTCAGCCTCAAATCTTCCTGCCGGCTCTTCTCCCTGGATTTGGAAATCAAGGTCCTTGCTTCCTCGGCGTAGCCATGGATAAGCAATCCCTGGCATACCAGGAGAATATCATTCAACTGCTCCCCGTCACTGAGCAGGTCCAAAAGTTGGAGAAACTCGCGGAAGGCGGATTCAATATTCTGGTCCGTGAAGTAAAGATTACCGAGCAGGCGTCTGCTTTCATAGGATGCGCCTCCCAATCGATGCATGACTTCCAGGTGAGCGGCGGCCTCGTCATATCGGCCGATCCTGAGCAACAGATTGGCCACATTTTTCCAATTTGCCGCCCGGTCAGGGTCGAACAAAAGGACTTCCTCGGCTACTCCCAGAGCATCTTCGTTCCTGCCCAGATTGATGAGACACTGCAGAATTCCAAATCGCCAAGTGTTATTTCTCGGATTAAACAACATGGCAATCTCATAGGCTGCCATAGCGCTCAAATAGAGTTCCTTTTCCAGGTAGAGGAAACCGATCAGTCCGTGAATCTGCGAATCGTTGCTGCCCAGCTCGATAGCTTTCAGCAAAACCGGGAGCGCTTTCTCCTTCTCATCATTCAACATGAAGGAGTATCCGAGATTCTCGTAAGCTCGCAGGAAGTCAGGGTGTTTGTGAATGGCCGAAATGTATTGCTCGATGGCACGGGAATGATCGTTTGTTTCAAAATAAAAATTGCCCAACAAGAAATTGAGTGTAGCGCTGACCTCAAATCCTTGCTCGTTGATATTGGCCATGCCATTTATCAGAAATGCAATGGCCTCCTCGGGGTATTCGAGATAAGCAAGCACCCCCTCGTAGACATTGAAATTATCCACGTCCAATTCCGGTTCCAGGTAGGAATTTATGCCGTAGGAACCTTTAAATCGTTTTTCAAAATCCTCCTCCTTCCAATTGAACAGGTCTTCCGGCATCTCGAAAGTCATCGCGTCGTACCGACCAGGCCCCGGTGCAACAGCCAAGCCCCACATCAAGGAAGTCAGGAGGATGATTCTCACCTTCGGCCCCCTCCCGTTTGATCCTGCAGGTTCATTATCATGTTATTCCTGGTGGGTCCGGCCCGAAAATATATCCTGCTCTTGATAATCGTCCGGGTTGGTTTTCCATGACGGAACTGTCGGCTATATATGGCGTTCTCAACGGATTCTATGACCGGATCCACCAATTCGGGGTAATCGGCATTCACAACCTGGCGAACCTTGGCAATACCCTCCTCGCTGATCTCCAGAATCATAAGTACCCGGCCGATAAAAATACCCTGTTCCTTGAGCTTCTCGGGGTATAGATTTGGCGGCATGAAAAGGGGCCTGGGAATCGAATCGGCGCCCTGCAAACGAATCGAACCAAAAGGACCATAGAGGTCGCGCTGAGATATCACGTATTCCAGGGCGTCTCGCTGCTCCAGAACTTGGGTTATATCCACCTGCAAGTCCAAAGGCATGGGTTCGACCGCCAAGGCAGGGATTCGGCGTGGCTGGGTTGGAATTACCTTCATCGGGGAAACCTGGCTGACTGTGTTGGTAGCGATTTTCTCCATGTCTTCCTCCGGACTGGGAATTACTACGCTACGAATATCCAGACTCTCGATATCCCGGGTGGGAGCCTTCCGGAGATGGACGAAGGACAGCAAGTAGAGCAAACCAAACAGAACAAATATGGCGCCGACTCCGGACATACCGGTAAGGGCCATTTGTTTTCCTTCTATCGACCCATTCATGCCGGGTCCAGGGTAGCCAGGTTTATGGTTTGAATGCCGGCACGCTTCACTTCGTCGATAACCGACACCAGAAATTGAGTAGGCACCCGGCCGTCCACCTGAATTATCACCGGCTGATCTTCCGTCGGACTCAACCGCTGAAGCGTTGGTAAAATTCCCTGTAAACCGATTTCGGAACCTCCAAAATAGACTTTCCGGTCCGCGTTGACGGCCACGTAGATACTCTCCCGTTCAAGGGTGACGGCCTGACTCGACTTGGGCCGTTCCACTTCAATCCCGGTTTCCTGAACGAAAACCGAGGTCACGATGAAGAAGAGCAGCAGGATAAATACAATATCGATGAGTGGAGATATGTTTATGTTCGCTCCGCTGTCCTGTTGCAGATCCGATTCCCAAGCCCTCTTCATGTGCCGCCCTCTGTTTTGGGGGATCCGATATTGGCAACCCGATTTCTGTACTTCCGCAGCAAATTCTTTTGGTGAGCCTGTCCATATACCATGATTCCGGTTAGTCCGATGACTCCGATGGAAAGACCCAATTGGGTAGTGACCAAGGCCTCGGAAATGCCTACCGCCACCAAATCCTCGGTCGGCGATATTCCTCTAATCGATAATCCTCGAAAAGTTTTCAACATCCCGGCAATCGTTCCCAAAAGCCCCAAAAGTGGGGCGGCGCTGGTCAATACCTTGAGAATGCGCAAACGCTGGTCGAAGGCGGTTCGCTCCTCAGTTTCTCCATCCCAGGTGAACCATTGATTCATTAAAGCCCCGAACAGGGAGGAAAATAAAACAAAAGCGAGAACCATGAGCGGAATCATCATCCATCCGCCCTTCGCAATATAGCCTCCGATATCCTGAAACGCCTGAACCATGTCAAGGGGAGCGACGGGGTACGATTTGCTCCAGCAAACCCGCTGCTTGAATAAGAATTTTTTTTGTTCGGCGTTGCAGGTAGGCATGCAAAACCAAGGCCGGAATGGCTACGACCAAGCCAAATTTCGTAGTGATGAGGGCCTCGGAAATTCCCCCGGAAAGCAACCTGGCATCCCCCATTCCGAATAGACTGATCAACTCAAAGGTTTTAATCATTCCCGTCACCGTTCCCAATAGCCCCAACAAGGGCGATACCGCTGCCGTTAACGCGATAACCGGCAACCATCGATTGAGAAGGAATCGAAATTCCTGGTAGGCGACGTCCAACTCCGCGCCTCCGACGTAATCGGGCTGGCCCATGGCGGCGACCATTTTTTCCAGAAGAGGCTTCGAATAACCGCCGAATTGCTTGTCCCATTCAGTCGGTGGATTTTTTTGCAGCCGTTCAAATTCGCTCAAGGAGGGAATCGATACCATTCTGATACGCATCCATTTTATGATGCTTGCCAAAAAGGCGATGGTTCCAAACAAACCAATCGGGATCATCCATGGTCCCCCTTGTTTGAGTTGTTCGGTAAACGTTACCCGATCATCCGTTATGAGGGTGGCTTGGCCAAGGGGCGGATCCACCCGTATAACCGACTCCCCTTCATCAAACAGATTATCCACCGAGGCCTTATGACCCATATCCAGGGATTGGATCTCAGCCAGACTGGATGAGGCGCTGAATAACAAGTTCCCGGCTGCAACTCCGTTATGCGATTTGAAAAAGACAACGGGGCCGTAAGCCAATGCACTACCCTGCTCCACTGCGCCCGATTCCGCAATGCCTTCAGTTTCATAACTGCTGCCTCCCAACAACGACTCCAATCGATCGAGCGATTGTTCCAGGAATCCGAATTGGACCTCCGCACGATCCAGTAAATCTTCCCCTTCCGCGTAGTGGGCTGCATCGAGGCCAAGTAAGCTATCCGCATAGTTGTTGCGCTCACCGGGCGTCAGGCTCGATTCGAATTCTTGTCGGAAACCTTTCACCTGGTTGTCCAACTGCCGTGCCAAATCGGCGGACTCCCGGTCCTCCCTCCTTAGTCTCTCCAAATCGAAATCAGTGGCTTCCTCTCTACTTTCGAGTAGCCGCAAGGCCTCTTTTTGGGCCTGCAGGGTTTCTTTCAGTTTCCGTAGGTCCCTGACCAATGGCAGCTTTTCTTCCACTATTTTGTCGCGGCCCCGTTCGAGTTCCTCCCCCGCCGATTGCAACTCCTGCCGACTCCAGGAAAGCACATCCTGCAAGGTTTGCCCCTCCATAAGAATGGGAGAAAGGATTATACAGCCGATAATGCCTATGACCCGGTTCATGGGGAACTCACCCTATCGAAGTTAAAGGGCAATCCCACGAAGCGAGGCTGATTCCGCTTCGATAAAACTGCCTCGAGATCCCTTAAATCACCCAACAATTCCGTCTCTTCAATCCAGGACCATTGCCCGTTCTGCCAAATGATCCGCCCAGCCTGCCCGGCTTCCACGGAGAAATAGTAGCCACCGGAAAGCCCCAGGTAAATGACACTGAATTTACCGTTCCGGCCATCCTGGCGCCGTTGGATTTCGGTAACCAGATGGATTTCCTCATTGTAGGCATTTGCCTCCTTTATGACTTCGAGGCAAATTCCAAATGCCCGCTTCATCCCCGACAGATCACCTGTCAGGTCAATGGACTCCAGATCCCGGATTTTGGGGAGCAGATCGGCCTTCAAACCGGGATGAAATCGAGTGGCCAAAACACCAAGCCTGTGCCGCAAGACAACCAGGTTCTGCTGCCAAAAACGTATCAGGCCCCGATAGGCTTCCAAATCCTCCTTATATCGGCTTCTTTCCGACTCGAGCGCATCCAACAAGGGCCCGCTCTCTTCCAACTGCGCCTCAATTTGCCCTAAGGACTGCCGGTCCAGGCGAAGTTGACATTGAATGAGTTCCTTCTGCTCGCGCCAAGCACGCAATTCGGCCGAAAACAAACGCCGCAACCCTACAACTTCGCGCTAATTTTCCTTGGTCTCAGCCACGTCCTCCACCGTATCGCCCCACTGGTGGGTGACGCTTGAAACGAAACAAAACACGAGGATAAATGACCTGATTCGACAGAAAAAGTGAAGCATCACAGTATCATTATTATGCCTGTCTCTATCAGGTCCAATATTTTGAACCAATCAGTTAATCCTGAATTTCAAAGTCGGACCAACCGGAAACCGGTAACGGGAATAATCTTCGGACATATCGGAAAACGCCGGAATCGCTCCTCGCCCCTTCAGATCCTCGTTCCTCACCAGAATCGCGCGAACGATTTCAACCGACGGAGAAAACAACGGCGACAAGCCATCAAAACTCACTGGATCATGAAATTGATCTCCATCCCGGACTCGGGTGGACATCGTCAGCAGGTAAGTGGTCCCTTTTTCCAATTTCACCGGTTCAGGTAATGGCACATAACGGAATTCACCCTCCAATCGACCGGGCGATTTGGGGGTTACTTGAACCTCTCCAATCACATGGATCGCTCTGCCATTATCCAGTTCATACAATGCAACCGAGTGGGAGGCGTTGATGCCTCGACCCTTCTCTCCGGTCAGGCTGGGTCGATCACAACCAAATTCGGTCGGAACGTCGCGCGGAGGACGGACCGGCGTGTCCTTGTCATGATCGTCCCACATCCCAAGATGCGTTGCGATACGGGATGTTGTCATCCGGAATTCGAACCCAACCGCACCATTAATATCGTTGCGCAAGTTATTCCAGCCGTCATCGACAATCAGCCCGCCATTCTCTGGGATGGCCATGGCTCGCGCATGACCTCGGTTATGGATTCGCAGCAATCGCAGGCCCATTTCCACGGCAGTTGCAGCAGGGTGGCCTTCGAGAAAATCTCCCTCTTCGTAGGGATTTGCCTGGAGATCATAAAACATCAGATACTCGAGTCCGCCAAGGCTGCCGTTTTTCATGGATGGTTTGGCGAGTCCTCCGTTAACCAGCAGCTTGAACGATCCCTCGCGAATTGCCAACACATCATTCAGGTAGGGCGACCCCAGGTTGCAGAAGAGGACCCGCGGTCGGGTGTCCCTCCCCTGAGCCCGTCCCCTCCAATAATCAAGTGAGGGATGACTGTCTCGCGCTTCGTTCGATTCCAGTTCATGCCCGAGGAGTTGGGCGAATGTCGCATACAGGTCTGTGTGGGCGAAGACATTTCGGTTTATTCCGCCTTCAATGACTCCCTGCCAATAAACAAGGAAAGGCACCCGGTGTCCGCCTTCCCAGATTTTGGCCTTTTTACCACGCATTCCACCGCTTTCTTGCACACGGGGTTTTTCGGGTATTCCCGTGAGGTTGGCTCCGTTGTCACTCGTGAAAATGATCAGCGTATTTTCGATCATTTTATGTCCGGGCCAGCGGGGGTCGTCCGTCTTCTTCAGCTTTTCCAGGATCTTCCCGAAAATGACATCGTTCTCCAGCACCATGTCCTCGCGAGGGCCCGCCGGCGTTCCATCCGTATAACGGCTTTGTCCTTTGATTTTAACACCTGCGACTTCCTCCGGCACCGCAAATAATCCATCGGGATTGCGCTGGTTGTGGTTGGCATTGGGCACAAAGTAGAGAAAGAAGGGACCCTTCGGAATGGCCGCACGTCGATTGAGGTAGGCCTCGATTTCCTTGAGGTAAAGCGGACCCAGGTTTCGCAGATCCCAATCGGGAGACGCCAGAATTTTCCCTTCCCGGAGCCCCATTCCAATGAACCGCATTTTACTCTTATCCGTGAAAGAATAGCCCTCATTCACGATCATCACGCGCGGTTCGTTATCGAGCGGGTCCTCCGTATTGCCGGGCACACCATAATATTCATCGAAACCATGGTGGGTAGGACCATCCAGGATAGATTTACGGAAATCCACATCGTGATAATAGAAATTGGACGCAGGCTTTCCGTCGCCATTGTCAAACGATATCCCCACATGGTATTTACCGACACCCTTGGTATGGTATCCGTTCGCACGGAGCATGCCGGGAAGCGTCGGCAGGTCCCGATGGATCATGGGCATATTAGGGCCGTGCGGCAACCAACCCTGATGTTTGAGATAGGCGCGATGAGCGAATCGCCCGGTCAACAGCGAATAACGGGTCGAGCTGCACATGGAGGCGGGCGCATGGGCATCGGTAAAGACCATGGCGCGCTCCGAAAACTTCTCCAGATTTGGCGTGCGCAACGTCTTTTCAATCGGTTCCGCTGTCTCCATGAGACGCTTCCCGAGATAGGCGCTCGTGTCCCCGATTCCCATATCATCTACCATCATCAGCAGGATGTTCGGCTTAGCCGGTCGCTCGGCTGCAATCAAACCAGGACCGAGAATCCAACATCCCATCAGGACGAGGCCGAAACATCGCCCTAGCTGCATGGTAATATGGTTCTTAGCCCACATTTCTCACTACCGAGGCCAAAGGCCGACGCCTTGATGGGATTAATGAGCAGCATACGGTTTCCTCGATTTCAATCGTATGGTGGCTGCGGCGCCTCAGGGGGATGATTACGCCCCGGTTCACCCCGCGCTTCGGGAAACGGCAGGACATTGGACTGCACGGCCCAG
>JAABVD010000041.1:7758-20719 GCA_014529615.1 Opitutia bacterium
CGATCTGAGGACAGATCGTACAGCTCCCAGCCAGTCTCACTGCGGTCGTTCTGGGTGACCAGCTTCCAGTCGCCCTGACGAACAGCCGAATGGTCCATGTGCTGCCAGAACAAAGTGCGCTCCGGGACGGGTGCTTCGGAACCACGCCAATAGGGAACCATGCTGATCCCTGGCGCGGGGATAATATCACGTTCTTTAAATTCGGAAGGATACGCCGTCTCCGCCAGTTCACAAAGGCTCGGCATGATATCGATCAGATGAAAGCTCTGATCCCTGACAATCCGTCCACCTCGGTTGATTCCCTTCGGCCAATGGGCAATGAACGGTGAGGCGATGCCCCCTTCATGCACATACTGCTTGTATTTCCGC
This sequence comes from Opitutia bacterium, assembly GCA_014529615.1. Classification (GTDB taxonomy): domain Bacteria; phylum Verrucomicrobiota; class Verrucomicrobiia; order Opitutales; family UBA2995; genus JAABVD01. The sequence continues at coordinate 8,128 of JAABVD010000041.1, forward strand.
AAGGGGGTATTGGAGTAGGTGGCCCAGCACTGTCCCTGGGAAATGCTCCATCCTCCTTTTTTTCGCCATTGTTTGTAATTGCTGCTTTTGTACTGGTGCCAGTTCATGCCGAAAAGGCCCAGTTCTCCGGAGGAACCATTATCTGAGAAGAACAGGATCAGTGTATTCTCGAGGGCTCCATTTTCTTCTAACCGTGAAATGATTCGACCGATGTTTTCGTCCATGCGGTCGACCTGGGCGGCGTAAATCGCCCGCCGAAAGTCCAGTTCCTCCTGGTCACGGCGGCTAAGTTCCTTCCACTCCGGAAGGGGATCGGAATCAACCAGGTCCTTAAAGGGTAAGTGGGGTACTCGCTGACTGACATTGCTGAGTCCTGAGGGCAGCGCCTGTTTGCGCGGGAGAAGCCCCATCCTTTTCATTCGCGCTAACTTTTCTTTGCGAAGTTCGTCCCATCCCGCCAAATAGCTTCCCCGATATTTTTCGATCAGGTGGTCCGGCGCTTCCAGTGGAAAATGAGGCGCATTGTAGTTGACCTGCAACAAGAAAGGTTTTTCCGGCCGTTGCAACGCTTGATCAAGGTAGTCCAGGGCGGCATCGGTAAAGAAATCAGTCGTGTAAAACGCTTCGTCGGGACGGTACGGATTGACCGGATTTTCCTGAGCGGCTATCAAGAGCTCGCCATCACGGTAAACATCACAGTTGGGCAGAATCTTCCAGTAGCTGTCGATATGCAGATAGACCCCGGTGAAACGTTGGAATCCCCTCTCTTCGGGCAAGGACCCGGGCACATGGCCGGAGTGCCACTTGCCGGTCATCATGGTTTGATATCCGGAAGCGCCCAGCACCTCGGCAAAGGTCACACAGCGCTGATTGAGAAATCCCCGGTAACCCGCACCCCAGTTTCGATAAACCATCATGCCCACCCCGGCTTGGTGAGGATATAGCCCCGTCAGTAAACTGGCTCGAGCCGGACAGCAGCGCCCAGCGTTGTAAAACTGGGTAAAGCGAACGCCGTCCGACGCCAAACGGTCTAGATTCGGGGTCTCAATCTCTCCCCCGAAACAGCCGATATCGGAAAAACCGAGGTCGTCCGCGAAGAGGATGATGATGTTGGGGCGCTGGGATGCTCCCGAGACGGCAAGCATCGTTGCCGCCACTCCAACGAAGAAAACGATCCTAAAAAATTGCACTTTCATCAAAGCAAAGGGTTTAGATAGGAGGCAGTCAGTTGGCCAATTAAATGGTATATTCGGTCTCAACGTTTTCAACGAACAATCCTTGGAATTGTTTGTATCAGCGTTGGTGGATGAAGGCAATGCAAGGGACTACGATTTACCGGTAGAGTTTGGACAGCAGAGTCGAGGACAGATGTTGCAAGATTGTAACAACTCAGATCTCCATAGCCTATCCTTCTATTTCCCTAACCGGTTTCGAAGGGATCGCCCACACTATAACCATGCCCAGAACGTAAATCAGGCTGGTTGACGCGCCCATTTTGGCAATGTCCCCGGCAAAAACCTGCGACAGGGCAGCGGTGGTTAGTACAGCCACAGCGGACAATATCCGCCCAAAATTAAAGGATACACCGGCTCCGGTCGCCCGTACTCCGGTGGGAAAAAGTTCCGGAATAAAATAGGGTAACCAGCCAAAGAAACTCGTGCTGACCAAACCTAATAGAAATGCGGAGGGCAAGAAAGACCCCTGAGAAGGATCGATACTCATGAAGAGATAAAGGCTCAAAACCAGCGATCCCAAACTGATGAGAAAATAACTCAGACGGCGGCCAATTTTATGGGCAAGCCAACCACCACCGAGAGATCCTAAAACCGCCCCGATCGCCCAGATCGTTTGAGTCAGCGCTTTCAAATCAGGAAGATTCAAAGTTTCCCCTACCCGGCCAGCCCAAGGCACTAACCGTTGACCGGAGGCCCAACCTCCAAGCAAGGGTATCGTTCCCAAGGCAATACCAACCAAGGTAAGCTTCAATAGCGGTGGACGGAAAACCACCAGGATCGGGATCTCTTTCTTTTTGGATTTCCCCTGCTGCTTTGCCATTAACCATTGAGGCGACTCTGGAACAACCAACAAAACCCAGATCCCCAGTACTACGGGCGATCCTCCAAAGAGGAGAACCCAGCGCCAGGTATCCTGCTGAACGGGATAGGTCAACATAAGTAGTCCCAAAATCAAAAAACCCACATTGGCTGAAGTCCCAATAAGGCCGGCAAGAATAGGTCTCGATACCTTGGGCCAGGCTTCGGACACCAACGCCACACCGGAGGGCCACATGCCTCCCACCCCCATACAAGCAAGAAAGCGTAAAATCAATAATTGTTCAGCAGATGTCGCAAAATAGCTGATACCGGTAATCGCAGAATAACAAAGTATACTCAGACCCATCGATTGGGTTCGACCCCAACGGTCTCCAACCCACCCGAATACGGCTCCTCCCAATGCGGCCCCTAAAAAGAAAGCAACCAGGTAAAATGAAAACCAGCTATCCGCCGATTGTTCTGTAAAGGATGAGCCGAGAAAATCCTGAATAGCAGGACGGGTGGCTGAAACCATCAAAGACATTTCCACCCCGGCAAACATCCAACCGAGAAAGCCGGCAATCAATACCCGGTACCGACCGCTTTTTCCCAGATGCTCAACACTCATGCAGTATACTCGTTCAGGAGCCTGATAAATTCCTTCAAGGTATCGGTATTGTCCGGATAACCACGACTGGTAACCAGCAACCCATCAACCACACAGCCTCCTCCGACGAAAATTGCGCCTCCCTGTTCAGCATCCATGGCACACTTGGGAATGGTTGAAACCCGTTTGCCTCGAATGCAATCAGCCGCGGTCAAGATTTCGATGCCGTGACATACACAGGCAATAGGTTTACCAGAACCGGAAATTTCCTTCACTACACGGCATAGATCCTCGTCATACCGAATATATTCGGGTGCACGTCCCCCCGAAATATATGCCCCCACAAATTCTTCTCCCTTGCAATCGCGAAAGGCTACATCGGCTTGGAGATGGTAACCCGGCCGTTCCTGTGTCAGGTCCCAAGGCACATCCGGATTGGGCGGAATTTCGTGCAGAACCGTATGATATAGCCGAGCCTCCGGTCCCGCCACCACCACCTCATAACCATCTTCCGGCAGGCGGTAGTAAGGATAGAACGTATCCAGGGTTTCAGTCGCATCGCCTATAGGCATAAAGATCTTTTTCGACATGAAATGGATGGATAAAAAGTTTCGTGGAGAGATGACTAAGTGTTACAGCCCAACAATTTAGGTCAATGAAGAAGACTGGAAGAAACGGCCTGAGCACTTACTTCCGCCGGGCATCCATCAAAAAATTCGGAATACTTCTTTTTTGCTTTGAACCGACGTAATTTTCTTCCCTCCTCTGCACCTCCGTGCCTTTAGCCTTCCCCCTGGGCTTTCATTCCTAATTCTTCCACACCAGTACAGGTATTGTAGCGCACAACTGCCCATTCCCAACCCTGAACATCATCCGTAGGAATTGTGGCGTAAACCCGCTCCTACGGGAAACAATCGCGGCGTAAACCCGCTCTTACGAGGGAAAGTCCACCGATTCGGCTCGGTTGGAAACCTTACCTCATGTGAATTTCAAGGCGTCCTATCCTCTATTGCGCAACTGAATGCCCATAGGCGGTGTTCCTGATTGTCGAAGTTGCTGAGCTTTATCAAAATAGTATTTTGCCCGGCTAGCAGGTTCACCGGGAAGTTTGCCATGGCATAGCCCAGGTCGTGTCGCCGGGTGGCAATTTTCTCCCCATTCACCCATAGGGTCAACCAATCGTCGAAAGCCAGGCTCAGGTTGACCCTCCGTTCGAATTTGGATGCAACTGTGGTGCGCGCATAAGCCGAAACAGCGACCGGTTTGTCGCTGAAGAGCGAAATGGTTTGTTCACTGTAAGTCTTGGCGTAGTCGTTCCAAAGCGGTCGGCGCCCTCTGAACTCCCAGGTCATATCCACCCAAGTACGATGCGAAGGCAGCTCAAATGTCGGCAATGTTCGACCATCATTCTGCCAGCTATCAAGCCAAACGGTTTCGGACTCGGGGGCTTCGGATTCCAGGAATTCCTCAAATGTAAAACTACGAAAGGGTCCGGTCACTTGCCAATCCTTTGGGGACTCCACGGCTGGGGCTCCGGAATCCAATTCCTTATAAAAATACAGCACTGTTTCCGTGTCATCAGCTCGCGACCCGGAATAGGCAATCAAGGAGGATGTGAATGGAATCGGGTCCGGCCCATAGAAGCGGTATGCGGAAAACTCGGTAGCTTGCTGACCGGGATTCACCACGTAAGCACACCCGGTCCACCTGCCCAGCCATTGGTGGTAGGCCCAACCGAAACCAAAGTCGTCTTCTTCATTGTAACCGCGAATGGCGTGCGGATCGGTTTCGCCGTCGACCAACCATACGGACCCACCGGTGTGGTAAAGAATATCGCTTTCATCTTGGTGGCGGATGGCTTTGAACAGTCCCGCGACAAAGCCGGCGCCACTTATGTCTGCAATTTGAAAGGTACCTCCATATGAGGGTTGAGCCGGTGTCTCCTTTCGGTGTACGGCGTGCAGGCGAAAGGGTGTCAATTCCGTCTCAGGCTGGTATTGCTGCCAATCGGTCTGCGTATAGAGTTGCATGGTTTCCGCCGATTCAGTGGTTATTTCAATTCGGCAGAATGTTTCGAATGGAATGGGCAAATAACAATTGAACCCGGATTCGGGCAGAATCTTGATTCCGGCGCCATCTGCCCGATAGCCCGTTGTGCGTGGATCTTTATTCAGCAGAACACCGAAGAACGCATTCAGATCCATGTTGACCTGAGGTTCCTCGGTATCGTCGGCAAAGATTTTGATGGTGGCATGATCGCCAAACGGCTTGTAGATCACGGTGATATGGCGTATGCAACCGGGGCCTGTGGCATTGAAAATATCGTAGGAATCGCCCCGATTTAGAACGGCGCGACCGGCATGCTTCCTGGCCTTAAAATCCACCGGTAGTTGGATCAAGGAGAAATTGGGATCGGGCGCCGTGTCCGGTTGGTGAGGGTAGGCGATTGTCGTCGCCCCAACAACAAAGACCAGGGCGGCATGGAAAATTGCCATTCCCTGGCTGGACACCTTGGAGCTTATCCAAAATCTGCTTTTTCTCATTACGAATTCCAGAATGTTGGTGGGTGACGAAATTGGAGAAAGCGGCATAAAAATTCACCGTTCATCGATCATAAAGTATAAATCAAGTGGATTCACTTTCAACCCAGCCCAGGGACTTACCTGAGATTAATTCCGGAAAGAGGCTGAATGCATCTTCCTTGCCCGCCGCGCCATCTCTGACTTTTCTCACCAAGGAAAATAACTTCTTGGCAAATACTTCGGGGTCGTGGCGGTAATAGGATGGTTGCGGGGTGAGGTAATCAAAGGAATTGTCGGCAAATGCGGAAATCAAGGACACATCGCGCCCCACCCTCAGACCCGTTCCCTGGAATACATTGTAAGCCGTCAACATGAGCAAGGGGTGGACCAGGATAAACCCGGTAGGGGGTTCGACTTGATTGAGCACCTGTAACAAAGCGCGTTTCAATTTTTCCGGTTCTTGTTCGTCTACGATAATTATCCGACCCCTGAAATGTCGATTTTCCTGAGCGGAAAGGGTTTCATTGAAACTGGACTCAAATTGCCGGTTTCCACCCATTTTACTTTTGGTGGTAACCAGCGCAAGCGAGGTGTGCCCCCGCGAGGTAAATTGCCCTATGGCGTGGAAGGTAATCGCGCGGTTATCAACAGATGCGGTGAGCAAAGGAACATCTTCATCGGTAGCTCCAATCACAATTGTCGGTATACCCAGGTTAGCGAATGCCATTTGAGTTGATTTATTCGTCCAAAGAAGGAGCCATACCGATGAGCGGTGCTGATGCACCAGTTTCTCAATTTCTGCTTCCGGATGTCCTTTGTAAGGAGCGAGACCGGCATGAATATGGAGGCTTAAATCGACTTCGTGTAACAAACCGCGCAACTCATCGATCCAGACCAAAGTATGCTGCCGAAGCTGCCGCAGGGGAACCGGTGAAAGCAAGGTCACGGTTTGCGATTTGAGACTTTGAGCAGGTAAAGTTATCTTATTCCGTGTAATTCTGGAATTTTTCCCCTGCCGAATAATGATCAGACCCTGGTCCCGCAACTTTCCCAAGGCCTGTCTTAAGGTCGTGCGACTCACCCCCAGATCCTTGGCCAAGTCCTTCTCACTGGGCATCGTATTGGTCCTCTCCCCCCGACGAATAGATTGTTCAAGTTGCTCTGCAACCCTCAGAAACAACGGCCGTCTAAGGAACTTCATGGAAGTATTTTAGTGAGGTTTAATAGAATTACAAAACCGTAATTTTTGCCTTTTCGTTTCCATTGTTTGAAAATTGGACAAGCAATATGGCCTGCCCTTTACAATCCAGAGGACTTTTCATGATCTGACCTGGGATAATAGCAGTTGATATGCCCGATTCTCCAGTTCGATTTGAAGCGGACTTCCTAGCCTTTGGAGGCACCGAAGTAGCCATCTTTGTAGCCGTTCGCGCAGCTCGGTGTGGCTTGAAAACAGTTCTCCTTTCCCAATCCGAACACCCGTTTGGCTCCTTCCCCTCTCTGGGGGCCTGGGAAACCCATTACCGTGGTTGCCGCGCACCACTGTCTCACGAAGTTCGTCAGAAAATCATTGATTACTACAGGAAAACGTATGGAGAAAACTCAGCTAGATTAAGGGAATGCCTATCTCTGGAGGACAACAATCCCATGGTAACCTTCGAACCTCAGGTAGCAGAAAAAGTACTCCGGGAATTGATGAAGGCAGAACCAAATCTGCGTGTGTATTCCTCCTGCCACCTTTCAAAGGTGATAATGGATGATGGAAAGTTACGATCCGTCGTCTGCCGAAAAGGCGATAAAGTCCTTGAATTTGCGGCAACCTGTTTTGCCGATTGCAGCTATACCGGAGATTTGGGCGCCAGGGCAGGGGCCGATTTCTTTATGGGGAGAGAATCTCGCTCCCGGTATGGCGAACCCCATGCCGGCCAGATCTTTACCAATTGGAAGCAGGGCCGCTTTCCCCAAGCCAGTGTCGAGGGCAGATTGAATTTACTTCCTACCTGGACCACCACAGATCCCCTGGAGGGCAGCACCGGCGAAGGGGACGAAAACATACAGGATTACAGCTATCGGCTGTGCTTATCGGAGGATCCTGAAAATCGCCTTCTGCCATCAATGCCCCTTGGATACAACCGGAAGCATTTCGCCCCTCTTCTGCTTCCGGTCGAGGAGAAAGCAAAGCTACCGTTACCCATCCACCATGGTTGGCTGACCCAGTCCATCGAAGAAATGATGGGGAAAGACCACCTCTTTCACGGCCATGCATTACCTGGGCGTAAAAGAAGCTGGAACGCCACCAATTTCACGGGTGCTGGCAGGGGATATCCGACAACCGACGGGGAGGGCAGGCTGGCAATTGAAGTCCAACACCTCAACCATGCCTTGGGTCTACTCTACTTTCTCCAGAACGATTCCGAAGTTCCCGGGAATATCCAGTGCGAAGCGCGGAAATGGGGACTGGCCCGGGATGAATTTTTTGAAAACGACCATATTCCCCCGGCTCTGTATGTCAGGGAAGGCCGAAGGTTCAAAGGCGCCTACGTCTATCGCGAACAGGACTGTCTCAAAGCGGAAGGTTTGGAAAGAGCCCCCATCCACCGGGACGGAATCGCTTTTACCGAATTTGCCCTCGATTCACTTCCCTGCTCACCGGAACGCTTCAAGGGAAGTTTACCAAACGGTCAGTTTTTCGAAAAAGATAAAAGCCGGCCAGGCTCCCTACCCTATCGCTGCCTACTTCCCATGGGTATTTCCAACATGCTTGTCCCGACGGCGCCTTCCGTCACCCATTGCGCCTGGGGAACGGTGCGGCAAACCTCCTGTCTTCTGCATTTGGCCGAAGTGTGTGCCTTCGCGGTAGAATTGAGCTTGAAGCTAGGTTCAGATTTAGCCGATCTTCCCCCCCTGAGTTTGCAAAAACACTTGGTGAAAAATGGCGCCATGATTTCGTTTTTCAATGATTTCGACATGGCCAAGCAGGAAACTTGGAAAGAGGCAGCGCTGTTATTTGGAAATCAGGGATTCTTTGCAGACTATGATGCCCGCCCTAATGAACCCCTCCTGAAAAGTGTAGCGGAAATATGGATAAATAAGGTAACAGCCGTCAGGGAGGAAGAACCCCTGAACCCCAATGACGTGGCCAGAATGATCCGGAAAGCGGAAAATGGGGTTGGGAGAGAGTATCTAAAAACCGAGGAATTTTGTTGGAACCTGAAATGGAAGCGACGTCCGGACCTTCCGAACGAAGTCTTAACCCGGGGGAAAGCCTTGGAGATTCTCTACCGTTACCTATCGGAGCACAGTAGCAAATAGGAAGATGTCGCGTTTGGTAGTGAGATATCCATCGCAGGAGCGGCTTTACGCCGCGATCCCATGAAACCGTCACGAAGCAATCGCGGCGTAAAACCGCACATACAAGGGGACACCCCAAAATACGGTTACTCAATAAGTCTTAGACCAAGACACGCGGTAATCTCGCAGGTCCGCAACTCCAACAGCCGTTTCAAAGGTATTGGCAAAGATCTCCACGCTATCAAAGACATTTCCTATGCGCAGGTTCAACCGCCAGTTGTCTTTGCTGCGGAATCCCAAGATGACGTTGTGCAGTTCCCCACTAGGAGTAATCCAATTGGTTCGCGGTCCCATGGTTGCTTCACCCCAAAAGGAGGCCTGCCAGGCAAAACTGAATCCAGCCAATTGGCCTTCCTGAAGTTCATAACGACCAAAGAAGGATGCCGTGCTCTCCGGAAGAACATCCGGCCTCGAACCATCCTCAATCGTGGCCGAAACATCCGACCAGGTCAGGAAGATGTCCAATCCCGGCATTGGATTGGCAAAGAGTTCAAATTCCCAACCGGAGGTATCCCGAGACCCGGCAGGGGCTACGTAGCCCTCTTCGGGAATTCCCGTTACGGTGCCCAATGTATCGTCCCGAAATGTAATGAGAACGTCCGATTCGGTGTTATCGAAATATATCAGGGAACCCGCGATTTTACCTCCCTGCAGTTCAGCTTTCAGACCTATTTCTTCGGTTTCGGCAAAGCGATTGGGAAATTTCTGGCCAAAGGTAGCCAGACGTTCGTCCTGAGTAAACACCGGGATAAAGGTTTCGTTGAAGTTAACGAAAGCCGAAATTGTTTCATTATCTGTTTCCAACAGCTTATACAAACCAGCCAGGTTGCTGGTCCACACCGTGTCACCCTGGGGTGGATTCGAGATAGTTACATCATTGATTGTATTGGAAACAGTTGATTCAAAATCGGTGTAACGCGTTCCCAGAACGAAAATCAACTTATCGTCCATAAAATAAGCTCGTTCGATGGCTCCGAGTCCCAAATTTTCGCCATCAGCGGAGTTGGATCCGCGGTCGCGTCGGCTTGTCTCATTGGCTAAAACCCATTCCGGGGTCCAAAAACTGGCCGGTGGTTTTTGGCCCTGGGGAAAATTGACCACCCGGCCATTGGGAGAACCCGTTATGCGCTCCATCGTCTCGAGATCAGCTTGCACATTGACGAGAAAATTAACCTCGTTCGATTTAGTTTCTCCGTAGATTCCAAAAAGCAGCAGGCTATGTCGGATAGCGCCGGTATCGAAATTCAAGTTGTAGTCGATGGAATAGTTTTGGGTATCCAGGGTCTGGGGATATCGATCCCACCGGACTCCATATCGGGCAATGGAACCCACCGTCCCATTGGTTAAGGAACTGAAAAGAATCTGGCGGGAATCCACCCCGTCATTTCTTCCGTTCAAGGTCGGATACGGTTGGTCGTTTTGATCCCACCACTCTTCAAATCCGGGACCTCTTCCATTTCCGATTCCACGAATGCGACTTCCGTCGCTAAACCGCTCGGTAAGCCGGGCAATTATCCGCAAATCGGCGGTCAACTTTTCTCCCAGGAAGGATTTGGAAAAACCGACTTCGTAATTATCCTCCTCCAGTTCACTCTAGTTATTGTGGATGTTTTTTGCTCCCGCCTGGGAGACGAAGTTCTTGTCTTTTATAAACCTGCCCCGACCGTCCTCAGAGGCCAATGCCCGGGTCATGGGGTTCAGGCGATTTGCTTCGTCCCGAACAAATGCAGTCCAAACCCAAAATTGAAGACCTTCATTCCCTCGATACAAAATACTCGGATTAAAGGCCAATCGACCATCTTTCTCGGCATCCTGGGGAGCTTCGGTTACCCCATCATAATCGTAGTAGGAGAGCGAAACCCGGTAACCCCACTTCCGCTCCGCATCAAAGAAATTGGAGGTATCGATCTCGCCGCGATACATGTTATAACTACCGAGCATGGCGCCGATTCGCGTTCTGGGCTCTGCCAGAGGTTTTTTGCTTACCAGATTTACCACTCCCCCTGGAGAATGATTTCCGTATAGGATACCACTGGGGCCTTTGACAATCTCCACTCGCTCGATGAGGGAGTAGTCGAATCCACCGGTTCTAGAAAAAAGGGTATCGGGCAGACCATCCCGCTGGGAACTACTAATCGTGTAACCGCGAACCACAAAGACATTATTGGTTTGGCTGCCTGTGCCCTGATTACCCTGGTTCACACCCGCTACCATATTGAAAGTATCGCGAACCGTCAGGGCCACCGTGTCTTCAATCAATTGTTCACTGATAGTGGTGATGGAAGCAGGCAACTCGATGTTGGGAATGGCAATGCGGGAGGCGGCCAATGACGCGCCCGCGTCGTAACGGGTAACACCTATGTCCTGAATTTCAAAAGGCGAAAGGACATATACATCCTCGTCTTCCTGCGCCGCGGCAATGCCGACCATTGTAAGCGGGGCAAATAGGATGGAAAAAAGTTTTTTTAATACGGTTTTCATTTGGAGTTTTGGTTTATTTTTTTGCAAAGCAATTCACGGACCATGCCCTAATCCGACGATTCCTCCAATAGGACGGGAGTAAATTGTTGTCCGAATTGGAGTAACTATTGGATTTGGTTTTGCCCTTGATTGAACCCGAATCGGATGATTTCGCAAAAGGTTAGGACTGTTTTAATTTCTGTACCTGTAATTCCAGTTTTGAAGGAATAGGCATTCAAAAAGTCGATCCTGAAAAAATCAGAATTGATCTTCCCAAAACCTTATCAAATTACTGGAGATCTCAGGTTTCTTAGCCTTTTGTTCCAGGCCACTAACTCCAGAAAGCTCGAAGCGCTGGGAAATAAAATGTAGGAGCGGGTTTACCCATCCCATTAATTCATGGTCTCTGCGAGAGCTAATCCAAAGTGCCCTCCAATCAAGCTGGCTCAATTTGACTTTTTCAGGGCCGTGGAATCAGGAAAGAAAACTAGCGAATCGGAAAACTCGGATCATTCGGCCAGTAGATCTTTTTTCTGAAATCGTCTTCGGGAGCGTTATGGAGTGGCAGGTGTTGGGAAAGCCGTTTCATCACTGCCTTGTATGCGGATTTCCCTGCCAGGTTCGTCCACTCGTGCGGATCACTCTGATGATCATACAGCTCCTCAGTTCCGTCGCGGTAACGGATGTAGCGCCAGCGTTCATCGCGCAGGGCGTGGCTCCCCTCTCCGAAGGTCATAAGCACCGGTTCACTGCGAAGTTTGGAAGGATCCTCAAGGATTGGCGCCAAGCTCTCTCCTTCGTTGGCCGGATTCGGTGGTAAATCAGCCAACTCCACCAGGGTCGGATAGATGTCGACCAATCCCACTGGAGAATTTGAAAGGTCTCCGGCTTTGGCCACTCCAGGTGCCACAATAATCAGGGGAACATTAGTCGCCTGCTCCCAGAGCGCCCATTTGGTCCAATGGTTCTTTTCTCCGAAGTGCATGCCGTTGTCACCAAAGAGCACGATTATGGTGTTGTCCGCATAGGGAGAAGCATCCAAAGCATCTAACAAACGACCCAGTTGGGCATCCATGTATGACACTGAGGCCAGGTAACCCTGAATGGCCAGTTCCCATTGTTGGGCTTCGACAATGGCGTAATGGGACAATTGCTTGCGGATATCGGCGTAAAATCGTCCGTAAGGTGGCAGGTCATCTAAATCGCCATCTTTAATCGGCGGAAGCTCAATGCTCTTAATGGGATACAAATCAAAATACTTCTGTGGCACCACCCAGGGATGATGCGGTTTTATAAAACCGATACCCATAAAGAATGGCTTCTTGTGATCCCGCTGCAGAAACTGGACACCATAACTCACCGCTTTATAGTCCCCCAGATCCTCTTCGCGCATACCCGTCAAGGGAGCCCATTGATGGTCACCGTGATCGCTCACCTTCGGCAGCGGATAGGGGTCCAGTTGCGGTTCCCGGTCCATATTCAGGTAGTCATCCCAGGATTTGGGATCTTCTGAATTGAAGCTGTGAAAAATCTTTCCAGCGCCGACAGTGGTGTAACCATGTTCCCGAAAATATTGCGGAAGCGTAATCACCCTGGGCATGACCTTTCGGAACTTTTCC
>JAABVD010000350.1 GCA_014529615.1 Opitutia bacterium
CCCAAACCGCCTCCCAGGCCCTTCAGTCGGTGGCCCTTGAGGAGTCCGTCCCGGTCATCAATGGTATCTTGGTGGCCGATACCATGGAACAGGCCCTCGACCGGGCCAAGGGTCGGGTGGACCGCGGCCGGGAATTTGCCCAAGCGGCCCTGCAGATGGCTCAAATTCACAGGAAAATCAAAGTCGGCCATGGGTAGAACCTCGAAAAGGCGCAATAATCGTATTACCGCGCTGCAATTTCTTTACGCCTGCGAAATTAATCCGCCGGACGATTTGGAACTGCAGTTGCGATGGTTCTTTGCCGGAAAGGAACGGAAGAGGAGCTACTATGGTTTTGCCGAGGAGTTGATTTACGGGGTGCTGGAGAACCAGGATTTTATTGATGGCCAAATCAAAACCTATGCGAAAAATTGGGATTTCGACCGCATCGCCAAGATGGACCTTTCCATTTTGCGGTTGGCCATCCACGAGTTGGAGAACCGCCTGGACATTCCGCCCATCGTGTCGATCAATGAGGCCATCGATTTGAGCAAGCTGTTTTCCAGTCCGGATTCCAAGCGCTTCATCAATGGCATACTGGACAAAATGAAGGGAACCATTCAACGGCCGCTTCGGGAAGCCGTGGAACGGTAATGCCCATCTGGAATCATGTTGAGTCTGTTTGAAAAATTCAGGTCCGGATTGGCTGGGACGACCCACTCCCTGTTCGGCGCTGCAGGTAGTATTTTCCGGGGCAAGAAGCTCGATTCGGCAGCCCTGGATGTGCTGGAGGAGGCCTTCTACGGGGCCGACTTCGGCGTGGCCACTACGGTGGAAATCATGGAGGAGATTCAGCAAGCTTACGGGGAAGAGAAAGGGTTGCGCGGCAGGGATGTGGCCGAAATCGGATCCCACGTCCTCAAACGGATTCTGGACGGAGCGGAGGGACCCTTGGATGCTCCGAAGGGATCGCCCGAGGTGGTTATGCTATTGGGGGTAAACGGGTGTGGAAAACCGACCACCACCGCCAAGCTGGGTTACTTCTACCAAGCGGCCGGATATTCTGTCCTGATGGCGGCATGCGACACCTTCCGTGCCGCCGCCAACGAGCAGTTGAAATCCTGGTCGGAGCGGTTGGGGATTGCCCTGGTGTCGAGCAGGCGCGGGGCGGACTCCGCCGCAGTCGCTTTTGACGCGCACGAGGCGGCCCGGATGCGAAAGCACGACTTCCTCCTCCTGGATACTGCGGGACGTTTGCACAATAAAGTCCACTTGATGGAGGAATTGAAAAAAATGGTCCGCGTTCTTCGGAAAAAGGACGCCGCTGCGCCCCATCACCGCTGGCTGGTGATCGACGGCAGCCTGGGGTCGAATTCCATAGAGCAGGCGCGGAAGTTTCATCAGGCTATTGAACTGACCGGGTTAATCGTCACAAAACTGGACGGAACCAGCCGGGGCGGCGCCCTGGCCGGGATTTATCGGGAATTGGGGTTGCCGGTCCACTTCGTGGGCTTGGGCGAGAAGCCGGGCGACTTGCAACGATTTACCGTGGAAAATTACGTCAATGCCGTCTTTGGCCTGAAAATAGAGAGCGTGTAATGGCAGGCCGGGACATGATCGTAGAGGTGGATTTGGGCCGGCGTTGTTATCCCATCCGGATTGGTCCAAATGCGGCCGATGGGGTCCTTGAAACAGCCAGATATCTGGCCCGGGAAAACAGGAGATCGGCCTTTATTGTCGATAAAGGCTTCGCTGCCACCCAGGCGGAATTTCTGCAATCGCTTCAAGCTGTCGGGCAGGTTTTGTTGCTACCTGCCGGTGAGAAGACCAAAAGCCTTTCCCGCCTGTCGGAGATTTACGACTTTTTGACGGGGCACAATTTTGACCGCAGTTGTTGTCTATTTGCCGTGGGAGGAGGGGTCATTGGGGATATTTCCGGATTTGCCGCGGCCAGTTATATGCGGGGGATCGATTATTACCAGGTTCCGACAACCTTGCTGTCGATGGTGGACAGTTCAGTAGGCGGGAAAACGGGCATCAATCTGCCAGCGGGGAAAAACCTGGTCGGCGCTTTTTTACAACCCAAAGCGGTTTTCTCCAGCACCCGGTTTTTGGAGACCCTCCCCCGGAGGGTATTCAACTGTGGAATTGCCGAAATTATAAAACATGGCTTGCTGGGGGACGCCCATCTGTTCGAGCGGCTGGAAAACCTGGATAACCTGCATGCCGGACACGTGTAATTGCCCTCCATCATCAGGCGCATTTGTGAAATTAAAGCGGCCGTGGTAAGGGCCG
>JAABVD010000351.1:0-2261 GCA_014529615.1 Opitutia bacterium
CAAAGGTCCCTCGGGTCATAACGCGAACGTTGCCTCTGCGCGATCCGTAGGAATTATAATCCTTCCGCTCCACCCCCCGTGCTAAGAGAAATTTACCGGCTGGCGTCTCGGGGTAGAAAGCTCCGGCGGGGGAAATGTGATCGGTGGTCACGGAATCCCCCAGGATGGCCAGCGGCCGCATTCCCTCCAAATTGAAAATGCGGGAAGGTTCCATGGAAAAATCATCGAAGAAGGGCGGCTCTTGGATATAAGTGCTCTCCTCCCGCCAGTCGTAGATGTCGCCGGTAGAAGCAGTGATGGAATACCACTGCGGTGATGCTTGCATGATTTTGGCATATTGCCCGATAAACATTTCGGAGTTCAGTCCCGAGGTGACCAGTTCCTCAATTTCCCCGTGGGAGGGCCAGATATCCCGAAGGTAAACGGGCACGCCATGAGGTGTCCTGCCGAGGGGATCTTCATCCAGGTTGATATCCACGGTTCCGGCCAAAGCGTAGGCCACCACAAGGGGCGGGGACATGAGGAAATTAGCTCGAATGGAACCGTGCACGCGGGCCTCAAAGTTGCGGTTTCCCGAAAGCACGCTGGCAACTACCAGATCTCCCTCCCTGATAGCATCTTCGATGGGTCCGGCTAAAGGACCACTGTTTCCAATGCAGGTTGTGCAACCATAGCCGACCAGATTGAATCCAATCCGATCGAGATAGGTCTGCAAACCGGTCTTCCGGAGGTAGTCGGTCACCACCCGCGACCCCGGGGCCAGACTGGTTTTTACCGTCTCATCCACTGTGAGGCCCTTTTCGACGGCTTTTTTGGCCACCAAACCGGCCGCGATCATCACGTTGGGATTCGAAGTGTTGGTGCAACTCGTAATGGCTGCTATCAAAACGCTACCGTGGCGTATGCGGGAATCGGCCAGGGCGACTCCCCCCTCCCCCGATCGCACACTAACCGATCGGGAAAATTCCTTGCCACGTTTCCCAAACCCGCCCTCTTGCAGAGGCATGGTAAAAAGGGACCGGAACCGATCCTTCAAATCGGGGAGATCGATCCAGTCCTGGGGACGTTTAGGCCCGGCCACCCCCGGAACCACATCGGCCAGGTCCAGTTGGAGCGACTTCGTATATTCCACTTCTCCCGCCTGGGGAACGCCATACAATCCCTGAGCCTCGAAATAGGCTTTGACTTGTTGAACCGTCCCTTCGGCGCGCCCGGTCAGCCGCAGGTATTGCAGGGTCTTTTCATCAATGGGGAAAAACCCCATGGTAGCGCCGTATTCCGGCGCCATATTCGCCACGGTGCTGCGGTCCGCCACGGTCAAATTTTCGGCGCCCTTCCCAAAAAACTCGACAAATTTTCCCACGACATGTTCCCGCCGCAGCATTTGTGTGACGTGCAGGGCCAGATCGGTTGCGGTAACACCTTCCCGCAAGGATCCCGTGATGTGAACCCCGATCACTTCGGGGGTTTGAAAATAAACGGGTTGGCCCAGCATGCCGGCTTCAGCCTCGATACCGCCAACCCCCCAGCCGACAATTCCCAACCCATTGATCATTGTGGTATGGGAATCGGTGCCCACCAAGGTGTCGGGATACAACAGGGTATTCCCATTTACCTGTTTTTCGAAAACTACCCTGGCCAGGTATTCCAGGTTGACCTGGTGCACTATTCCCATGCTCGGGGGAACGACCTGAAAGGTATCGAAGGCCTGCTGCCCCCACTTGAGGAAGCCATAGCGCTCGCGGTTCCGCTCAAACTCGATGTCCAGATTGGTCTTGAATGCGTCAACCGTTCCACTGCGATCGACCTGGACGGAATGATCCACCACGAGGTCGACCGGGACCAGGGGCTCAATGCACTTGGGGTCCTTGCCCAGCCGGTCTGCGGCCGAACGCATGGCGGCCAAATCCACCAACAACGGTACTCCGGTAAAGTCCTGCAGAGCAATCCTCGACACCACAAAGGGGATCTCGCTTGGGTTCGGATCTGAAGCGTTCCAGTTGGCCAGCCTTCGAACATCCTCCTCGGTTATGGTTTTTCCATCGCAATTGCGCAGGACGGATTCGAGCACAATCCGGATACTTGCGGGCAACTTGGAAACGGGTCCCACTCCATCGGCCTCCAGGGCGGGCAGGGAATAGTAGGCCGCGGACCCTTTTTCGTCCAGCCCTCTCACGGTGCCAACGGGAGCGGGGCGATCCATCATGATTGCAGCAAACAGGCGATTGCGATCATTGGGTTCCCTTCCTCCGAGACGATCA
>JAABVD010000351.1:2271-4149 GCA_014529615.1 Opitutia bacterium
TCATCGCTACTCCAACTGTATTGAACGATCCCATCGGAATCGATGACGAAGGCCGATCGCTTGGCCACGCCTTTCAAGCCGATAAGGTCCTCGTATTGCACGTCATAATCCGCGCTGACCTCCTTGTTGAAATCGCTCAGCAAGGGGAAGTTGAGGTTGTTCTGTCCGGCGAATTCCTCTTGGGTAAAGGGACTGTCCACACTGATTCCGTAAAGGGTGGCATCCAGATCATTGTAGTCCTGCAGGCTGTCCCGCACGGAGCACAACTCCTCTTGGCAAACACTGGTGAAGGCCAGGGGGAAGAAAAGGAGAACGGTTTTGCCGCTGCCAAAATTACCACTCAAGGTGACATCCTCTAATCCGTCTGCAGTTTTTGTTTTGAGGGTGAAATCGGGAGATTGGGTTCCTATATCTAAGGCCATTATTTAAAGAGGGTTGAATTTTTGAATTTTGAACCAAAAAGGATTCCTTACCATGGGGGGAATTTTAGGCTTGGCAATGCTTTAACCCTACCGAGGTTCCAATTTTCCCTCGACCTGTCCCCGGTCGGTTTTCTATTGAAACTCCCCCTCTAACCCTAAACCTATAAGCCCTTTCCCATGGACATCTTAGAGCAGATCAGTCGCGGCGCCGAAGCGATATTGAGCCCGGAGGAACTCGCCCGGAAGCTGGGTAAAAACCGGCCTCTGCGCGTAAAACTGGGAGCGGATCCGACCAAGCCGGATCTGACCCTGGGACACGCGGTGGTTTTACAAAAGCTCAGGCAGTTCCAGGATCTGGGACATACCGCGGTCCTCATAGTGGGAGATTTTACCGCTCTGATCGGGGATCCCTCGGGAAAATCTTCCATGCGCCCCGAGCTGAAAAAGGGGGAGGTGGAGGAGAACGCCAAGACTTATATCGAACAGGTCTACCGCATTCTCGATCCGGAAAAAACGGAAATTCGCTATAACAGCGAATGGCTGGGGAAGTTGAATTTCGAAGCAATCTTGAAACTGCTGCGCAAGTTGACCGTTGCCCGCATGCTGGAACGCGATGACTTTTCCCAACGCTTTAAGTCCAACAGCCCCATTTCCCTGGTAGAATTTGTCTATCCCCTGGCCCAGGCCTATGATTCGGTAGTGGTGAAAGCCGATATCGAACTAGGGGGCAGGGACCAGTTATTCAACCTGTTGGTGGGTCGACAATTGCAAAAAGACGCAGGCCAAGAGCAACAAGTCGTCATAACCGTACCCTTGTTGATCGGATTGGACGGACAACAGAAGATGTCCAAGAGCCTGGGCAATTACATCGCCTTCAACGACTCTGCCAGGGATGTTTTCGGAAAAGTGATGTCGATCAGCGACGATTTGATGTGGAACTACTGGACGGTCCTGTTCCACAAGTCCGCATCTGAATTAAAGGCGCTTAAAAACGAACATCCCATGGCGGTAAAAAAAGCGTTGGCTCGCGCTGTTACGGCAAAACTTCACCATGAGGAGGCGGCCGCCTACGAATTGCGGCAGTTTGAAAAGGTTTTTTCCAAAGGGCAACAACCGGACGAAATGACCACTCTGTCCTGGATGACGGTAGCAGACGGTCGTGATGCAATTCCCATAGTCACGATTTTAGGAAAATCCGGTTTGTTTCAGAGCAAAAAGGAGGCCCGGCGCATGCTGCGGCAGGGAGCCGTCAAAGTGGACGGTAAGAAGGTAACGGATGACCTGGTTCTGGAAAGGCCGGGAAGATCCCAGGTTGTACGAGCGGGAAAGCGCATATTTTTCAAACTAGTCCCATGACCTTGTCCTTGATTCAGCTATCAACCCCCTACCCGCCCTTTCAGAAATGGATTCTGGCAAAGAAGGCCAAGGGGTTGAGACATGCGGGCAAAATCCGGGA
>JAABVD010000352.1 GCA_014529615.1 Opitutia bacterium
CAAAACGATGAACGACGCTGATGGTATTGAAAGACACCAGAAACGATGTAAGAAATCGTTTCTGCGGATTTCTCTGTCAATCCTGAATCCCGAAACCTTCGAAAGCCGGACTAAAGACTGCAATTCTGATGAAAACCACTCATGCAAACGGGTAAAAATCCTTGTAATTGATTAGCGGGTTAAAATGGGGTTTTTTCAAGGAATTTCGAGGTTCGACTTGACTTTTTTTTAAATGAGGCTATAATAGGCAACATGCCGGGGATTGATCCTCATCGACTGCACGAAGCGGATCCAGCGGAATTGGTTAAGGCTCTTGAGCTTGCGATGCAGCGCGTGGAGACGCTGGAAGCGGAAACTCAGAAATTGCAGCAACAGAATCAGAAATTACGGAACGTTATTCGGAAATTGCGGCAATTGATCCGAGATTGGCAACAACAGATCGGCTCCTGTGGTTGCCAAACTGATCCCGCATCGCTCTCGGCAGATTTCGAGATTGCCGACCAATTGAAACAAGAAAACCAGGATTTGCGGCAACAACTGGAATCGTCGGAGAGAGAAAACCATCGTTCGGCTACCCCTTTTTCCAAGGGCAAACGCAAAGAAAACCCCCAAAAGCCCGGTCGCAAACCGGGGCAAGGAAAGTTTCGCCATAAACCAGCGCCGGAGCCCCGAGAACCGGATGAAATCCAAGAGTTTCAGGCTTCCCTGGATACCGAGGCCTGTCCGAAGTGCGGGGCGAAACTTGAGCGACAAGCCTCGGAAACCGCGACGACGATTGATCTGCCCCGACTCATTGGCCGAGTGATCAAATACTTTTCGATTGAGGTCGCGGAGTGCACGGGATGCGGACACAAGGTCCGGGGCACGCATCCTGAATTAGCGAAGGATCAGTTTGGAGCGACGGCTCATCGGATTGGCTCCCGAGTCGATGCTTTGGCGTTGGCCTTGCATTACGATTCGGGAATGTCATTGCGCCAGACGGAGAAGGTGCTCAACGATTATCTCCAGATCCCCGTGACCCAAAGTGCGATCACCCAGAAGGCTCTGAAGGCGGCGGAGCAAGGGAAACTTGGCGAACTGGCTCAGGAAATCAAGGCGGAACTGGCTCAAGCGGATATCATTCACACGGACGATACCGGTTGGAAAGTCGGGGGAACCCCCCATTTTTTGATGACGTTTTGCAACGAGAAGGCGATTTATTATCAAATTGAACGGCATCATCGTGCGGCCGAGGTGGCCCAAGTGATCGATCCTTCGTTTCGGGGAATCGTGGTCGTTGACGGTTTTACGAGTTACCAACCTCAGAGCTTTGATTCCGTGCCCCAGCAAAGATGCCTGGCTCACCGGCAACGAAATTTGACCGATTTGGCCGACCGGAAAGCTGGCAAAGGGAGGTGGTTCGCCAATGATACGAAAGATGTCTTTCGACAAGCCATGGAATTGAGGGAGTTGAATCTCGCAGGCCATGGGACCGCGAAGGAATTTCAGACGGCAGTGATCGACTTGAAACAAAAGCTCGATCATCATCTGAGACCACGATCCTTGAGTGATCCGGATAATCAAAAGATGCTGAATAGCTTGTGGCTCCAGAATCAAAAGGGCCAGTTGCTTCGATTTCTGGACCATCCAAAACTTGAACCGACCAACAATCGAGCCGAACGGGCTCTGCGACCGGGCGTCAAGGCTCGGAAGGTTTCCCAGTGCTCGAAAAATCAGAGAGGGGCTCAGAGTCGGGCGGCCATCACTAGCGTCACGGCTACCTCTCGCCTGAAAAAGGAGTCGGTTTTGGAGACGTTGGCGTCAGCGCTTTAGTTCTCGGTTCGATCACCCTCGGTTGATACCGGCTCGGGTCTTATCGTGCTTTCAGCACTGGTTTTCCGAAATCATGGAGCTTGGGATTATTCCCGTAATTTTGCTGGAACGGCAATCGAATGCCACTCGAAAGCCAACGTTGTTGGTCGAGGATATTTGATCTGAAGCCGCAAGACGATCAACCAAGGACGTCGGATGGAATGAGATCACTCATCTCCTGACAAAAGCGAAATATGAAATCCTTGATCATGGGAATGCATCCTTTTCGTCAGATCGTTTAGTTCAAAATGGCGTTCAAACCCGCTAATCAATTACCGATTGCCATTCGATCCTCCCCCGTCAGCCATGATCAATTGTTCGTTGGCATCGGAATATATTTTACGTCCCATTGATAACCACCACCGGCGAATAGTTTCTACTGCGAACTCCGCTGTATCATGATCA
>JAABVD010000353.1 GCA_014529615.1 Opitutia bacterium
CCTGCACCCGGAAGAAAGTGAACTTCGAGCCCGCATAAGCGCATATGAACTCGCCGGCCGCATGCAAGTGTCAGCGCCTCAGGTAACCGATTTCAAGAGCGAGCCCCAGCATGTTCACCAACTTTACGGCAGCGATTCGCCAAATGAGTTGAAAGCGGCCTATGCCCGAAACTGTATTCTTGCCCGACGGCTCCTCCAACGAGGTGTTCGTTACGTGAACCTGTACTGTGCCTCGCGGGCCAGCGGAGTGGACGGTCTGCTCAACTGGGATGCCCATAAAACATTGCAAGCCGACTACGAAAGACATCTCCCCATTTTTGATCAGCCGACCGCCGCCTTGCTGACCGATCTCAAACAGCGCGGCATGATGGAGGATACCCTGGTACTGTGGACGACGGAATTCGGTCGCATGCCAACCCGCCAGCATGGCACGATCGGCCGGGACCACAATCCCGACGGCTTTACCCTCTGGATGATGGGAGGAGGGGTAAAAGGCGGCGTCAGCTATGGCGCTACCGACGACTTTGGGCGCCGAGCCGAAGTAAATCCCACCACTATCTGGGAATTCTACTCCACCGTGCTGCACATTCTCGGGCTCGATTATCAACAACTATCCTGGTACCACAGTGGCCTCGACCGACGACTGACCGATGTGCACGGCCACGTCATCAAAGAAGTCCTGATTTAGAGGGAGGGAGAGGGGGAAATGGAATGATGGATGCACAGGATGGACAGGATGAAAAGGCGCGCTGGGGCGCGCCAATTAGGAATTAGGAATGGGGAGAAATTAACCACGGGTGACACGGATGGGTACGGATCCCGCTTCGCCAAAAAGCTACGGCAGGACAGGTTGGCCCTCAATCGTGATCCTGATCGTAAAATCAACGACTTGGAGAAGATTAACCACAGAGGACTCAGAGAGCACAGAGGGGGAAGGCGCGCTGGGGCGCGCCTATCCCTCCTCTCTCTGAACTCTGAACTCTTTTCCCTCCATCCCGTTGGGGCACGAAATTTGTTGTCCTTTTCAACCCAGTGTGCGCTTCGCGACACTGGGCTTTGGAGTGGAACTGCTTTGCAGTTCATTCTAGTGTGGCCTTCATTAATGTGCTTTCCTGTTCTTTGTAGTCGCGGTCCCACGAGGCAGCCTCACCACTCTGGAACCTGCCTCAGAAGCCGGACCTTTCTCCTTCAGCCTTTTTTTCGATCAAGATCAGGATCAGGATCAAGATCAAGATTGAGAGCTATTTGTGCTTATCCGTGAAATCCGTGGTTTCTTTCCCATCCATTCCTCAATTCCTAATTCCTAATTCTTAATTGGCGCCAACGGCGCCTCATCCGTGCCCATCCGTGATTTTTCCTTTCTCATTTTCCCTCTCTGGGTTCTCTGAGGTTAATTTTCTGTGTCCTCGGTGGTGAAAAAGATTAAAACGCCAAAAAGATTCAGGCGGTTTGGTTTCCTTTTTTTTCTCTGCCTTCTTTTGGTGGCGGCCCTGGGGCTGTGGCTCTGGAAGCAAACGGGAGAATCCACCGAACCCGATGGGCCGGGGCCGGGTAAGACATCCGATTCCTACCGGTCCGGTCCCCATGCGGATCACTTGGCCCTACATGCCGATTCCCCTTCCAGCCCACCCCCACAATCCGGCATGCCGGTCGGAAGCGCCATCAATGCCTTCGAGGATTGGATGGCACGTTATTTCAATGCGGACCCTGCTGAACGCGATCAATTGGTCGAGGAGGGCGTCACCCTGGCCCAACGCCGCAGGTCTGAATTGAAATCGCTTATTCAGGTGGATCCGGAAGCGGCTTTGGCCGCAGCCCTACCCTATGAGCTGCGCCGGGAGTTGCCTGCGGCCATCATCGAACACCTCGAAACCCCCTTGAGCGACCATGCTTCCTATGATCTGTTGGTCTATTGCCTCGGTCCGGATCATAGTGAGGAAGGCTACGAGCGGATGGCGACCATTGGGGATTCGCGATACGAGGTTTTCACCTACGGCAGGCGGCTCAATGTGACGACCAAGGAACGGCTCTCGCTTCACGGCATGGCCATCGACGCATTCCTGGCCATGGGGGAGGACCCGGTTCGTGTGCTTTCCGAAGCGGAGCGCCTGGACCGGGGCTTCAGTTCCCCAAGGGTGGTTGCCGTGGGCAATGATTATTATGAGTGGGCTGACGTGGCGGCGCTGAATCGGCTGCGCCAATTGCTTCGGCAGGATGAAGGCGCTCTGGGCCCCAGACCGGGCCCGCTCCATTGGGACTTGCCCGGCGGGGAGGTCGAGGGCATCAGCCTTTTGTCGATGGAGGACACCTCTGACTGGCTGGACCGGAATGAGCTTCCGATATTGGCTTCGCCCCTCACCGAGGGGTCCAAAACCATGCTCTATATTCGGGCACGCTTTTCCGATCAGGAAGCGGACCATGAACCCATTGATTTGAATACCCTGAAGGAGCGGCAGGCGGGTTGCGAAGCTTTCTGGCATGAAAACTCCTACGGCAAATCTTCGCTAACCACCACGTTTACCGACACCATAAAACTTCCCAATCCAGCCAGCTATTACGCAGATCTTGAATCGGACCAACTAAAAGCCCTTTTTCAGGACGCCATTCCCCTGGCAAGAGCGGAGGGACGGGACAAGGGTCAGGACTGGAACGAGGACAACTACGATTTTGTCACCCTGATTACAAGCGGCGGGGAATTTGGTTATGGCGGGAAAGCCTACGTCGGAGCCCCAGGTTGTCACCTCAACGGGGCCGGCGCCTCCAGGGTTCGGACCGCTTCCCACGAATTCGGACATAACCTTCGCCTGCGTCACGCCAATTACTGGTTCTCCGATTCCACTTCGCCCATCGGACGCGACTCCATTCCCGAGGGTTATGTGGGGGATGAGGAGGGAGATGAATGGATCGAATACGGTCACAGGTTTTCCGTCATGAGCGGTCAGCGTGGAAGTGGGGATTTGAACGAAGGAAGGAGCCATTACACAACGGGCGAAAAAGTGAAACTGGATTGGCTGGTTTCAGGCGATGGCGATTGGGTGAGCGTAAGCCGAACGACAGCCACTCCCATCCGGCTCTATCGCCAGGACGTGGAGTCGGAAGATCTTGCCGACCGGTTAAGGAGAGTGGCCCGAGCCATAAAGATCGACAGGGACTCCGGCGACTATGCCGCGACCGACAAACGGCGCTACTGGTTGAGTTACCGCCTTCTGCCCACCAACGGCGTCGCAGAAAACTGGCTCCCATATGGGCTACAAGTCGACTGGCAACGGGAAACCTACGGAGAAGACGGTTCCATTCAGCTCGATATGACACCGTATACGCGGGACGACCCACTGGAAGAGGTTGAAACAAGGGTAGACAATAGAGACAAGGAAGACCATTTCACCCCCATCGCTCAGGGAGGCGAAAATCCCAATGAATGGATCGACGTGCTGGTGAATATCGGATCTCAAAAAGAAAATAGGGATCCCAATATCACTTCCTTTACCGCCAGTTCCACCACCGTGGAAAGAAACGAGGTTGTGGATTTTCTAGTCGATGCAGAAGACGCAGACGGTGACACCCTTTATTATACTTGGACCTTCGGTGACAACTCCATGGTTGTGGACAGCCTGAATTCCAACAACGCAAGCAAAAGCTGGAATGATAATGACGTTTTTACAGTCAGAGTAACCGTTTCGGATGGAAAAGGGGGAAGTGACGCAAAGGAAATTCATGTTGGAGTGGGTGATGTTTCCCGTTTTCTGGCTATTAAGGGCCGGGTAATTGCAGGAGGATTCCCGGTGCAGGACGCGCGGGTAAATATTGGAAATCGGGAGCAGGCATGGACGGATGGGGACGGGCTCTATGTCCTTCCCAGCATCAGTGCACGGGAGAACAGGTTAACCGCAGCCAAGATGGGAATGAATTTTGAGCCGCTGTTTTCCAACCCGGTTCTTTTGCCCGAGGATGACGATGGTCTCGGGCGCGATTGGGTGGCCATAGGGCACGGACCAGCCAGTGGATCCCTGCAGTTGGCAGTGACGCCCTATGAGACTGAGATTCCAATACGCAGCCAAATCGAATTCAGGGCTTTGGCTTGGGATGCATCGGGTGAGCGAATTGAACCCGATCCCGTCTGGTCCGTATCGGGAGGAGGGACCATCAGTGAATCCGGGTTGTTCACGGCCACTGAAGCGGGTGGCCCGTTTTGGATCAGGGCAACTAAGGGATCGTCCCAAGCCCATGCTCTAATAGGGGTATCGGATAGCCAACTCACCTATTTCGAGCTTTTTATGGATAATTTTCCCACCATCGCAATGGAAGATCGAGGCCACGATGCCGATCCCGACGGGGACCGGCGGACCAATCTGACCGAGTATGCCTTGGGCGGTGTTCCCGATGTAAGCGACACCTACTACCAATTGGGGCTACGGTACGAACTCGTTCAGGAAGCGGACGAGTTGTATGCGGAATTTCGATTTCCACGGCGGCAGGATGCCGCTTTGCGGGGACTGAGATACGAGTTTCAGGTGTCGGATGACCTCTCCACAGACTCCTGGATGGATCGGGGCTACACCGTGTTGGAAATTAATCCCATCGACGAAATCTTTGAAGAGGTGCGCCTCAGAATCGACCAACCACTAAGTTCTTTGGATCCGGGTTTGTTCGGACGGGTGAAAATCTATCTGGACGAATAGGAATCAGGAGGGAGAGGGTGGCGCGTAGCGCCGGGTGATGGTTGCCCGTGCTTGTCGCGGGCAATAATCCGTGCTCATCCGTGAAATCCGTGGTCAATTCTCCCATATTCCTCATTC
>JAABVD010000354.1 GCA_014529615.1 Opitutia bacterium
CTCCTACAGTTTCGTTCAGGTTATCAAAAAAACATCCATGCGGACTATTGTTATAGGATACCTGAGCGGTTGCGATATATTTTTTATATCCGTGTCCATCCGTGTAATCCGTGGTTTGTTCATTCTGAGGTGCGGGGAGGAGAGAGGGAGAGAGATCAAGATCAAGATCAGGATCACGATCAAGATTCATGGGGATGTAAATGGTCCAGGAATTTTGTGTTTTTTGTGTTTTTTGTGGTTAATCCCTTTTCCCAATTCCTAATTCCTCATTCTGAGCCTGGGGAAGGGGTCGTTGGGAGTGGTTCGGTAACGCCGAATACTTCCCGGGCGTCGGCAACGGCGCCGGTGATGGCGGCGGCGGCCACCATCAAGGGGCTCATCAAGAGGGTGCGTCCGGTCGGGCTTCCCTGACGGCCTTTGAAGTTGCGGTTGCTGGAACTGGCGCAAACCTGGTCGCCCATCAATTTGTCCGGATTCATGGCCAAGCACATGGAACAACCGGCCGATCGCCACTCGAAACCGGCTTTGGTAAAGATTTTATCGAGTCCTTTTTCCCGGGCAATTTTCGCGACCACTTGGGACCCCGGAACGGCAATGGCCTTTACGGAACCGGCTACTTTTCGGCCCCTTATGTATTTGGCCACCTCTTCCAGGTCGCTGAGACGGCCATTGGTGCACGATCCCAGAAAAGCCACGTCTACGGGGATTCCCTTTATGGGGCGCCCGCCTTCGAATTGCATGAAGGCGAGAGCTTCCTCCACCCCGGCTTTCTGATCGGGGGAGACGGAATCGGGAGTAGGAATGGCTTCATCGATGGCGATGCCCTGCCCCGGATTGATGCCCCAGGTGACGGTGGGAGCGATGTCGGCCCCATCGATCGTCACCACGTCGTCGTAGTGGCAATCCGGATCGGAGGCGAAGTCCCGCCAACGATGCACGGCTACGTCCCATTGGCGCCCGGCGGGGGCGTAGGGGCGGCCCTTCAAATAGCGAAAGGTTTTGTCGTCGGGATTGACGTAACCACACCGGGCCCCGCCCTCGATGGTCATATTGCAGACGGTCATGCGTTCTTCCATGGACATGGCCTGGAAAATTTCCCCGCCGTATTCGTAGGCGTAGCCGAGTCCCCCGTTCACTCCCAACACGCGAATGATGTGGAGGATTACGTCCTTGGCATAAACCCCGGGATTCAAGCGCCCGTTCACATTGATGCGGCGGACCTTGAGTTTGCTCATGGCCAAGGTTTGGGTGGCCAAGAGATTGCGGACTTCGGTAGTGCCCACTCCAAAAGCAATGGCGCCGAAAGCTCCATGGGTGGAGGTATGCGAATCCCCGCAGGCTATGGTGCAGCCCGGTTGGGTGATGCCCTGTTCGGGCCCGACGATGTGGACAATTCCCTGCCGGCCGGAATTCAGATCGAAGAAGGTGATGCCAAATTCCCGGCAGTTCTTTCTCAGTTCCCTGATCATGGCGTCGGCCAGGGGATCTGAAAAGGGCTCGGTCAATTCATTGGTGGGAACGATGTGATCCACCGTGGCAAAGGTGCGGTGGGGAAATTTGACCCCTACCCCCATTTCCCGGAGCATGCCGAAGGCCTGTGGGCTGGTCACCTCGTGGATCAGGTGGGTACCGATAAAGAGCTGCGTCTGCCCGTTGCCCAAGGTCCGGACGGAATGCGCATCCCATACTTTTTCAAATAGGCTCTTTCCCATGCATAGGAATTTCCGGGCGTATTACCCCGATTGGCAAGAGGAAAGGCAGGGAGAGAGGCACAAAGGGGGGAGGCGCCGGGGGCGCGGGGAGAAGGGAGAGGGATTAACCACAAAAAGCGCAAAAGGTGAACTGGGGAGGGAGGAAACCACGGATTTCACGGATGGGCACGGATGGAGCGCGCCGAGGGCGCGAATTAGAAATTATTATTAACAACGCTTCGCTTGATCCGGCTGCGCCGGAACAGGATCGCTTCGCGAAGAGGATTTTTTTAGTTTTATCCTGTTGGAGCATAGCTCCATCCTGTTGCCGCAGGCATCAAGCGAAGCGTTGTTGAACTATAAATTATTTTTGTGCCTTTTGTGGCTATTTTTTCTATCCGTGCAAATCCGTGCCCATCCGTGGTTAAAAACCCTTCTGGATTAGCTCTCGCAAAGAGCGCGAAGTTCGTTAAGATTTTGTGTGCCTTTGTGCCTTTGTGCCTTTGTGCCTTTGTGCCTTTGTGCCTTTGTGCCTTTGTGC
>JAABVD010000355.1 GCA_014529615.1 Opitutia bacterium
CTCGTCGATACATGGTGGCAAAAGTGCCCTTGCCCCCCGTAAAATGGGCATGGAGCGCATCGAAATATTCGCACCGTACCGATTCGCGGAAGACATCGCCCTTCGCCTTTCCTTCCAGCACGGGCCGCAGGGACCGGCCCTGAAAATAATCGGGAATATCGATCCCGGCGTAGTCGAGAATCGTGGCTGACGCATCGAGCAATTCAACCAGTCCCTCGGGCTGGACGTTTGCCGGGATTACGCCCGGAAAATTGAAGATGAGGGGAACTCGCACCAACCCCTCGTAAAACCGGCAACCCTTATACATCAGCCCGTGGTCCCCCAGCATCTCCCCGTGATCGCTGGTAAAAATGATAAGAGTATTTTCACTTTGACCGCTGTCCTCCAATCCTTGCATGAGCCGGGCGAACTGATCGTCAATTTGGGCGATCATGGCATAATACAACGCCTGCTCCTCTTTTCCGTCCCGCTCGGCCGGCGCTTGGTAGGGGGTCTGAAAGTCGGCTTCTTTCAATCTTTCCTGGGTAACCTTGTCCGATGCCCTGTGGTGGGCGCCGGGCATGGATTTGGCATCAAACTCGTCCGCATACACCCGGGGCGGAATAAATGGGGGGTGTGGATCGTAAATGTTTACTGCGAGGAACCAGGGTTTACCGCAATACCGGGAAAAAAATTCGATCGCGCGGTTGGTGGCCCAGGTGGTTTGGTGGAGGGCTGGATCCACCCGGTCAGGGCTGTGTCGCATGGCATCCAGATCTCCCCCCCTTTCCCTTACCCAATCGGCATAGTCATGTCCTTCTTCCCAATCATCCCGCGGGGCATGGCTGAACTTCCAATAATGGTATCCATCGTCCAGGCGGGGCTCGGTCCGCCCACCGGCGGCGGTCAAGTGAAACTTGCCGATGTTGCCGCACAGGTATCCGGCTTGGGCAAGCATTTTTGAGATCGTGGGAGGAGAGTCTTGGGGAAAGGTATCGTTTCCGTTGCGCGTGTTATGAAGCCGGCTGGGGTAAAGCCCGGTCATGAAACTGGACCGGCTCGGGGTGCATATCGGACTCTGACAATAGGCATGGGTAAAGGCCGTTCCCTCCCTTGCCAACTGATCGATCCTCTTGGTTCGAACATGGGGATTCCCCAGCGCTCCAATGGTGTCGAAACGCTGTTGATCGGTGCAGTAAACGAGAATGTTGGGAGGAGTCATGCAAAACCTGTTTTGGAAAATACAACCGCTCCCCGCATTTCACCCGATTCCGAAACAAACATCCCATTCTTCCCTGTCAATTTCACCGCGAACTCCCCATGAAACGGGTTGAGGATTTGCTTGGGAAAATTGTAATTTCAGGGCGCCTTGGTGACAATCGTTTCGGAGGAAAAATCTTCCGCATCGGGGGCGGGAAAGGTGACCGTTCCGGTGGCGGCCCATTCGGATCCCCGGATCAGCAGGTGTTGAAAACCGGCCCCTGCAAAGGCTTCGTTGCTGTGGCCCAGCATGATGTGGAATACGCGGCCCTTTTCGTAGTCGGTGGTCAGGACGATGGGATGATTTTTTCCGCTTCCTCCGGTATCGGGGTCGGAATAGGCGCTGGCCAGGACGGTGAGGCCCTCGGCCGGACCGCACATGTTGAAGTAGACCTCGTCCTTCGGGTGCAGCCAGGAACTGGGAAATCCTTTGGTGATGGGGTGGTCCTGATTGCGGATATCGACCACGGCCGGTTGTTGTTTGCCGTGGGCTCCGCATTTGCCCGAGCTGTGGTCCAGAACCATTCGGTCATTTTCCCAGAGGATCTTGGGGCCATGCCGCTCGGTGGTTCTGCCGTACCATCCACCCACACCGATCATCCTCTGGTATTCTTCCCATTGGGAGAAGGCGTTGTTTGCGGCATGGACGACGACAAAGCCCCCGCCGTTTTGCAGGTATTCCATAAAATCGAGCTGCACTTCTTCCGGCCAGAGCACGCCGTTATAATTGGACAGGACCACGTCGTGGGAACTGAAATCCGGTCGCCATTTCTCCCATTGGGTCTGAAGGGCTGCGGCCATTTCCGCCACAGCCGGTTGGGATGCGCGGAAATTTTGCTTGCGGCCATCATCGGGGGGAGTGCGCGTAATGGATACTTCAAACTTACCGGTTTTCTCCATTGTCTTCTTCATGAACTGGGAGGTTTCCGGCCAGTTCCTGTGGTTGTTCTGGCCTTCGACGAGAAGGACCTG
>JAABVD010000356.1 GCA_014529615.1 Opitutia bacterium
TCAAAGCGAACCCAACAACCGACGCTGATATTGCACCCGTTTATGTCAGCTTTGTCTATTTTCAGACCGGCATTTATTTCCACGCGGGATTCGGGATTCTGGGCCGGATAAAAGCCATACCCTATGAGTTTTTTTATTCCTTCACCTGAACGTATAGTAAGCACACCATCCTCGATCCGGCAGCGGCTTTCATCATAAACCCACAAACAAGGTTCGTAAGGCAGTTCTTCATCCGGATCAAAAAGAACGGCATAGTTGGCAGCAGTTCCCCATTTATTCCGGTAGTTCAAAAGCAATTTCCCGGAGGCTAATTTTTTGAAAATAGGCCTTTGAGCGTAAAATGGTGATAGACGGTGCCCTGTCCAACTCTTTCCGCTATCATCACTATACACCAAACGGCTTGGATTGCGGAATTGAGCATTTCCCAATCCGATACGGGTAACCGCCATTAGATTACCACCTCCAACTTCTACCGTACCCACTTCACAATCCCCATGGTGGGGATCATCGGCCAGGGTAGACACTTGGCCCCAGGTTTTACCGCCATCATAGGAAAGAACAGCGCTGTTGTAGTAGTAAATATCATTCCAGGGCTGAGGAGGATTCCAGAGAATGTCCGTCTTTTTGGATTCGGTACGGGTGTACAGAAGCACACCATTGTCCGTTTCGGTAATGTAGCCGGGCTCGCCACCCACATCATCAATTTTGATAGGATCGCTCCAGGTCCTGCCATCATCCTCACTCCAAAACAGGTAATTCCACATACCTCTTGGGGGGAATTGCCACTTGGCCAACATCGGCCAGTCATCCCCGGAGCGCCGGTGTCCAAAATCAGAAATAATCACCAATCGCCCGTCTGACAACCGGGACATCTGAGGGGCCACGTAGCAACCCCCTTCATTCCAGACATCTGCATGGGCGATGCTGTGATGACCATGCCAGCTTTTGCCTCCATCGCTTGAATATGTAATCATAATGTCGGTCATCACGGCGGTATGAAAATCCGACTTCCTGTAACAGGCAACCAATCCCGAGGGCGTATTCACCACGCTCACAACTGAATAGTACCAGCCGAGTTTGCCGGGGGATTCGGCAACCGTGCTGGAATCATTGTCCACAATCGTAAACTTATGACTTTCTGGCAAAACACGCATTTCGTGCCGAAAGCCGGAAAGATCTACGAAAGTTCCAATGAATACAAAAACGACGATGACCCTCCTGAGTTTTTCCTTCATTTCTGAATCCGGTCTATCCCTTTAAGGCTATTTGAATCAGTAATCTGAATACAGGCTCTTCCCCGGAAACCTTACAACTCAGGCGGAGCCAGTTTCCGAAGTGGTTAACCCGGACAAAGATGAGTCCTTTTTTCATGAGAGGGCCAAAGGTGGTACCCTCCGCCGCCCAGTTCACGCCGTCGTGAGACAATTCGACAGCTCCTTCCAGAGTCGCATTCTCGCCGGATACTCCCTCCACCATTAAGTAAAAGATGGCTTCATCGGCCCAGCCACATTCGAATGGATGCGTCTGAAAATCTTCCGAGAATTCCTTTTTTACTTCAAGGTGGGCAGCATTGAATTGTTTCATGGTTAATCTTGAGAGATAAGAATCGAATCCACATAAAGAAACACACGGCGCGCGGTATCGTTTTCAATCCAGATAAGCGGATTGAGCAATCCTTCGATGCGAGCATAGGATGGGACGGAGTAAATCGATAGACCACGCATGTCGAATACCTGATCCTGCGCCTGCATCTCAACATACTGACGGTTCTCGATATCAAATAGGAAGCGAAAGTAGAGCCAGTTGATTTTGCAATCCGTTTCGTTGTAACACAGCTCCTGTCCCGCGTTCGGAATGTCTTTAAAGCCGTCGTGCCGACCATCCGAGTAACGTCTCCCATACCACTGCGGATCCACCCCTTTCCTTGCCCATTCCCGCTCCGATCCATAGCCCCAGACCAAATCATCGCTACCTTCCGCGGGGCTCATGTACTGCCATTTCCGAACAGGCTTTCCATTCACGGAGTTCAAATACCGAACCCCGGCAAAGGCACGTTTCTGGCGTTCCTGCATATCGAAACACACACCAAATGCCCGGATGGAGTTTTCACTTAATCCTGCCAGGTCCTCAGTTCCGCCTACGCGGTCCTGTTCCGCCGTGAAGGAAAACCACATTTCAAATTGAATGCGTTTTCTATC
>JAABVD010000042.1:0-12522 GCA_014529615.1 Opitutia bacterium
GGCTACGACCGGACAGGCACAGCTTCACCCGCTCATCGGCGCGAAACCCACACCAGCACTCGGTCTCCGGTCGCTCGCGACGAATTTTGTGAGACATGCGGGATTAAGGATTGGGTTACCCGATCATGGCATTCAGAATGCGTCCGTGCACATCGGTCAGACGGCGGTCGATGCCATTGTGGCGCACAGTGAGTTTTTTGTGATCGATGCCCAACTGATGGAGGATGGTGGCATGAATATCGTATACGGTCGTAAGGTTGCCGGGATCCTTGGGCTTGAACCCCCACTCATCACTTTCACCATAGGTGCCGGGTTTCAATCCGCCGCCGCACATCCAGTTTGTGAATGCAAAAGGATTGTGGTCTCGGCCTGAACTGCCCTGCGAGCATGGCATACGGCCGAACTCCGTGGTCCATAAAATGATAGTGTCATCCAGCATACCACGCTGTTTCAAATCTTGGATCAACGCAGTTGAACCATGGGCCATACCGAGCGACAACGGCTCGTGATCACGCTTGAGGTTCTCATGGCTGTCCCAATTGCGACGAGGGAAGCCATTGTCATTGCCACTCCAGATCTGGATAAAGCGCACGCCTCGCTCGAGCAAGCGCCGCGCCACAAGGCATTTGCGGCCAAAGAACTCTGTCTCCGCCTTGACGTTCATCACACTGTCATCCACGCCCGGGCCTTCAGGAGCAAGCCCGTACATGTCCTTGATATATTGCGGCTCATTGGTAAGATCCAGTGCATCGGTAGCGCTAAGTTGCATGGCCCCGGCCAATTCATAAGCCCGGACCCGGGCAGTCAACCGGTTGTCCCCATCTCGCTCCGCCGCAAGAGAAGCATTCAAACGGTTTAGCAGATCGAGTCCGGCCTTATCGCTATTGGGGGTGATAAAATTACTATCCGGTGGGTGCAAATCGGCGATGGGATTTTCATTACCCGGACGAATGACAGTACCTTGGTGAAGGGCGGGGAGAAAGGCAGTTCCCCAATTCTTGGCCCCGTTTGATGCGAAACCTCGGTGGTCGGGCAAGACTACAAAGGTGGGGAGATCGTCATTTTCACTTCCGAGGGCATAGGACACCCAAGATCCGGCGCTGGGAAATCCGGGAAAATTAAATCCGGTGGTTTGTAGCAAGGTGGCCTGGCTATGCACGCCGGTCTTACCAACCATATTATGAATGAAGGCCAAGTCATCTACTACCTCCCCAAGGGGTGCAACAATGTCGCTCATCATCTTTTCGCTTCGGCCATAGGGATTGAAAGTCCACGGACTGGCAAAAGTAGCGCCGGGCCTGCTTTGAAACAGCTCGACTTGCTCACCTGGATCCCAAGGTTGACCGTCCTTCTTTTCCAGGAGCGGTTTGTAATCAAAAGTGTCCACGTGGCTTGCTGCTCCAGCCATGAACAACTGAACAACCCGTTTGGCTCGAGGTTTGTGGTGCAGGGGCTGAACAATGGCTGGAGCACCCAGCAAACCATCGCGGCTAAACAGACTTCCGAGAGCCATGCCACCCATTGTGCTTATGAAGGATCTTCGATTCATATTAATCGAGGTAGATGAAATCATTAAGATTGAACAGGACACGGGCCATACTGGCGCTACCGAATTTCTGGGAGTGAGAGCCGAGCAATTCACGTTCCTGGGCATTGGGAGGCCGGCCCAGGGCTAGAAGAAAAGCCCTGTTCACAAGGTCATCCGGAGCTTCCTCGGAAAGCCGTTGACCGAGTCGACGCGCCATGGCCTCGACCAATACGTGATTCCACTGAGTCAGAGCTTGCAGGGCGGAAGTGGATTCATCCCGAATGGGCACACTTATGGAAGGGTCGGCGCAATCCAGCGTGGTCAACATGGGTTGGGGCTGGGAACGGACAACAAAGCGGTAGACCGTGCGTCGATGGGACTTGGGATCGTCCGGATCGTGCAGGTGGTATTCGTAGTGCGGTGAATGCCGAGGCTTTTGTATGACAAAGTCATAAAAGCTCGGGCCACCCCGCTCGTCCGGATTGAGGGCGCCGCTGACGGCCAGGAGCGAATCCCGGAATTCTTCCGCCGTGAGCCTACGACGATCAGCCCGCCACCAGTACTGGTTACCGGAATCGATCTTGGCATTGGCTGCATCGTGACGACTGGACCGTCGGTAGGTTTGACTGGTCACCAGCAAAAGGACCATCCTCTTGATAGATTGTTGCGGGTCATCCCGTAGCCGGGCGGCTAAATATTCAAGCAATTCAGGGTGGGAAGGGAGCATCCCCATGCGGCCAAAGTCATTGGGTGTCTCAGCCAGGGGTTTGCCAAAGGTCCACTGCCAGAGCCGGTTGGCAATCGAGCGCCAGATGAGCGGATTGTCCCTTCGGGTCAGGTAACGGGCAAGTTCCGCCCGAGCTTCACCCTCCAGCCAATCATTGGATTCGAAAAAAGTTTCCGATACGCCATCCCAAAGCGGCAGGGGACCCGGGTTCATGGCTTTTCCAGGTGAACGCAGGTCTCCCCGATGGAGCAGATGGATGGGTCTTGGATCCCCATTGGTAGACATAAAGCGACTTCCGCTCACCCAGTTGGCATTAGCTGCATAGACCAGGTACTCGGACTGGTATGGCTTCAGTTGCTCTCGAAGCGTTTTCTGTTCGGCAATAATCTCCTCCTGGCGAGCCAGAATTTCAGGAGAGCGTATCTCGGCCTGAATCCGATCCATCTCGACTTCAAGCGCTTTTAATTCTTCAAAGGGAGCCCCGTCCGAAGTCTTCCGGAGGTAAATTCCATCGACGAGATTGGAGGTCCGCCAATTGTCCTCCTGTTCAAAACTATCCAAGGCTGTCACCATTTTGTTGAGGGCGTAGTTTGTTCGACCCCATACGTCGATGGCTTGGAGCTCACCCAAGGCAAACAAGTAGTCGGTGTTATGACGGGCAAGCCGGGTGGCAGTAATGCGGATATAACGAATGGCGGGTTCCCCTACATCCATGGATATGGTGTTCGATCCGGGATTCGGTTGATCCTCTGAAGTGGCGTCCCGGATAAGGCGAACATTTTCCTTGAACTCCGCATGGTTGGATCCTTCCACTCGGTAGCGTAGCGGGAAGCCATAGCCCTCGCCAATGCCATTCGGGGTATGGCTGGCAGGAATGAGGAAAATTTGGGTGGGTTCCATCGACTCGCCCAAGTCGACTTGCACCCATTTCTCCGTATCGGGAATGGATGCCAATTGGGAGTGATATCCGTACTGCGGTTCCTGACTGGTCCCATAGACTTCCTTGATCTCGGCAATGCGGCGTTCAATACCGGAAATTCTGGCATCTACCTCCCGGTTCAGTTGAACCGAAATTTTATCCTTCTCCACGCTCAGTTCATTGAGTTGACGAACGATGACCTGACGCTCCTCCGATTGCTCATTGGTAAGCCCTTGGTAAATGCGGTCGGCGCGATCCACAGCGGCAAAGACTGCGTGCAGGCGGTAGTAATCCTCCATCATGATGGGGTCGAACTTGTGGTGGTGGCATTGGGCGCACTGCACGGTGGTGCTTTGAAAGACGTTGAATACGGCTGAGATCATTTCGTCGCGGTCGAGGTGCTTGGCAATACGGCCATCAAGCTTTTGCTCGCCCACTTCCCAATGACCGACAAAGTCCCAGGGTCCGGCGGCCAAAAAACCCAGTCCAAGGACGCCATCCGGTTGACCGGGAAAGAGAACATCACCAGCGACTTGTTCCTGCACGAATCGGGCATAGGGTTTGTCCTCGTTGAAACTGCGAATGACATAATCCCGGTAAGGCCAGGCGTTGGAACGCAACTTGTCCTTGTCGTAACCATGCGTCTCAGCGAACCGAGCCAAGTCAAGCCAGTGTTGAGCCCACTTTTCCCCAAACTCCGGAGCATTCAGAAAGTGGTCGACCCAATCTTCCCAAACTGCTGCTCGCTGGGTGATTGAATAGGTCGGATCGTAGGCATCGACAAAGCCTTCCGCCTGCTCAGGGGTCGGGGGCAGACCGGTCAGATCGTAACTCAAACGACGGATCAGAGTCCGAGGATCAGCCTCCTTCCCTGGTTTCAGCTTTTTCCGCCGAAGGGTCGCATGGATAAAGGCATCGACCGGATGCAAGCCATGGTTCTCGGGAACAGGGGCTCCAACCAAAGGTTTGAGCGACCACCAATCGAGATCGCGAGGGCGCTTGTCGACGAGAACTCGATCCTCCGGCCAGTTGGCGCCGGCATCGATCCATTGCCGGATCATGGAAACTTCGTTTTCAGTCAGGGGATCCCCCTCTTCCGGCATTTCCGGAAGCGTTCCACTGATCATTTCGACCAAGTAGCTCTGAGAAGCTTCACCCGGTACAATCGCATCCGGATGGCCAAAGGCGGCAGCCCGCGTTTCCAGGATGAAGTCACCTTCAGCGTCGGCCCGGCTATGACAGGACAGGCACTTCGCCTCAAATACCGGAGCCACATCGCGCTCGAAATCCATTTCCCCCGAAACACTCGACAGGAAGAGACTGGTCCACAACCAAAGCCAATTTGGAAAGAAAAGTCTTCGCTTCTTCACAAAGCGAAATGCTAGGTCAAAAAAATAGAGCTGTCCAGTCAGATTTCCCCATCCTCGGGGTCCTTCCTGGGAAAGGCATGACCCCGGCTGCCTCCCATCCGACCTGCCATCACAATCTTGCTTGCGGCGGAGCGGGGATGATTGAAGATCTCAGCATGGTCATGCGCAAAACGATTCTCATGAAACAAATCATTCCCCTATTCGTCATTGGCTTGTTTTTCGCAAGCAGCGCTTTCAGCGCCGTTGCTCCGGTAAATAAGTCCGCCCTGAGCGGGGTGGCCGTCAAGGGCTATGACCCGGTTGCCTATTTCAAATCGGGTAAACCGGTCAAAGGGGACAAGCAGTTCGCGCTGGAGCACCTCGGGGCCAAATGGCGGTTTTCCAGTCAGGAGAATTTGGACCTTTTTAATGCGGACCCGGTAAAATATGCTCCGCAATATGGCGGTTATTGCGCTTGGGCCGTATCACGAGGCTATACCGCGAGCATAGACCCGGAGGCCTGGAAAATAGTCGAGGAAAAGTTGTACCTGAATTATAGCAAAGCGGTTCAGGCGAAGTGGGAAGAAGAGATCTCCGCCAATATTGAAAAAGCGAATGTCAATTGGCCTCAGTTGTTGAATGAGTAGGGTGACTCCGTAAGGGGTCAGTTGTGAGCCACATTAATCATTTTCTGGCAGGATCATGGGATTTGGACGCCCAAAGCCGAAGCGCAGAGATCGGCGTGAACCATTTATAGATAGCTGGCAGAACCAGGAGGGTCAGGACGGTGGAACTGATCAGACCACCGGTAACAACCAGCGCCAAAGGCCTCTGGACCTCGCTACCTGTCCCGGTAGCGACGAGGAGCGGTAACAGACCGAGCGCCGTAGTTATTGCGGTCATGAGGACGGGCCTTAAGCGTAAGCACGCAGCTTGGACTGAGGCTTCGTCTACGTCCTTACCTTCCTGCAGAAGCTGATTCAGGTATTTGACCAGAACGAGGCTGTTTTCCAAGGCTATGCCAAAAAGTGCGATGAAGCCTACCGAGGCGGGGACGGAAAGGTTTTCACCTGACAGATAAAGCGCAACCACACCCCCGACTAGCGCAAGCGGAATGTTGAGTAGAATGAGTAGCGCGTTGCGCAACGAGTTGAAGCTGCTATAGAGCAACAGAAAGACGATGCCTAATGTAATTGGGATTACCACTGCCAGACGTTTATTGGCAGCCTGTTGGAGTTCAAATTGTCCTCCCCAACGCAGACGATAACCTGGTGGTAAATCGACTTCCTCGGCAATTCGTTTTTCCGCTTCGGCTACAAAGCTCCCGATATCGCGACCGCGGACGTTACACTGAACGGTTATGAACCGCTGATTCAGCTCCCGCGTAATTTGACGCGCTCCAACAATTTCTTTGATGTCTACAAGTTCATCCAGGGGTACTTTGATTCCGGAAGGAGAATCGACCAGGATGTGGCGAATTGCATCAGAGCTGTTACGCGTCTCCTCTGCGAAACGGATAAAGATGTCGAACCGGCGTACGCCTTCAAAAATCTGACCTGCTTCCGTTCCACCAACGGCGGCGCTAATGACGTCCTGCACGTCTGTGACATTGATACCGTAACGGGCAATGGCCTCGCGATTTATGGTTATGAGAAGCTGTGGCGTCCCGGAGCTTTGGTCTTTTTGCACATCAGAAGCGCCAGGAATGCCCCTAAGAACCCGATCTATTTCCGCGGCCTTGACCTCCAGTATTTTCAGATCATCTCCAAAAAGCTTTACGGCCAGTTCCGCCTTGGTCCCCGTCAAAAGTTCATCGACAGCCGCCGCAATCGGTTGAGTGAAATTGAATTGTGCTCCGGGAAAGTCGGCGAATACCTCCCCCATTTTTGCATAGAGTTCGTCCAGGGAGCCCGCACTGGTCCATTCACTTTTAGGCTTAAGGGAAACGAAGATCTCCGCGTTGTTGATAGGGTCGGCATGAGCGCCTACTTCACCGCGCCCGACGCGTGTTACGGTTTCGGTTACTTCGGGAAACCTCCTCAGGAGTTCGCGTTCGAAAACAAGCATGGTATCACGGGCCATCTCCAATGAAATGGACGGAGACATGGTGGCTCGAATGAGAAGGTCACCTTCATTCAATCTAGGCACAAACTCCGAGCCAAGCCTGGGATAGATCAAAAGCCCAATTGCCAGCAATACGGCGGATAGAGCTATGGCTGCGGCCCGGAAACGCACAAAAAATCGGATCACAGGCTTATAGGGAACCAACAGAATCCTTACGATCATATGCTCTTTTCCAGCATCTGAGGTTGTGGAAACCTTTTTGGGAGGGCGCATGAGCAAATGGGCGAACACAGGAGCTGTTAACAGCGCAAAAACCAAAGAACCCAACATGGCCAAGGAAACTGCAAAGGCTAACGGACGGAATGTAATACCTTCCACACCTTGAAGTGTGAAGAGCGGCAGGAAAACGATGATAATGATGGAAATCGCGAAAACAATCGG
This sequence comes from Opitutia bacterium, assembly GCA_014529615.1. Lineage (GTDB taxonomy): Bacteria > Verrucomicrobiota > Verrucomicrobiia > Opitutales > UBA2995 > JAABVD01. The sequence continues at coordinate 7,029 of JAABVD010000042.1, forward strand.
TCTTCCCACCTCGGCGCATGCTTCGGAAACCACTTTTAAACGGGACTCGCTCCGACCTCGTTTCCTTAGCAGACGGTCGACGTTCTCCACAATAACGATAGCGCCATCCACTATCATACCGATGGCAATGGCCAAACCGCCGAGAGACATGAGATTGGCTGAAATGCCAAACTGCTTCATGAGAATAAATGCGAAGAGGACAGAAAACGGTATGGAAAAGGCCACTACGACACTGCCTCGGATGCCGCCCAGAAAAACCAGTAGAACGATAAGCACCAGACCGATTCCCTGTATCAATGCATTGGAGACAGTTGAAACAACAGCATCGACCAGTGTGGCCTGATCATAATAAGGATTGATGGAAACTCCTTCCGGAAGTACCTTTTGAATGGCCTTCATTTCTGATTTTACGGCGCTGATAACCTCGTTTGTATTTGTTCCGGTCAGCTTGAGAACCATGCCGACAACTGCTTCGCCCTTCCCATTCATTGTAACGAGACCACGGCGGATTTCGCCTCCGATAATTACATTCGATAAATCTTCGAGGTAAACCGGGGCTCCATCTACTGTTTTGACCACTATCCTTTCGAGGTCCTCAATCTTTGTGGCCAAGCCGACAGATCGGATGATGTACTCCTCGTCATTCTTCACGATGAACTGTGCGCCTGTGTTGCTGTTATTGGTCTCGATGATTTCCTTGACCTCCTGAACCGATAAATCGTATCGGAGCAGATCAGTAGGTCGAATGAGGACCTGGAACTGTTTCACTTCTCCCCCGATGGAAAGTACCTCGGTTACCCCTGCTACCGTTTGCAGATTAAATTTCACTATCCAGTCCTGGATCTCCCGCATTTCCTCGGGCGTGCGCTGGCCGGTGTCGTCTTCAAGGGCATAAAAGAGAATTTGCCCAAGTCCGGTGGTAATGGGTCCCATTACGGGTTCACCGAATCCTTCGGGGATCTGTTCTCGGGCAAGTTGGAGCCGCTCGTTAACCAACTGTCGGGCAAAATAGATGTCTGTTCCTTCCTTGAAATATACATTGACGATACACAGGCCAAAATTAGATATGGAACGAATCTGATCCAGGTAGGGTAAACCGTTCATAGCGGTTTCCACCGGGTAGGTGACATATTTTTCAACTTCCTCAGGGGCGAGACCTTCAGTCTCCACGAAAACCTGCACCAATGCGGGAGAAACGTCGGGGAAGGCGTCGACTGGTAAATTGCGATAGCTATAGTAACCAGCCCCCATGATGCCTAACATCAGGACGAGGATAAGGAGGCGACTCTTGAGAACCCATTCGGTTAAATTTCGCATGGTAATTCCGGTTGAAATTTGAGAGGCATGCGGGTTAGTGGCTGTGGCCCGCTTCCGGATCGATGCTGGATTTTTCCATTTGCGCTTTTACAACGAATGAACGTTTCGAAGCGTAGGGCTCGCCCGATTCGACTCCTTCAAGAATTTCAGCAAAGAGGGCGTTCTGTTGGCCGATTTTGACAGGTCGCTGCTCAAACCCATTCGCTACTTTGACAAACACGACAGTTTGACCGTCGATCCTATGCAGGGCAGATTTCCTGACTGCAACGGGAACGAAATTTGTGGCCGTAGTCACATAACCCGTTACGAACATTCCCGGTTTCCACCTTCTATCGGGGTTGGGCAAAACAATCCGAGCCAATCCGGTGCGGGAATCTTCATCCACAACCGGCCCAACATAGTCGATAATTCCCTGGGCCGCATGTGTTTGGCGTCTTGTTTTGACCAGAACCTTTTGTCCTTTTTCAATGCGAACGAGGTCCTTCTGAAAAATATCAAGATCCACCCAGACAGTATCCAGGTTTGCCACTATGAAAAGGTAACGTCCTGCTTCTACCGATTCGCCTAAGGTAACGTGTAAATCAACAATGGTTCCATCTATAGGCGCTTTCAGCTTGAATGGGGCGAGTGTATCGTTGCTTTCAAGCTCTACAAGAACTTGACCAACAACAACTTTGTCACCGAGTCGGGCGGAAATCTTCGTAACAATTCCTTCGTAACGTGGTCCGACATGGGCCATATTCTCCTGGTTCAGTTTAACTTCACCCGGAAGAATGGCTTCCGCGGATAACTCCCCCAAGCCGGATTCTTCCACAACGACGCCAAAGTCTTCGAGCTGTTTTGAAGTGAGTCTGATTATTTCGGACTCCTCATCTTCGTCATGATCAGGGCCTGCCGAAGGATCGTGTGGGTCCTCATCGTCGTGTATTGGACGATTTTCGTTTTCTTCACCATCATGGCCGCCGGGATCATTATTGGTTTGAGGCAATGAAACCGCCGGTAGCTCCAGCACGACCATTACAGCCAGCAGTGAAGTGAGAAGTTTATCCCATTGTAATGGGAGGGATGGTCCTTTGATAATTTTCATTTTTCGGTTGGTCGGTTTTATTCCAAACGGGTATGGGAAGTTGTTCTGCCATATGTATTTGCAGGTCGGGTAAGTCGCTCGATTTCGGCTTGAGCGTTGAGGTAGCGCCCGGTCGATTCGAGCATGGCGGTCCGTATTTCAAAGAGTGATTTACGCGCGTCCAATACATTGAGAAGAGGGACAATTCCTCGCTGATACCCAATTTCGGTTTCAGCGAGGGCGGCTTCAGCGCTTGGAAGTAGATTTTCACTAAGGCTTTTCCATTCCTCGACCGAACTAGCCAATTCATTGTAGTTAACCGAAATTTCAGCGATCGCTTGCTGACGCACGACCCGTTTTTGAGAATCCAAAACATGAAGTTTCGACATCGCCGATCGAATATTTCCTTCATTTTTATTGCGTATTTGCCACGGCATCTCAATGCCGAGCACAAAGGCGGCATCGCCCCGTCCTTCCCTCAGATATCTGGCTCCTCCGAATATTTTGTAATCTGCTTTCGACTGTGGCCTTTCCAAATCCACGGCAACTTCCTGGGCTTCCCGTTCAGCTCCAAACCGCGCAATGGAAGGAACCGTATCAACCAACTCGATCAGGGCGGACAGGTCAGGAAGCGGGGTCTCGATCTCCAACTGACCCGCTAATGTGAAATCAACGAAATTTTGTTGGTTCCAGAGGGAGGACAGGATGATCTTTGCCTCTCTCAACTGTCGCTGTGAGCTGCCAAATTTAAACGCTTGTTGCTTTGTGGCCAGCTTGGCCTGTGAGACTTCGATAGATGATGCCAAGGCAGCATTAGCACGTCGTACCACTTCAGTCTCACTTGCTTTTTCCAGCTCAAGTAACTCTTCTTGCAGTTCTACGTTCTTCTGGGCCACAAGTGCATTTGAAAAAGCCTGCATTACAGCATAACGAAGGTTGGCAATGGCTTCTTCGTAGTCCCAGCGAAAGAGTTCCTTACTGCGGATGGCGAGTTCGGAACGCCCTTTGCGTTTTTCCCCCCGCTCTATGAGTTGATAAATTCCGAGCGTAACTTCGGATCCGTCAAGTCCCTCAAAATTCCCCGTTCCCAGAACATTCTCGATCTCAACACCGACCGTGGGATTGGGTTTGTATCCAGCATTTTCGATCTGTCCATCGGCGAATTCCTGAAGGGCTTCCAGCAAAATGCCGCGCGGACTGTGCTCCACAGCCAATTGAAAAGCTTGTTCAAAGGTTACCGGTTCAGTAAGGACTATTGCTTTGGAAACAACCGGGAAAATGGGGATTACCAAGAATTGTAAAATAAATTGTTTTTTTAAATAGTTTTGCATCAAGTACATAAGAAATCCTGATTAAGTTCGGGCTTTTGCAGCCTACGCTACAAAATAGCTGTCAGTTGAATGCCGCCGGCAACTGACTAATCAGGAATATCAGATTCTAAGTACTGTCTTTTTGATGCATTGCTCCGTCATCATATCGACGGATGGGGGAGCACGTAAAAACGGCAAAGTTCTCTTCGATACCTCGAAAGAAAATGAGAGCAGATCAGTATAGGTTGTTCGTGAAACGACTAATGCAGGACCGTTGAAAGCAATTTTATCGGGAGGTACGATGCATTGATCGTCCACTCCCTTGAGTTCGAAATCAAAGCAGTTGGCGCTGACATCGGACAGGGAGAGCCTGGCTTCGCAATTCGCTATTGGGTTGTAGAGGATATCGTCACATTGATTTTGGTGAGATCGGTTCAGTAAATGGGCCGAATTGCCCTCATGAATGCAGAGCACTACTATCCCGGCGCTTCCAAGCATCCCGGTCCAGCCAATTAACAGGGCCAGCATTCCGGCCACAACCTTTCTGATCCTCTTCATTTAATAACCAGAACTTAATCTACCTGAAAAAGCTAAGCCGTAAAATGCCAAAAGACAAGAATTTTAATCGCAACTACTCAGGTATCCACAGCCTGGATCGTCGGAAAGTATGATCGTGATCGACTGGCCACTAACCACTGGTCACTTGCCACCGATTACTGACCACGGATTTCAAGGATGGGAACGGATAGGGAAAAATAGACTCTGGCAGAGGTACATGAATGCAGGGCGGGTTTTCCTACCCGCCAATTTGAGGCAATGGCGGACAGTAATGTCCGCCCTCCGTTAACTCTAGCCACTCCACTTCTCCACCACTCCATCACTCCACCACTCCACTTCTCCTCTTTTCAAATCTCTCGAAGTGGGGGCGGGCCCGGTTATCGAACAGACTGGATGCGGTAAGGTAGATGGCGGCAATCATTCCAAAACCGGTCCCGGCTGCGATCATCACCCAGATCATGATCTGATATTTTACGGCCTCGGTTGGAGGAGCCCCTGCCAGGATTTGTCCGGTCATCATTCCCGGCAGGCTTACAATGCCCGCTGTAGCCATGGCGTTGATGACGGGAATCATGCCACCCCGCAAGGCATCGCGGATAAGCCCTCCCAAACTCTCCCAAACCGTCTCACCGAGCATGAGACGCTGTTCCACAATTTGGCGGTTCTGAAACAGGCTGGTGGCCAGTCGATCCATCCCCAAGCTGATGCCGGTCATGGTGTTGCTCAAAACCATTCCGAAGAGGGGAATGGCGTACTGTGGAAGATACCAGGGTTCCGGCCGGACAACCAAGGTCAGTCCGAAAAGAGTGAGGGCGAAGGAGGATATCATCAAAGTCCCCGTCCCCACCTTCAAGGTCCCCCACCCTTTCAACCGGTATTTTTGCCTGGCCATGATTTCATAACTGGCAACCCCCAACATGATGATACTGATGGAGGCAATCAGCCAGGGATTTGCCCGCCCGAAAACAAACTTGAGGACCAACCCGACCAGACTGAGCTGCAGCACGAGCCGCACCACTGCAATTACGAGGGGTTTTGTCAGTTGGAGCCGTTGCAAGCGCAAGACGACGGCCAGCAAGGCCACTGGAATCAAGGCGATGGCTACGTCGAAATAGGTCAGGGGTATAGTGGTCATTCCGATGTCACCTCCTCCCCAAATCGTTTATGTTCCATAACTGCCCTGCGGTTTGCCACACGCCGCAACTGTTTCCCACTATGGGACACCCATATAGCCGTCCCCTCC
>JAABVD010000042.1:12695-17534 GCA_014529615.1 Opitutia bacterium
TCGCCTCCACCGTGAAATGTTGCCCGACCGTTTCGTGCCACCATTGGGCTTCGGACGGGACCAGCATGACTTGCCTTCTCCAGTCGGGTCCCGAGTGCTGGTCGCGGGAAACGCCATCCAGTAGAACCTGGCCGGAGGATTCGATCAAGTCGGCCACCGCCTTCAAAAAGAGCGTTTTACCGGAACCGGACTCCCCCCGGATACCAAACACCTCACCCGATTCCAGACACAAATCAAAGGGACCGTAATCGAGAAAGGAAAGCCCCTTGATTTCCAACTTTGGCATGACAAACCAGTGCCCTAATTCCGGAGCGCCGTAATATTTCTAACCCGCATATCTCACAAAATTCGTCGCGAGCGACCGGACATCGAGTGCTGGTGTGGGTTTCGCGCCGATGAGCGGGTGAAGCTGGGTCGACACCCAGCGAAGTCGCCTGCTTCTGTGCTCCGGAGCGCAGTAGAAGATTTGTGAGATATGCGGGATAATCCCCTCGCCTAAAAATCCTGATCGTGATCGAAATCGCTTCCCGCCCATATCTTGATCTTGACCGGGATCATTGCCGTAATAAGGCATTTCCTCCTCGAAAACAGTTCCGAAACGCTTCCTCAGGCCCACAATCATAGGATCATGATCCGGATTAAGGAGAAGAGATCAAGATCACGATCACGATCAGGAGCAGGAGCAGGATCAGGATCAGGATCACGATCAGGAGCAGGAGCAAGGAGCGCTGGACAGTTCAATCCGATTCGTTCAACAATAAAACCATGCCAATAAAAGTAAAATCATTAGCGATTGTTAGCCTGTTTGCCCTCCCGCTCTGGTTGGGAGGCAACGCGTCGCCCAACGTGGTTCTCCTTATGGGGGACGATCACGGCTGGGAGGAGACGGCCTATAACGGCCACCCCTATTTGCATACCCCGGCGCTGGACGAGATGGCGGCTTCCGGTCTGCGTCTGGATCGGTTTTTTTCGGCATCACCCGTTTGTTCGCCCACCCGGGGCAGTGTCATTACCGGGCGACATCCCAACCGCTACGGGACCTTCACACCGAACCGGTCGATTCGCCCAGAAGAGATGGGCATTGCCCATGTGGTCAAGGCTGCCGGGTATCGGTCCGGACATTTTGGGATATGGCATTTGGGTCCGGTAAAATTAGAATCGCCGACCAATCCGGGAGCCATGGGATTCGACGAATGGCTCTCCCACGATAATTTTTTCGAAATGGACCCTTATCTTTCGCGCAATGGCAAACCTCCGGAACGGTTCAAGGGGGAAAGTTCCGAGATCCTGGTTGAGGAAACCATACGGTTCATTGGGGCGGCGAAACAAAATGAAAAGCCTTTTTTGGCGGTAGTCTGGTTTGGCTCTCCCCACGAGCCCTACAGTGGTTTGAGAGAGGACCTCGCTCTCTACGCCGACTTGCCGGCTGAATACGGTGAAGAATCGGTAAAGTTGACCAGCATGGAAACCGGGCTTCCCGTTCGAAGACCCTTTGACGAGGTGTTGCGGGAACGGTATGCGGAGATTACGGCGATGGACCGAGCCATAGGGCAGTTGCGCGATTACCTGGCAGAAGCGGGTTTGTTGGAAAATACTCTGGTCTGGTATTGCGGAGACAATGGCATTCCCTCCAGTGGCAATATAGACACGCCCTTTCGTGGGCAAAAGGGCAATGTTTATGATGGCGGCATTCGCGTTCCCGGAATTATTGAATGGCCTCAACGCATAAAAACACCGCGCCATAGTAACGTGATTACGGTGACCAGTGACATATTTCCCACCCTATGCCAACTGGTTGGTCAGCCCGTCCCCGATCGTCCCCTCGATGGCATCAGTTTGCTGCCCTTGATTGAGGGTAAGTTGGATCAACGCCCTCAGCCGATATTCTTTTGGGAGTATACCAATCTGATTGGGGAGGATGCGGAACCATACATCGATCCCGAATTGCAGGCTGGGACGACCCCACTGGTAAAACAGATGAACGGTAAATTCACGCGTAACTTTCGCAATAATCATCACCCCGACATCACCGACAATGACTTTAAGGGTCCCCGCGCCGTTGTGGACAACCGTTACAAACTGGTGATCCACGAGGAGAGAGACGGCGAAATTTCGCGGGAATTGTTCGATATGATTCTCGACCCGGCCGAGGAGAGGGATCTCTCGAAGGATCTGCCTCGATTGGCCGAAAGCATGGAGAAGCTGCTGGGGAGTTGGCAGCGCTCGGTGCTCAATAGTCTAACCGGCGCCGATTATGGCTCGGTCGCCTCCAGGGAAAGGAGCCTCCACCGGAAACCATGAGTCATGTTGAACAAGTAAACCGGTTGGAGGCCGGGACGCCCGTTCTTTTCGGCGGCGGCCAGTGCGTCCGTATCGATGCCGATCTGGCGGCCAATTTTCGGCCCGGCGACCGTCTGGAAATTGCCCCGAAAACGGGCGAACTGCTGCATATTCCGGCCCGGGAAAAAGCCATCGCCGGGAATGCGGTGTCACAGGCCCTGGCAGCGTTTGAAAGAATGGGATCGGTTTCGGACGAAGCCATAGGGCAGTTTTTCGGCGCTTTCGCCGAGGCGCTGGCTGACGATGCGATATGGGATCGGGTATCCCGGATCAATCGTGCCGACGTAGCCGATGCCAAATCCCGGGGACGATCCACCGGGCGATTGGTGGCCAATGAAAAAATGCGGCTCGGCATGATCGATGGCCTCAGGGGGTGGATTGAAGCGCCCTCCCGGCGGGGCCAGATCCTCGAGACGGTGAGGCATGACGGATTTCGAGTGGAGTTGGTAGGCGCCGCCCTAGGAGTGGTGGCTTTCGTCTTTGAAGGTAGGCCCAACGTATTGGCCGATGCCTGCGGAGTGATCCGAGGGGGCAATACGGTGGTATTTCGCATCGGCAGCGATGCCCTGAAAACGGCCAAAGCCATCATGGATCTGGCCTTGAACCCCGCCTTGGAGAAAGCCGGGCTTCCCTTGGGCGCAGCCACCCTGGTGGAGAGTTTTTCCCACGCCTCGGGTTGGGCCATGTTTTGCGATGGGCGCCTTTCCCTGGCGGTGGCGCGGGGGTCTGGCCGAGCCGTAGAAACACTTGGATCCCTGGCCCGCCGGGCCGGGGTGGCCACCAGTCTGCACGGCACGGGCGGGGCCTGGATCATAGCCTCGGAAAAGGCCGATGCCCAAATATTCGAGGAGGCTGTTTACCGATCGCTCGACCGAAAGGTCTGCAATACGTTGAACACGGTATGCCTGACCCGTGCGGTGGCGGGGGATTTGTTCCCGGTATTGTGCAAAAGCTTGCAGAAGGCGGCCGACCGGCGCGGTCATCCCTGGAAAATGCACCTCTCCAAAAGAGACAAGCCACTGGTAGGAGAAAAGCATCTGGAGCGCATGGCGCCGATCGCCCGGGCCGAGGGCACGGTTGAAGAACGGCAAATAGAGCTACTGGACCCCGAGGAAGTCGGGAAAGAGTGGGAGTGGGAAGACTCCCCGGAAATTACCCTCCTTTTGGCGGATTCGGTGGATGAGGCGGTGTCACTGTGTAATCGTTACAGCCCTCAGTTCGTCGGGTCGCTCATCAGCGAGGACCCAACGGAACAGAAGCGGTTTTACGAGGCCCTGAACGCCCCCTTCGTAGGCGACTCATTTACCCGATGGGTGGATGGACAATACGCCCTGAGAAAGCCCGAACTCGGCCTATCCAACTGGCAAAACGGCAGATTGTTCGGGCGCGGCTCCATCCTCAGCGGCGACAGTGTATTCACCGTCCGAACGCGGTATGTCCGGGAATAAGATGGTGAGGCAGCATGGTTGCGAGGGTGAGCGCCTGTCCCGAAGTTGACCAGGTTTGGACCCCGATGGAGGTGGTTCAATCCTCCCGGTTGATGTACCAGACGGCGTTGTTGGATTGGCGGCCGGCCAGTAGAATGTCGAGGCGGTCATCCTTATTCAGGTCCACCGCTTTCAGGTCATAGGCTTCCTGTTCCGTACCGACGTCGATATCGTAACCCCGAAATCTGCCCTCCCCGCGATTTTCGTACCAACGGACGACTTTCTCTGTGAAAGAGGCCGTGGCGACGTCGAGGTCGCCGTCGGAATCAAAATCTCCTACGTCCAGGGCGTGGCAATCGGAAATGGCCCCATCGATAGTGTTCAGGTTCCAATAAGGTCCTTTATACCAATGCAAACCGGTTCCATGCCCGTTGCTGCTCACCACATCCCACCTGCCATCGCCATCAATATCGGCGATTTGAGCATTGGTCACACCCTCCTGCTCTCCGATGAGGTTATCACTCCATTTGCGGTAGAGGGATGGTGGATTCTTGTACCAGGAAAGCACATTTCCCCGCGAGTGCCCGACCACCACGTCTGGTTTGCCATCGTAGTCGAGATCACCGATATCCATGTAGTGGGGGCGAACGGCAGCCGTGCTGCTGGCAATCATATGGCGAACGAATTTTCCATCAAAATTCTCGAACCAGGCCACCGAGTCCTTGAAGTTTCCCTGAAAGCTGTTCCCCACCACATCGAGCAAGCCGTCGCGATTCAGGTCACCGATGGCCAAGCCGTGACAACCGTGCAGATCCAAATCGACGGGATGCCACATCAACTTTCCACCCAATTCACCGGTGTTTTCAATCCAGGCTATGGAAAAATCGTCCACCCTTTTCGGTTTCCTGGCCTTTTCGTCTCGGGCCCGCATTTCGCGGTATTCCGTCCAGGGGGAGTATCCCCGGGCCACCACGAAATCGAGGTCTCCGTCCCTGTCCATATCCCCGGAAACTGCATAGAGCAGGGACCCTCCCCCGGTATCCCAAAGGACCTGGGCCCGTTGATTCTCCAT
>JAABVD010000357.1:0-2144 GCA_014529615.1 Opitutia bacterium
CACCGATTATTTCGACCGTCCGGTCACTATGCATCAGCAGGGGCGGGCTTCCGGGGGGGGTTCTGTCACCGATGAGTCGGACGTCAATTTCGACATGATTAAAACCGGGAAGGGTGGTTGGCCTTTGGCTGAGAGAGTAATTCCCCTTCTCAAGCAGGACTACGAGCGCGAGCCAGCCATGCCCGTGATAATCGGTGAGCATAGTTATGAGCAACATATGCAGACGGGCTTTGCAGACGTACAACGCTATGTTTTCTGGTCCAGCACCCTGAGCGGATCGGCTGGCCTCACTTACGGCGCCGCCGGCATCTGGCACGCCGGTGTCGATGGTGATCCGGGCTTGACCCATCTCTATGATCGAACCACCTGGAAGGAGGGCATGCGGTTTGCCGGTTCGACCCAGCTTGGATACAGCAAGAAACTGTTACTCGAGTTTCCGTGGGAGAAGTTTGAAGCTCATCCGGAGTGGACGGATTCCGAGTCTTTTGCGGCGGGAATTCCCGGTCGAGTACGTATGATTTACACCTTTCGCGGCAGATATACCTGGCGAGGATTGGAGGTCAACGGATTGGAACCCGGCGTATTGTATCGAGGATTTTACTTCGATCCCGTCAGGGGGACGCGGGAAGATGTGGGCACTGTCATTAATGAGGGACAATCCAGTCCAAGTTTCACCCACACTCGACCCTTCATATTTGAAGATGGATTTGATTCAATGGATTCTTCACGCTGGCAGGATCACGGATCGGCGACCCGGGGGGAAGATGGATTTTTGGTCAGTGGAAAAAATATGCTTACCACCGCAAACGGTATCGATGAGTATAATGTGATGGTCAGCGTGGATGTGCGAACGGACGCGGAAGCCGGCATTATCCTCCGCTTCCGGGATTCCGATAATTATGTGGTGGCGGTTTACCATCCAGCTCTCAAGAATGTCCTCATCCAGGAGCGTTTCGAGGGAGAGTGGGGGCCATGGCTGGGAAAAGTGTGGTTGCCCGGAGCCTTTACCAGGGGAGTGGAAAGCCTTCAGCTCACGGCGGCCGTTTCCGGATCCCGTGCGGTTGTTCGGGTGTGGAATGGCAAAGAAGAATACCAAACACCGGCGGTCCCCATAAGAAATGCTCATTCAGGGGAAGTCGGAGTTCGGTTACATGAGGTCGGCAACCGACAGCAATTCGATAACTTTTCAGTTTCGCCTACCCTTTTTGAAAACCCGCGGCCCGTGCTTGAAGATGAAGGCGAGTTCATCCGTAAGGGAGGTGGAGATTTCATCGCCCCGGAGGTTCCAACTCCACAGGACTGGGTCCTGGTTCTCGAGAGGGTAGGGGGGAAGTCATGAATCCGCCTTCATTCGCCCGTTACGATTTTCATGCAATATCCGGTTTAGTCATTATTGCGATAGCCCTGCTTTTTGGAGCATTTTCGAAAGCCAACGGCCAGGACCTTCCGAATATCATCCTTTTTCTGGTCGATGACATGGGGCTGATGGATACGTCAGCTCCCATGTTGACCGATGAAGACGGTCCGTCCTCGCCCGATAGCTCCGCCAGGACAGGCAACCTTCAGCGTCATCCGCTCAACGACTGGTATCGCACGCCGAACATGGAAAGGCTCGCCGCGATGGGTGTCCGCTTCAGCAACTTCTACTCGCACAATGTCTGTTCGCCGACTCGGGTTTCCATCATGAACGGCCAGAACGCGGCCCGCCACCGAACCACCGACTATATTTTTCCCTGGAAGAACAATCGATTGATAGATACCGCGCAATACCCCCTGGCGGTGTGTCAGCAGGTTCCACCTGAGTGGAATTGGGTGGGGCTCGGAAAAAAGGATGTCACATTGCCGCGCCTATTAAAACAGGCGGGGTATACGACCATACACGTTGGTAAGGCCCACTTTGCTCCCTTTGATAGCGAAGGAAGGGATCCTCTGAACCTTGGGTTTGATGTAAATGTGGCTGGAGACGCTATCGGAGCGCCAGGGTCCTACCATGGCCAGGATGGCTATGGCGTAGGTTCCGAGAATCCGCATGCCCGACCGGTACCCGGTCTGGACAAGTACCATGGATCGGAGACTTTTCTTACGGAAGCCCTGACCCTGGAAGCGAAGATCGAGGTGGATAAGGCCCTGGCGGCGGAGAAGCC
>JAABVD010000357.1:2189-4371 GCA_014529615.1 Opitutia bacterium
ATTCCGGCCTTCAAGGCTTACGCCACCATGATCGAGGGCATGGACAAATCACTCGGTGACTTGATGGATCATCTTGAAGAAAAAGGCGCAGCGAAAAACACGCTTATTATCTTTCTGGGAGACAATGGTGGCGACGCTCCCGTCCAAGACGTGGATGCCATCGATGCCAGCGCTCCTCTTCGCGGCCGCAAGGGCGGCAAGTGGGAGGGGGGCATGCGTGTGCCCTTCATTGCCGCCTGGGGCAAAGCCGATGCGACCAGCCCTTGGCAGAAAAAACTGCCCATCCCCGCCGGAAGCATTCGCCGGGAGGTCGGAACCTGTTACGACTTGTTTCCGACGATTTTGGATCTTGTCGAGGCCTCCGTTCCATCAGACCACACGGTCGACGGACGGGATCTCTCGCGATTGCTCATCGGACAACCGGATCCGGAACACCGCAATGAATTTCTCAATCACTACCCGCATCCTCGCCGCGGATTGAGCAACTTCTTCACCACTTGGCGCCAAGGGAACTGGAAGGTGATATATGAATACCTGGAAGAGCGCGAGAACCGCTACTCGCTCTACGACCTTGCCAGCGACCAGAGCGAATCGCAGAACCTCGCGAAGGAAAATCCGGATCAACTCAGGAACATGATGCAAGGCATGATTCGCCGACTGGAATCCATGAATGCGGTGTATCCGGTGAAAGACGGGGAGGCGCTGGAACCCTTCATTCCCAGCGATCCGTGAAGCAGATTACTCACACAACTCTCTGGTCGGCTCTAATCTACCTATGCACCTTCACCGCATCGGCGGCGGAGCCGCAACCAGAAACAAGGAACCAGGAACGAGGAACGGCCACGCAGCGGCCAAACTTTCTCTTCATCCTGGTGGATGACCTGGGCTGGAAGGACCTGGCTTGTTACGGACACGAGATTCATGAAACGCCCCACATCGACAAGCTCGCCAGCCAGGGTATGCGTTTTACCGACAGCTACGCAGCTTGTCCGATATGCGGTCCGTCCCGCGCCGCCATACTGACCGGGAAGTTCCCGTCGCGCACCGGATACACGGATAATTTTATCAGTCAAATGAGTGGGACCGCATTGGAGCGTTCCCCGGATAATGATTTTTTGAAACTGAAGGAGATCACCCTGGCCGAAGCCCTCAAGGCGGGTGGCTACCAGACCGGTTTTCTCGGGAAGTGGCATTTGAGCGCAAGTAATGAGATCCGCTTGCCCACCGATCAGGGTTTTGACCTCAATGTCGCGGGGTGTTCGTGGGGGCATCCTCTAAAGGGCTATTTTGCTCCTTACGAAATACCGGCGCCGGGGTTCAAAGAGGGCCCGGAGGGTGAATACCTGCCCGACCGCCTGACCAGTGAAGCCATTCGGGTGATGGACGACTTTTCCTCGAAGAATGAACCGTGGTTTTTGTTGATGAGCTACTACACGGTACATTCGCCCTTCCACAGTAAGACGGAGAAGACGAAGAAATACACCGAGAAGGCGCGTCAGGCGAAGGTGGATCTCAAGAACGCCGCCTATTCCGGCATGGTCGAATCGCTGGATGAGAACGTCGGTCGGTTGCTTGACTGGCTGGATGAAGAAGGGCTGCGAAAAAGCACCATTATCATCTTCACCTCCGACAACGGAGGTATGGTAAGGGCTACGGAAAACCGCCCCTTGCGCAGCTACAAGGGCGATCTGTACGAAGGCGGTATCCGGGTGCCGTGCATCATCGACTGGCCCGGTGTCATCGAACCCGGTTCGGTGAGCGATACGCCTATCCACGGAGTCGACTTCTATTCCACACTGCTCGCCATGGCGGGCTTGCCGCAGCAGCCGGAGCATCATTGGGACAGTGTGAATCTGGTCCCGCTGGTGAAAGGAAAAACGGGTTTGGATCGCGGCTCTATGGTTTGGCATTTTCCTGTTGCGGTGCCGCATATCGCCCACTCTCATCCCGGATCGGTCATTCGCGATGGAGACTGGAAGTTTCTTCGCTTTTACGCAGACGGACGCGAGGAGCTATATAATCTGAAAGACGACATCGGGGAGACGAAAAACCTCCTTGCCTCTATGCGGGAGAAAGCGGCGGAGATGAAGTCGCAGTTGGACGCCGCGCTCAAAGCGCATAGAGCAACGATCCCGATCGCCGTTCCTGCGAAGCCATAACGTCCCGCCAGGTAGAAAAACCG
>JAABVD010000358.1 GCA_014529615.1 Opitutia bacterium
AGAGAGAAGAAAGGAGAGCGCACTTGCAGCCCCATAATCGTGATCCTGATCCTGATCTCTCCCCTTTTCCCTAATTCCTAATTCCTAATTCCTCATTCCTCATTGGCGCGCCCCAGCGCGCCTATCCCTCCCCATTCCTAAAACCGATAAACCGCGCTGAGGGAACCCTGCCGGGGGCTGGCCGGAACGGAAGGAATTTCTTCAAAGCGACTGTCCCACAAGTTTTCCACGGCCAGGCTGAGTTCCAGTCCTTCCACCGACTCGGGAAAATAGAAAAGGCCCAAAGACGAAATCACCGCCTGGTTCACTCCGTTGGACCGAAGGGAGTTTTTCTCCTGCATGCGCAGTTCGTTGTCGGAACGAATTTCCCATTCGGGGGTACATTGGTAAACCAATGCCAGGGTCAGGCGATGCCGGGCAAAATTGAGGGCGTAAAAACTGGCGTCGACCAGCGCGTCGCCATAATCCTCCGACTTGGCGAGCATGGTGTAACCAGCCACCACCCGGCCCCGATCGAAGGAGAGTTGGCCCAACAGTTCCAACCCGGAGGTTTCAATATCCACGTGGTTGGCCGTGCGCCCGAATACCCCCTCGGTATAGGTCCAGTCGACCAGATCCTCGTCATCCCGCACAAATACCGCGCCTTGGAATACAAAACGATCTCCTTGAGTCCGGTAACCCACCTCCATATTCCGGGACGTCTCCCGGCCCAGATTCTGGTTGCCCCTGAAGAGCCCACCACTGGGATTGGAGGCGATGGCGGTGTAGCCCGGCGCCTGAGTCGCTTCAGAAACATCAAGGTAAATTTGCCAGGACCGATTCTTGGAGGAAGGAGCCTGGTAAGTTAATTTGAAGACGGGGGAGGTACTGCCGGATCCGCGGTTGTTGTCATCGCGAACCACTCCACCAAGAACGGTCCACTCCCCATTACCCGCAGCGGCGAAAGAAGTCTCGGCCATTGCTCCATATTTTAAATAGGAACGACTGGTGAAGTCCCCGAAGGTGAGCGAGGTCGATTCAATGACGTCGTCCACCCACTCCACTTTCCCCGTCAGGACCCAATCGTCCAGGAGCCAAAATCCTTCCGCCGCGATGTCCGCAACCCTGGTTTCATGCTCGAAGGGATTGAACGCGCCCGGATTGCGGCGATCGAACTCGTAATCGTCCTTATGCCGACGGTAATAACCGCTGAATTGTAACCCGAAGTCTTCGCCTCCCACGGAATGATTAAGAAAAAGCAGGTTTGTCTCAAGATCCTCAGTTTCCGGCACACCAAAAGGGGTGTACATATTGGGCCATCCAAAAAATTTTGTTTGATAACCGTAGAAAAAATCGGTCTGGGACCGGTCATTGGAAAACTGGAACCTTCCGCTGATACGGTCGAAGAGATGATCTCCATTGGCAATGGCGCCATCCGATTCAGAGTGGGCAACCTCCACGTCAAACCCGTAATTCCGATCTCCGGCTTCGACCGTATGGGCGCCGTAGGCCCGCCCGAACAAAAGACCATCCTCACCCAAACCCAGAGCCAGTTCCTGCGACGGGCGAACCGGTTGCCAACCGTATTGCACCGAACCGACTCCGGAATTGAACCCGGCAAAGGCGTTTTCCGACCCGGTGAGAATGCTTGGGGAAGCAATCATATTGGGCGCCACGGGGATCTCGGCAAAATAATGCCCGGTCTGCGGGTCGAAAAGGGTAGCCGCCCCCAGCATGAAACCGGTATTTTCAAAGATACCTCCTCGAATGGTTACATCACCCTGACTCTCTACGGAATTGCGCGACTGCACATCGACCAACGGCTCAAATTTCAGGGCGGAAACCGGCATGCTGAAAGTGGAAAGGGACTCCTTCAATGCAATGCGCTGGCCAGAGGTTTCATGAGGAGCCAACTGAACCAATGGCAAATCGGAATCTTCCTCCTGAGAGAAGAGTCCCCATTCGAAACCGGGGCTCGCCATTGCGATCAGGGTTATGATGGGCCTTAGTTCCATGCAAACTCGATGACTTGATGACGAATTTCCCGTTTAATGCAAATTTATTGTTAGCGGAGAGATCCCTGCCCATATTTTCTGCAATACCTAAACCCGCATGTCTCACAAATTTTCTACTGCGCTCCGGAATACCGGCGCTGACGCGGACTTCGTTGGATTTGCGTCTTTGCAGGCCCAGCATCACCCGCAAATCTGCACAAAACCCGCGCCAGCGCTCGGTCTCCGTTCGTTCGCTACGAATTTTGTGAGACATGCGGGTTAAATGGGTATTAATCCTCCATGCAAACTTTCAGCTCCATCGAACACGTCATCTGGGATTGGAACGGAACATTGGTAGACGACGTCCAATTGTGCGTCGACGTGATCAACCGAATACTGCACCAGCGGGATCTTCCCGAGATCACAGTCCAGCGGTACAGGGAAACTTTCGATTTCCCCGTCATCGATTACTACCGGAAATTGGGGTTCAACCTGGAAAAGGACAGCTTTGAAGACCTCAGTCATGAGTTTATCGGCGCTTACGAAAGCAAGCGCCGGTCTTTGCAACTCCACTCCGGAGCCAAGGAGGCCCTGCGGACTTTTCGGCGCAACCGGATTCCTCAATGTTTGCTGTCGGCCGCGAAAAAAGAGTCCCTTCTCTCCTACCTGGACCAACACGGCATAACCTCCTTTTTTAAATCCATCCTCGGTTTGGACCATCATTACGCCGATGGAAAATTTCAACTCGGGAACCTGTGGATAAGGAACAATCGCCTGGAAAAAGAAAACATTCTCTTTATCGGCGATACCCTTCACGACCTGAAGGTAGCACGGGCAATGGGGGTAAGGTGCATCCTGGTGGTCACCGGACACAACTCCGAAAGCCGGTTGAAAGCCCACCACAATGAAGTCGTGGACAATCTCCACCAGGTTTTGCAACGGTTTAATTTTTAGTGGACAAATCCCCTGAAACGGTTCCCATTTTCAGCCATGGGAAAATCCGATAAGAATCCATTCCACTTTGGCAACCCGTTGGTAAACCTCATAATTACCGCCTTGGCCTTTCTGTTTTTTCTCTGGATCCTTCGACCTCATGTTCCGGCCCAAAGCGAGATCAACCGCTGGATTTTCGCAACTTTGCCGGCCACCGCCCTGACCCTCACGTTTTACCTCTGTCTGGCCATGTACCGGGTGACGGTCAACGACTATAAGAAAAAGAAGAAAAGATAACGTGAGGGCGGACCTTCCCGGTCCGCCAATTTCTCTATAATGCGGGTTAGCCGTGCGGCGCCATAGCTACCCTCTCGAACAGGATCAGGATTTAAATGGCGGACAGGAATGTCCGCCCTCCGTTAATTCCAGTTCCGGCATAGCCGGACCAGGCGACCAAAGGAAGCGTTGTAAATAAATCTCCCACATCATCCAACTTCCGGAGA
>JAABVD010000043.1:0-549 GCA_014529615.1 Opitutia bacterium
CCTACCGGACGGCCGAAGAGGGACTCAACCGCCGCTCCTACAGCATCAGGCTCCGCATGGCGGCCCTCGAGGCGGCCCGTTACAACAACCTGGCGGACAAAGTGGAGGAACACCACGACGCCTTGAGCACCTATTTTCCCATGTGGGCCTACCGGGTTCGTTCCGCAGATGACCTGGTCGACCTGGGGGAAGCCGCTTTGCTCCTTGGGGTGGACCCTAAAATCGTATTGGAAAACTTTTTCAATCCCGCCAGGGAGGAGGAAGAGCCGCCGGCGCAATCTTTTCTCGCTTCGGGCCGGTTGGCGCTGAAAAAATACGACTACCAACTCGCTTCCAAGACCTTTCAACAAGGCCTGGAAAAATATCCGACCGATCCGGATCTTTGGCACGGTCTGGCCCGTTCCTTTCTCAACGGGGACCGCTCGCAACTGGTTCGCTATTCGGAACACGCCCTGGGGCTCAATCCCCGCCACCAACCTAGTCTTCTGCTTCAGGCCGAGCACCTGATCGACGCCGAATCCTACGCCGAGGCCGGGCAACGCATTGACC
>JAABVD010000043.1:599-4717 GCA_014529615.1 Opitutia bacterium
GGTCCACGGCTCTGTCCAGTTGGCGGGACAACCCGGAAGTGGACCACACCATAGGTCGCAAGCTTTCCCAGAAATACCGGTTTGCGGAAGGGGCCGAGGCCCAGCGACGCGCTTTGGCCTTTGACCCCGCCTATCACCCTGCCAGCATCCAGCTCTCTCAGGATCTCCTGCGCCTCGGGATCGCTTCCGAGGATGAAGGTTGGGAACTGGCTTCCCACGCCCACCAGCACGATCCCTACAACGTGGAGGCTTATAATCTGGTCACTTTAGCGGACAAACTCGACCAGTTCACCACCCTGGAGTCAGACAATTTTTACCTTCGTTTGAGCGAAAGGGAAGCGCCCATCTACGGCCGCCGTGCCCTTGACTTGCTGGAACGGGCTCACGCCCAACTGACCGAGCTCTACGACACCGCCCTGGATGGCAAAACCATCGTGGAAATCTACCCCAACTCGGGGGATTTTGCCGTGCGCACCTTCGGTATGCCCGGCATTGCGGGTTTTCTGGGGGTCTGTTTCGGACCTGTAATCACCATAAACAGTCCGTCTACCCGGCAAGCCAATTGGGAATCGGTCCTGTGGCACGAATTCTGCCACACCATTACCTTGAAAATGACCCGCAACCGCATCCCCCGATGGCTCAGCGAAGGCATTTCCGTTTTCCAGGAAATGGAAGAAAATTCCAGTTGGGGGCGCCGCATGACCATTCCCTATCGCAACCGCATCCTCGACCGCAGAATGCTGCCCATCAGTGAAATGAGCGGGGCATTCCTTCTGTCCGAGAACGATGAGGACCTACAGTTCGCCTATTTTCAGTCCTACCTGGTGGTAAAATTCTTCTCGGAAAGATACGGGATGCGGGCCCTGCGAGACGTTCTTCTGGCCCTGGGGGATGGGCGGGACCCCAACGAAGCCTTGAGCCAACACCTCGATCCCATGGAAGTCCTCAATCGGGACTTTGCCAATTGGGCGCGGGAAGAGGCGCTCAAACTCGGTGGGGATTATGATTTGTCCACTCCCAATAATGCGTTGGAGCGGGCCCTGGTCCAAATGAACCGGGATGACAACTACCATTTTGTCCTCCAAGCCGCACACGATCTGGTAAAAGAGAGAAAATGGGATTTGGCCCGAGATCGATTGGTGGCGCTGGTAGAGGGGGCCGGATACATCCCCGGGGAGGAAAACGCCCACGGCCTGTTGGCCCAAGCTTACGGCAAACTCGGCCTGACCGAACGGGAATATGAAACCTGGGAGACCATGGCCCAGACCGAAGGGAGCCGCCTGCAAGCGGTAGTTCGCCTCCTCGAAATAGCGACGGAACGGGAGGATTGGGTTGCGGTCAAATCCTGGAGCGAAGCCTGGTTGGCTATCGATCCGCTGGCTCAAACCCCCTGGCGGGCCCTATTCCGGGCCGACCGAGCCCTCAACCAACCTGAAGAAGCCATCGTTTCGGGCAAGGTCCTCCTTCGATTGGATCCATCCGACATGGCAAACATCCACTATCGGTTGGCCCGGCAAATGGCGTTGATCGGGGACGAGGAAGCCCATCGCCAAGCCCTCATGGCTCTGGAAGAAGCTCCCCGCTACCGAGCCGCCTACGAGCTGTTATTCACCCTGATCGAGTCCGAGGCAACGGAACCTTTCCCCCACCCCACAACACCTTGAGAAACCGGGTTATCCATTTGTTACAAGCCATGGCATCGCTCAAGGGCGTCTGCTTGGCCGCATTTTTCGGTATCCTGACCGCTCTATCCATTTCCTTGGTTCCGGCGCAACGCGTCAGCTACGATCGCTACGGAGTTCCGGATTGGGAGGTCGATCCCAAGTTCAAACACGATGTCTTTACCTTTGCCCGCGTGCAGTACACTTCCTATGGAGGCCGATCCTGGGGTGGCAGAAGAGGGGGTTGGGGCCGAAGGGGTGGCATTTGGGCTACCGATTACCCCGATGCGGAACTGAATTTGGCCTTTCGGTTGCAGCAAATGACGAGCATGAAGGTCAATCCCGATCCGGTAGTGGTCAACCTGACCCAGGAGGACCTGCACCATTATCCCTTCCTTTATTTCGTCGAACCCGGCCGATTGAGTTTTGGCGAAGAGGAGGCGGCGGCCTTTCGAGCTTACCTGTTGAACGGCGGTTTTGCCATGTTCGACGACTTCTGGGGTGAATACGAATGGAACAATTTATACTACGAGCTGAAACGCGTGTTTCCGGACCGGGAGCCGGTCGATCTTCCCATCGAACACCCTATTTTCCACATCGTCTTCGAACTGAAGGAAAAACCACAGATTCCCAATATCAACCACGCCATCAACTACCGCGGAACCGGTATAACCTGGGAGCGGGAGGACGCCAGAACGGTTCATTTCCGCGGCATCTTCGACGACGAGGGGCGCATGATGGTCATCATTTGTCAAAATACCGACTTGGGGGACGGCTGGGAACGGGAAGGCGAGTCCGAATACTACTTCAGGGAATTCGCCGAGAAGAGGGCCTACCCCATGGGTATCAATATCATTTTTTATGCCATGACCCACTGAAAAGGCAGGGTCTCCTGATTTATGTCCCATCCAACTGAAATCTCCACGACTGAACGGGAATCCGCAACCTTCCAACTGCTGCAGGAGGGTCGTGAAACAGTAAAGCGGGAGCTGGGCAAGGTGATCATCGGCCAACACGCCGTGGTCGACCAGATCCTGCTCGCCTTGATTTGTGGCGGGCACTGCCTCATCACCGGGGCCCCGGGCCTGGCCAAAACGCTCCTGGTAAAATCGGTGGCGCAGATCTTCCGACTGAAATTCCAGCGCATCCAATTCACTCCCGATCTAATGCCGGCGGATATTACGGGAACCGAAATCCTGACTGAAACCCCGGAGGGCCGTACCCTCACTTTCGTAAAAGGCCCCGTCTTCGCCAACATCATCCTGGCCGACGAAATCAACCGCACGCCACCCAAGACCCAGGCAGCTCTGCTCGAAGCCATGCAGGAACACCAAGTCACCGCGGCCGGGGAACGGCATATCCTTACCGAGCCGTTTTTTGTGCTGGCCACACAGAACCCATTGGAAATGGAGGGAACCTACCCTTTGCCCGAAGCGCAACTGGATCGATTCCTCTTCAACGTCCTGATCGATTACCTGCCGGAGGACGATGAGACCACCGTTGTACAGCAGACTACGTCAAGGCTTTCCCAACCGATCGTCCCGGTATTTTCCAGCGAGGACGTCATGGCCTTTCAACACTTGGTCAGCCAGGTGCCGGTAGCCGAGGAAGTCGTTCGCTACGCCGTAAGGCTCACCGCCGCTTCCCGACCGGGCAACGAGGGCGCCCCCGAATTTGTCGAGGAGTGGATAAATTGGGGAGCCGGCACCCGCGCGGCCCAGGCATTGGTCCTTGGGGCCAAGGCCCTGGCCCTCTGGAACGGCCGCGCCCACGTGACCCACCAGGACATTCGTCAATTGGCCCCGCCCGTATTCAGGCACCGCATCCTCCTGAACTACCGGGCCGAAGCGGAAGGCGCTACCGTGGAACACGTAATTCAACGCCTGTTGGAGGGGGTCAAGCCGTGATAGCAACCGGCATCGATCCAAAGACCCTGTTGGCCATCCGGGATCTGGAATTGCGGGCCCGAGTCGTGGTCGAGGGTTTGTGGTCCGGGCTCCACCGCAGTCCTTTGGAAGGTTTTTCCGTCGAATTCACCGAATACCGGCAATACAGCCCCGGGGATGACCTGCGCTATTTGGACTGGAGGGTCCTGGCCCGCACAGATCGGGAATATATCAAGAAATTCAAGGACGAAACGAATTTGCGCTGTCTTATCCTCTTGGATACGAGCCGGTCCATGTCCTTCGGTTCACTCCCCTACAGCAAATCCGACTACGCCGGCACCTTGGTCGCTACCCTGGGATACTTTCTATTTCACCAGAGGGACGTGGTCGGGCTGGCCTTATTCGATAACCGCCTGCACGACTATCTTCCTCCGCGCTGGCGCAAGGGACAATTCCGGTCTCTGCTATCCATGCTGGGAAAAAAGCCGACCGGAAACGCCACCCATCTCGGCCATGCCCTGGAAGAAGTGATCCGGATCTGCCGAAAACGCAGCCTCGTCGTCATCGTATC
>JAABVD010000043.1:4730-17089 GCA_014529615.1 Opitutia bacterium
AAAAGCAACTGGCCCACCTGGCTGCCATGCGCCACGACGTGCGAGCCCTGCAAATTCTGGACCCGGCGGAAAGGACCCTGGATTTTGGCCGGGCCGCGCACTGGGAAGACCTGGAAACGGGTCAGCGCCTCTACATCGATCCGGACGCGGCCCGGAAAGGGTATTTGGATGCATTCGGTCGACACCAGAAGACGGTCCGGAACGTCTTGAACCAACTCGGAATCGTCCACGACATCGCTCCAACGGACAAACCCCTGGATTTCGTGCTCCTCGAAATGATTCGACGCGGGGCCAAAGCCGGCGCCTTGCGGCGTGTTAATGGAAGGGAAAGGGGATGAGTTTTTTGGCCCCTTTGTTTCTTTTGGGGGCGGCCCTTATCGCCGGACCCCTGATTTTTCATCTCATTCGGCGGGCGACACGCAACAGGGTCCGATTCAGCGCCACCCAATTTCTCCGGGCCTCCCGGCCCCGGTTGCAAAAACGAAGGTCCCTGCAACACCCCTTCCTCCTCTTCCTGCGCTGCCTCATCATCGCCTTGCTCGCTTTCGGTTTTGCCCGACCCTTCTTCAAACATGAGCTGCCCGTCCCGGCCCGAGAGGGCAAGCTCAGGCAAACCGTTGTCCTCCTGGACGAAAGCGGCAGCATGCGGCAGACCGGGGTATGGGAGCGGGCGCAAACGCGGTTGATGGAACTACTGGAAGGCCATTCATCGGATGATCAACTGAGCCTGCTCGCAGTATCCAACACCGTTTCACACCTCCTGTCCCACGAATTATGGGCAAAAACCCCGGTCCCCCAAAGACGGGCCCTGACCCGGAATATTTTGCGGGAGCGTGAACCCGGTTGGGGACCTACCTACCTGGATCAGGGTATGGAAGCGGCCCTGGTCGAGCTGGATCAAATGTCTGAAGTTTCCGGTGAGAATGCCGAAAAATCGATTGTTGTGGTTTCCGACTTTGGTGGAGGGGCCCGGCTGTCCGGACTGGCCGGCTATGACTGGCCGGTTGGTTGCGTGGTTCGCCTCGAATCCGTCGGGGGGATGGAAACAGGCAACGTCGGTGTGCAATGGCTGGGTTGGCTGAAAACGGCAAATTCCGGGATCAGCGCCCGGCTTCAACTCATCGGGAGCGGAGAAGGTCAATCGGTGATCCTGCAAGCCTTTGACGCAGAAAACGGCATGCCCAAGGGCGACGAACAATCGGTGTATTTGCCCGGCGGAAGTAAACGGGTGGCGCTGTATCCGTTTGCGGCAGCGCCGTCCAGGCCGGTCAAACTGACCATTCGGGGGGATCCTCACCCATATGACGACCAGTTCTGGATCGCCCCCAAACGGGTTCGCCAAGCCTCCATCCACTATATCGGTTCGGCAGCGGCGGACGATCCCGGGCAATCCCGTTTCTACCTCGAACGCGCCACCGCGGGATGGGAAGACCCCCTCCTGAAAGTGGAAGACGTGTCGGAATCATTGGACCCGAAGCCCGCCGATCTCGTAATTTTGGAAGGCGATCCCCTACCCGGACAACGCTCCGCTTTGGAGACTTTCCTTTCCGAGGGCGGCATTGGTCTCTACCTCCTGACCGACTCCGACCAACTGCCCTTCATTCAGAGTCTGATCGGGGAAACCGGTTGGAAGTTGAACCTCACCTCCCGCGACTATGCCCTGCTCGGAGAGATCGACTTTCAGCACGAACTCTTCAATATCTTCGCCGATCCCCGTTACAGTAATTTCAGCAACATACGCTTCTGGGACACTCCATCCATTCAAGTCCCGAAAAATTCCCGCGCCCGAGTGTTGGCCCAATTCGATGACGAAACGGCGGCGTTGGTGGAAATACCAGTGGGTAAAGGGCGGCTCTACCTCTGGAGCGGGGAGTGGACCCCGCAGGCCAGCCAATGGGTGTTGTCTTCCAAATTCGTTCCCTGGTTGCAACGGTTGATGGAACAAGCTCTGGGAGGACCCAAACGCCCCTCCATGATTCAGGTGGGCGAGGCCAACCGGCTTTCCCGCGGCAAAACCGTCACTTGGCGACGCCTCGGTTCCAACACACATGAGCCTTCCCCACCCCGGAGACCCGGAATTTACGGGATGAGCGAGGGCGATTCCAGCCATTGGGTGGCGGTGAACTTGCCCCCGCAGGAAAGCTTTCTGGAACCCTTGTCCCAGGCTGACTGGGAAAACCTGGGGGCGCCACTCAATCCACGGGAATCCCTAGCATCCGAGCAATCCAAGGAAGAAGTTATCCGATTCCGCACCTCGGCCGAGTTGGAAAGTCAGCAGAAAGTATGGCGTTGGTTCCTGCTCATTGCGGCTCTGACATTGGCCGTGGAAAGTCTGGTTGCCATTTTGATTTCCAAAAGGGAAGGAACGGAGGTTCCAGTATGACTTCAACAAAGCCAAACGAGGAGCCAGGCATTGATCCACGCCTGGAAAAGGAGCTGCTCCAGGCCGCTCAACGCCAGCGCGACAACCATTTGTTCCGCGGCAAAATCAGGCGCTGGGGCATCGCCTCGGTTCTGATCGGCCTCTGCATCGGCCTTCGCTGGGTGGTCGCGGAATTCGAACCGTACGCCTTTCCAACGGCCTGTATTGTGGTGCTCGCGACCCTTATTCTGAACTTCCTGGAGAGCCGGCGCACCCCGCTCGACTACCGGGAAACGGGAAAGCTGGTGGAGGAAAATTTTCCCGAACTGGACAAAGTTCTGACCACCGCTCTGGAACAGCGACCCAAGGACGGAAAATACAACTTTCTGCAAGAAAAGGTCATTGAGGAGGCCCTGCACAATTCCCTGTTCCAATACTGGGAAGACACGGGAAAGCGATCCCATATCCTGCTTCAACTGGGCTATGTAGCTTCCCTGGTCGGGGCCGTGGCATTGGCCGGATTGGTCTACCATAGCAAAGGCTGGGCGGGGTGGTCGGGCGGGGCGCCTCTCTCCATTCCGGCCATGGCCTCATCGGTCGAGGTAACCCCGGGTGACGTGGAACTGCAACGCGGTAGCGCGGTGGTGGTGGCAGCGAGGTTCATGGGCCATCTGCCAAAGTCGGCCACTCTGCAAACCCGGACCCCATCCGGGAAAGCAAAATCTTTTCCCATGGCCCGCAGCCTGTCCGATCCCGTCTTCGCCCATACCTTGCCCGCGGTGAATGAAGATACGCTCTACTCCGTCACCTTCCAGGAGGGGCAAACCGAATCCTACACCCTGTCCGTCTACGACCTGCCCATGTTGAAGCAGGCGGACGCATATCTGGACTATCCCGCTTACACCGGGCTGACCGACCGGCGGATCGAGGATACCCGCCGGGTCAGCGCGGTAGAAGGCACCCGGATCGATTACACCTTCCTGGTCAACAAGCCGGTTGCCCAGGCCCTGCTGGTGGACAAGACCACCGACTTCATCGAGCTGAAACGCGCCAACCCGCAGGGGACTCGTTTCACCACATCTTTCACGTTAGGGGAATCCAGGCACTATCACCTTCACCTGAAAGACGAAGCCGGACGCAATAACGCTTATCCACCCGATATCAGCATCGAAGCGCTGCCCAACAAGCGACCCAAATTACGGGTCAATTTTCCCAAGGGAGACCAACGGGTATCGCCCATCGAAGAATTGACCTTGGAAGCGGAAGCCAAAGACGATTTCGGGCTGATCAATTACGGGGTGGCCCTGGCCGTAGGGGCCAACAACCCGGTATACACCCCCCTGAAAAAAGCCGATTCAGCCACCCTGGATGCAGATTTCCGCCACACCGTGGCGCTGGAAGAA
The DNA here is from genome assembly GCA_014529615.1 of Opitutia bacterium. Taxonomy (GTDB): domain Bacteria; phylum Verrucomicrobiota; class Verrucomicrobiia; order Opitutales; family UBA2995; genus JAABVD01. The sequence continues at coordinate 8,496 of JAABVD010000043.1, forward strand.
AAAGGCGTTGAACCGGATGAATTGGTCACCTGGTTTGCCTTCGCCGAAGATTACGGCCCCGACGGGGAACTCCGTCGTAGCACGAGCGATTTGTATTTCGCCGAAGTACGTGCCCTGGAAGAAATTTTTCGCCAGGGCGAAAGCGGGGGGGGCAGCATGGAAGGCATGGGCGGTCAGCGAGAGGGCGAGATCCTGGAACGACAAAGACAAATTGCCATTGCCACCTGGAAGCTCCTGCAACGGGGGGAAAGCGATTCCAGCTTCCGGGAAGATTCCGAGGTCCTGGCCCAATCCCAGAGAGAAATTTGGTCGCAACTGCAAGCGGCTCTATTGGAAATGCGTCGGGATGACTGGATAAAGGCAGCCCAGCGGGCCAGCGGATTCATGGAGAAGGCAGCGGACAAGTTATCCGAGGCCAATGCGGAACATTCCGAGGCCCCTTTGCAGGAAGCCTGGCTGGCTGCCCAGGGCGCCTACCAAGCTCTCCTGAGTCTGCAACCCAGAGAATTCAACGTGGTTCGGCAAGGGAACCAAAGGAGTGGAGGCGGTAGCGGAAACCGTCGCAATCAGCGCCAATTGAACCAGATCGATTTCAACGAGGAGGAAAACCGGTACGAAACCGAGTCCCAGGCACAACCGCTTACCACCCCGGAGGAACGCAATCAGTTGGAAGTCCTGGGAAAGCTCAGCGAACTGGCCCGCCGCCAGCAACAAATGAACGAAAGGCTCAAGGAATTGCAGACGGCTCTGACCTCGGCTAAAGACGAGGAGGAGGAGCAACGCATTCGCCGCGAATTGAAACGCCTGGAAGAGGAGAACCGGAGATTACTCACCCAGGTCGACGAAGTCCGTCAGCGTATGGAACGGATGGATTCCGATCGGGAAACACGGGAGGCGCGGAGGCAGTTGGACGAAACCCGCCGGGAGATGAGGCAACTGGGCCAATCCCTCGATGAAGGCAAAGTTTCCCAGGCCCTGGCATCCGGCGCCCGGGCCAATGAAAACCTGCAGGATTTGAAGGAGGATTTCCGGCAGGATACCTCGAGCCGGTTCACCGAGCAATTGCGGCGAGCGCGCGATGCGGCTCGGGAGTTGGCCGAGAACCAGAAAAAGATCACTGAAGCATTGGACCACCTCAGCCGGGAAGGGGCCCATCGCTTGGACCTTACCCCCGAACGAGCGGAGGTAAACGAGTCCTATGAAGGGCAGTTGGAGGGATTGGGGGACTTGATGGACAATTTGCGCCGGATTACGGAGGACTCGGAAATCGGAGAGCCCAACTTGCACCGCCGACTCTACGACCTCCTGAGGCGAAGCGACCAGAGCGGCACAGAGGAGGATTTGCGGATTGCCCAGGAGTTGGTCCAGCGGGGCTTTACCGACCACGCCCTGGAGAGGCAACCCGGCCTGGAACAGGCCTTTGACGACCTGCGACGGGAAGTAGAGGCGGCGGCCGAATCGGTCCTGGGCAGCGAGACCCGCACCCTGAGGTTTGCCAGTGAGGAACTGGATGAATTGTCCCGCCAGTTGGAAAACGAACGTCCCAGGGAACAGGAGTCTATGGAAACCGAAGGCCGAGCCCAGCCGGGTGAATCCCCGCAGGCCGGCGAGTTGGCCCAGGGGACAGGTCGGGAGCCCGGCGGCTCAAGGGATTCGCAACAGCCCTCTCAGGCCCAAGGGGGCCAGCGGGCCGGGGGGCAACAACCCGGACCCGTCAGTGGGCAAGGCGGCCTTCTTCCCCCGGGAGACGGGGCCAGGAGAGGGGGAGACGACCGGTTGGGCGGAGGAGCCGGCGGACCTGGCGGAAACCGGCTCGGCGACCTGGAAGACATAATCCGATCCCTTGCCGATAATTCCCGGATGGACGGCCCCATTACGGGTGGAGAATTTCGGCCTTGGTCCGAACGTCTGCGCACGGTCGAGGAATTGATCGAGCAGCCCCAAGCCCGGGAACGCATTACCGAGGCCCGTGAAGCAGCCGAGCGCTTGCGAGCCGAATTCAAGCGGCACAGCCTTCCGCCGCAATGGGATAGTATCGATACCTCGGTGCTCGAGCCCATGCGCGAAGTGAAATCCTGGGTCCAGCAGGAATTGATGCGCCTGCAGGATCCGGAGGTCCTGCAACCGATCGACCGGGACCCGGTTCCTCCACCCTATCAGGAAGCGGTTAAGCGTTACTACGAAGCCTTGGGGGATGATTCCTGATGAAAACCCTCGGGTCGTTGATATTTCTGGGCTTGCCCTGGTGGTGGGCGGGGTTAATCGGCTGTTGCATCCTTCTCCCCCTGGCCTGGATGGCCTGGAAACCGGTTCGGCCCTTAGGGCTGGGCAACTGGATCCCCCTGACATTGAGGTGGTTGGGAATTCTGCTGTTGCTGACCTTTCTCCTGGAACCGCACTGGACCTCCCTGCGCCCCACTCGTGGGGCCAACATCGTAGCAATCGTGGCCGATAACAGCCAGGGCCTGCAATTGAAAGAAGTGGGGCAATCGAAATCGCGGGGAGAAAATTTGAAGGACCGGCTGACCGGACCGGACAGTACCTGGCTGGCCCGGCTGGAAGACGCCTTTCAGGTAAGACCCTACCGGTTCGACCGCGATTTAGGCCGCTTGAACAACTTCAACCAATTGGACTTCCGGGGCGACCGGAGCAACCTGGGGAAGACTTTACAGAGTATGCAGGACCGTTTTCAAAGGCTGCCCCTGGCAGGCATCATCCTGCTCACGGACGGCAACGCCACCGACCTGGAAGAGGGACTACCCGAGTTGGCCGGGCTTCCCCCGGTCTATCCGGTGGTAATTGGTAATCCGGGTCGGATTCCCGACTTGAGCCTCGACCGCATCGAATTGAGGCAGACCTCCTTTGACGACGCCCCGGTAACCTTGAAGGCCGAAGTCTCCTGGCGGGGGAATTTAAGGCGGCAGGTCGAAGTCGCCATCGATGCCCTGGAGGACCCCGCTTTCGATACCCAACTGCCCGATCCGATCCGGTTGTCCCTGGGGCCTTCCGGTAAATCGCAGGCCGTCACCTTCCAATGGCGTCCCATGCAGTCGGGCCTGCAGTTTTTGCAAACCTCGGTAGAGACGTTGGAAGGGGCGGAAGATCTCCGAGAGGCTACCGAGCTGAACAACCGCCGTCTGTTCATGTTGGATCGGGGGCAAACCGAATACCGCATTCTCTACGTCAGCGGGCGGCCCAACTGGGAATACAAATTTCTCAACCGGGCCTTGGCCGAAGATCCCCAACTGCACATGGTGGGATTGATTCGCGTGGCCCGCCGAGAACCGAAGTTCGAGTTCAAGGGCCGGGCCGGAGAGTCGAGCAACCCCCTGTTTCGGGGATTCGGGGAGGAGGATGAAGCCGAACGCTACGACCAACCGGTGATGGTCCGCCTCAATACGCGGGACCAGGAGGAACTGAGGGGGGGATTTCCCCAAACAGCGGAGGACCTGTTCAAATATGATGGGGTGATTTTAGACGACGTGGAGGCCGAGTTCTTCACCTTCAAGCAACTCGACCTGCTGCGCGAGTTTGCCTCTCTGCGCGGCGGCGGATTGATTCTGCTGGGTGGCGCCGACGCCCTGAATGCGGGCGGATATGCCGACACCCCTCTGGCCAGCGCTCTGCCCGTTCACATCGATCGTCCGGCAAAGGCTCATCCTTCGGAAGACCTCAAGTGGCGCCTGACCAGGGAGGGTTGGGTAGAGCCCTGGATGCGAATCCGTTCCCACGAGACTGAGGAAAGAGCCCGGCTCAACGCCATGCCACCCTTCCAGGTATTGAATCCGTTGCCCTCCATCAAACCGGGAGCCAGTGTCCTGGCCGAGGTGGAGGACCGATCGGGAAATCGGTTTCCGGGACTGGCAGCCCATCCCTTCGGGGCGGGGCGGGTGGCCTGCCTCACCGTGGGAGACATCTGGCGCTGGGGGTTGCGGGAAGAAAAAGACCAGGAAGATTTGGCCCGGTTCTGGCGGCAGATGGCGCGCTGGCTGGTCACCGACACTCCCCAGCAAGTGAGTTTGGAAGCCAGGTTGACGGGTGAAAAAATCGCGCTTGAGGTGGTAGCTCGGGATGCCTCCTTTCAACCTGCGGAACTGGCCCAGGCGCGCCTGACCATCAACCGGGTAATCCGACTGGACGAGGCAAGGGAGGAAAAAGGATTTTCCCAAGTTTCATTTCAAGTCGAACCGGTATCGGGGGAGCCCGGACGTTTTGCCACCACGTTTACTCCCCGGGACGGGGGAGCCTACCTGGCCGAGGTGGAGGTAACGGATGGGGACGGAGCAGTAGTGGGTAGGGCCGAGGCCGGCTGGGTAACCGATCCGGCCGGGGATGAGTTTCGCTACCTGGATCCCAATCGGGCGATTCTGGAAGAACTGGCCCAGAAGACCGGCGGACAGGTTCTAGGCTTAACCGATCTGGGCGGGGTGAGCGATCTGCTTTCCCGCCAACCCGCCCCGGTCACTGAAACCTGGACGCGTCCCCTGTGGCACCGCAACTGGCTCTTCCTGGGAATTCTGGCCTGCTTTCTGGTAGAATGGGCGGTAAGGCGATTGAGAGGGTTGCCGTGAGAACCTCGCGTCACGCACTGTTCTGGCTCCTCATTTCAACCGGCGGCCTTTGGGGCGCAGCCAGCCACGAGGTCCTGATTATAGTGGGCGCGGCCGGACAACCCGCTTTTGCAAGCGGATTCAAAGACGCTGCCAAGGCTTGGACCGAAGCCTGTGGTAAAGCCGGGGCGGAAATCATCGTGACAGGGATGGAAGAACCCGACCGCGGGGCGGATAAGGAAAAAGTTTTTCAATGGATCGATAATCTGGATACCACCGCCGCCATGCCCGCCTGGATGGTCTATGTCGGGCACGGGACCTACAACGGGCGCGATGGCTATTTGAACTTGCGGGGGCCCGACATTTCCGCCTCCGAGTTGGCCGGCAGACTGCCCCAAATGGACCGCACTTTGATTTTTATTCACGGCGGTTCCGCCAGCGGGCCCTTTCTGCCCGCCATCAGCGGCCCCAACCGCATCGTAATTTCCGCCACGCGCAGCGGGGAGGAAATCAACTACGCCCGGTTTGGGGAGATGTTTGCCCAAATTGTAGGGAGTTCGTCCGGGGATATGGACCGGGACGGCCAAACTTCTCTTCTGGAAGCCTTTCTGAGCGCCCATCATGCCGTGGACACGTTTTACAAGGAAGCGGGTCGATTGGCCTCGGAGCATCCGCTGATCGACGATAATGGAGATAAGCTGGGCACCCCACCCGACTGGTTCCGGGGAACGCGCGTCATCAAAGCATCCGAAAGCAAACGGGACCCCGATGGATTTCGCGCTCACCAAATCGCGCTCATTCCATCGGAACTGGAACGAAAGTTAAGCCCGGAACAGCGGCAGCGCCGCGACCATCTCGAATCCAGACTGGAGGCCCTGCGCAAACAAAAATCCACCACTCCCGAAGACCTTTACTACGATCAGCTTGAATCCATTCTCCTGGACTTGGGCAAAATTTACTTCCCCGAGGAATGTCCTCCGGCGACCCGCCCAAAGGCCCTCTGAGATTTGCCGTTCAGGGATTCTCTGCGGCATACTCGGCATACCGGCCCGCCACATCGGCCTGTTTTTCATCTCCTTCATGCAAGTAGATGCGGTATTTGAAGGTGAGAGACCTTCCCGGGGGAACGGTCAGGTTTCCACTGCCTGGGGGTCGACCTTCGAAATAGTGAAGGCCGAAGGGATTAGCGGCAAACAACCCGTAGTCCCGAACATGCCACCAAGTGGGATGTCGCGGATTGTCCGGGTGATCGAAAATGGCCATGCCCACAATTTTTCCCTCCACAAAACCGTAGTAATCGCACCAGGCGGCTCGTTTGCCCCAGGTGTCCCCATCCCTTAAACCGTTGCTTTGCACTATGTGTCCGGGAGGAATTCCACCGGTGTCATGCTTCGGTTTGTGGGGCATGCTTCCCGCCACCCGAATGGCCATGGAGCCTTCCTTGGTATCCCCCAAAACCAAGGGTTCATCACCGGCCATATAGGTAATTTCATAATCGAAGAGACGTTCATTATCCGGACGATTATAAACCCGAAAGGTTCTTTCGTCCCGGCAGATCAAATCCCCATCCTTGGAAATCCACTTGTTGGCCGAACGGATGAGGCCGGATTCGTTACCCGAGCGGACATCCAAGAACCGGTCGTGCTCTATCCAGCCGAAGTTTTCCGTCCGGGCCCAGAAATCAACTCCATTAACATCCCCGTGGGCATACCAGAGCGATTGGTGATGGGGATGATCGTGTGACTCTCCATCCACCTTCTTCATGGGATAATTCCGCGTCACGGGCAAGCCCCCGGGACCGTGCACAGGGTAAAAATAAACAGTCCTGTCGCCCAAAAAATGGTAATTTGCAAACAACTCCCCATTTATCTCGATGCGCAGGTAACCTTCCTGCGGGATGATATTCACCCCATCCCCGGAGCGCCGCTGGTCGGCGAGAAGACCGGAAACAAAAACCACCATGAAAACGGTAGTTACAAACGATGTAATGATTTTCACCATATGGAAAAAGTTCAGTTGGAAGAAACCTGTAGAGCAAAAGGACTCTCCGCCACCCTTTTATGGATTTTTGTAACTGCTCAGGTTTCCATAGCCTGGATTAAAGGAGGCCACACTACAAAGAACTGCAAAGCAGTTCCACTCCAAAGCCCAGTGTCGCGTAGCGCACACTGGGTTGGAATGTACAAAAACAACGAACCCCAACGGGGTTCTACAATGAACCAATCCCGAGGCATACCGTTCATCAATCTCAAGGTTGTTTCAGTGCTTTCCAGCATCGAGCATCCAGCATCGAGCATCCAGCATCCAGTTCCACAATGCATCTCACAAAATGCGTAGCGAACGAAGGTCGAACGTTGGTGCGGGTTTCCTGAGCACAGTAGAAAAACATTCATGCGGACGATTGCTCAAGATACCTGAGTAGTTATGGATTTTTGTTGAACGGACCGGTATAGGGGGGGCGCTCGAACCGCACCGGGTTCTCTACTACCCGAGGATCGTTTTCAGCCACTAGCGTATCCATCAATTCCTGGCTGAGTTTCCCTTTAATTTCCAAGTATTCTTTTTCATCGGCCACGTTGGTCAGATAGTCAGGGTCCTTGCGCAAGTCGTAGAGCTCTTCTTCAGGGCGTTTGGCCACGGCATAGTCATAGAACGGACGGTTCTCCGGCTCTTTTCGATGCTCGATAACCCACCTCTTTGTTGGGCTGCCATCCAAATCCCCAAAGCCTATGAAGGTGTTTTCCTCCAAAGCCTTCAGTTCGGAAAATTCATTGTCCAGAACCACGCCGGGCGTTCCCATGGGCCAGCGGTCGGGCTCAAAATTGCGTATGTACAAAAAGTCCTCGGTGCGGATGGCCCGCTGGGGATAAGGCAAAAATTCTTCCCGAGCAGCCGCGACGTGACGCTCCCGCCCCAGTATCACAAAGGTGCGAGCCGGATCGATCCGACCCGACCCTTCAGCAAGAAAGAGCGGCATTAAATCCCGCTCAGCCATGCCTTCGGGAACAGGCGTTTGACCGGCTTTTAAAAAAGTAGGCGCCAGTTCGCGCAGGTTGATAAAGTCACTTACTACCCTACCCGGCTTGATCTTTCCCAACCAACGAGCGGCCAAAGTCACTTCAGTGCCCAAATCATAGAGATTACATTTTCCCCGCGGTATGCCGGGAATGCCGTGATCCCCGCTGATAACCACCAGGGTGTTATCCAACTCACCCATTTCCTCCAACTTTTTTAATATCAGGCCGATGCCGGCGTCCACGGCGAGACATTCGCCCAGGTAGTCGTTTACGTCTTCACGCACATCGTGGACGTCCGGAAGAAATTTTGGCAACCTGCCCTTCAATTTATCGGGGTCCAGGCCCCATAAAGCCTGGCCCGACCCCTTGGTCCACTTGCGATGCGTATTGGTCGGCCCCCACCAGAAGCAAAAGGGCTGTCCCTCTTCCCGGTCGGCAATGAAGGCATCAAAATTAACCCTGACCTCAGCGTACAATTCCTCCTTGGCGCCTTCTATTCCCAGCCTCGGGGCTTTCCTACTCACATATTGGGAAAAATTGTTAAAATTGGTACCGCCCTGATGGTAAGCGGTTCGCTTGGCTCCGTAGGGCGCATGGGGAGGAGTTCCCGGTGTCCAAACCTTGTAGGAGTATCCGATATGGTATCCTGCTTTTTCCAGCTCCAGCGGGAAAGTAGGTATATTCGGGTCCCAGACCGCACCCTGCAGAATGGCTCCGCGTTCCGTGTTCCAAAAATACCGGCCTGACAATATCGAACTGCGGCAGGGTGTGCAAGATGGAGCGGGAACAAAGGCGTTGGTAAATAAGATTCCTTCATTTGCGACTCGGTCGAAGTGAGGAGTGTCGATCAGAGCGCTGATCGACTGCGGCCCTTCCACCTTTTCATAGGCGCTCGCATAACGGCCCCAGTCGTCGGCAAAGAGAAATACCATATTGGGGCGTTCATCGGCAAAAAGTGAGCCCGCCGCCGTGGCAAAAAGAGATAATAAGGGGAAAATCGACTTCTTTTCTACCGCTCAAGTAATAT
>JAABVD010000359.1 GCA_014529615.1 Opitutia bacterium
TCCTGTGCTGTGCCGTGGGAAGCCTTTAGGCGAAGCATGGTAGGCTCTTGACCTGCGAAGCGTTGCGAAGCACGGTTCTGGCGAAGCGGGTTCCGTGGTTTATTCTACCATTCTTCTCCCTTTTTGAGTCTTTTGTTCTTTTTGTGGTTCAACAATCCCAATTCCTTCCCCTTCGTGGTTTAACTTGATGGTGGACCTGTAATATAGTAGGCAAGGCGCAATTCATCCTGAATTCAAATCAACCCAAGGCAAATAAATGAAATTCTTTCTCAACGGAGAGTGGCAGGACAGAGACGAACCTATCGAGGTCATTAATCCATTCGATGGCAGTGTCATCGATACCGTTCCTTCGGCCAGCGCTCGCGACGTGGACCTCGCTCTGGAAGCGGCCGTTGACGGGGCCAAAATCATGGCCGCGACCACGGGTTATGAACGTTTCCGGATTCTCAGAAAAGCATCCGACCTCCTGCGTGAACGAATGGAGGACCTGGCTTTGATCCTCAGTTCGGAAGAGGGAAAAGTCCTGGGCGAGGCCCGGTTCGAGATCGATCGTGCCATCCAGACCATGGAGATCAGTGGGGAGGAAGCAAAACGTCTTGGCGGCGAAGTATTGCCTCTGGACGGGGGCAAGGATGTTCGAGGAAAGTTCGGTTTGACCTTGCGCGAGCCATGTGGGGTCATCGCTGCCGTCACGCCCTTCAATTTTCCGCTCAATCTGGTGTGCCACAAGGTGGGTCCGGCCCTTGCCGCTGGTAATTCCGTCGTGTTGAAACCGGCCAGCGACACCCCCCTCATGGCCCTCAAGCTGGTGGAGATTCTTTTGGATGCCGGCTTGCATCCGTTGGCCATATCCTGTCTGACCGGTAGCGGCGCCGCGGTCGGAGAGGGCATTTGCACCGATCCGCGAGTGAGGAAAATCACCTTTACCGGTAGTCTCGAAGTAGGGGAAAGGATATGCCAGGTGGCCGGGGCAAAGAAGGTTACGATGGAGGTGGGGTCCAATTCTCCACTCATCGTGTTACCGGATGCGGATATGGATTTCGTGGCCCAATCCACCTCCATGACGGGTTATGCCAACGCGGGTCAGGTTTGTATATCGACCCAACGTCTCATCGTGCAGGAGGAGGCCCACCAGCCATTGATGTCCGCCCTGGTCCCCAAGATTGAGGCAATGACGACCGGAAATCAACTGGAGGAGACGGTAAACGTGGGTCCCATGGTGCGGGAGAGGGATGCCATTCGCGTGGAGAGCTGGATAAACGAGGCCGTCGGGGATGGAGCCGAACTGGTTGTCGGGGGAAACCGCGACCGGGCCAATTTGCAACCCGCCTTACTCGACAATGCTTCCCCCGGGATGCGCGTCTGCCGGGAGGAGCTTTTCGGTCCTGCCGTAGCCGTGGTCAAAGTTAAAGACGTAAATGAAGCCATTGAAATGGCCAATGATTCCGAGTTCGGACTCAGCGCGGGAATTTTTACCAGGGATATCGACTCGGCCATGCGATTTGCCCGCGAGGTAAAAAGTGGAAACATCCACATCAATTGGGGTCCTCTCTGGCGAACCGATGCCATGCCCTATGGCGGGATGAAAGGAAGCGGTTTCGGGAAGGAAGGCCCCAAGTACGCCATTGAGGAAATGACGGAAATGAAGACGGTGGTAATTCACTCCCGGTGAGGAAATCGGATTCCACGCCATGAAACGCCCCAAGGATATACAGATTATCGGAAACGAGATCGCCATTCTCTGGGAAAACGGTGAGGAAGATTTTTTCCCCATGGAGTTTCTGAGGGAATTTTCCCCCAGCGCCGAGAACATAGGGGAGATGGATATCTTTGGGAATATATCGGGGGGGAGCGGGCCTCGGAAACACCCTGGCGTGAAAGTGGTCGGCTGGGACCAAATGGGCAACTATGCCCTGCGTTTTGCCTTCAGTGACGGCCACTCGACCGGATTATTCTCCTACGATTACCTGGAAAAGCTGCGCGAGGCGCAGAAGAGATGGTCGCCCTGACCCGAGGGGGACCGCCGAAGGGGCCAAACCATTAACCTTGGGCTCCCCTATCCGTGTCATCCGTGTCATCCGTGGTCAATTCCTGGATGCTGGGTTCTCGATGCTGGATGCTGGTTCCAAAATCGTGATCGTGATCG
>JAABVD010000044.1 GCA_014529615.1 Opitutia bacterium
GGTAAGCAATCCTCCCCTTCCCCCACACTCAATCGTGATCTTGATCGTAAAATGCCATCTCCCGAATTCAAGAATAAGTGGCTGGTGACTAGTGGTTAGTGGCTAGAGTTAACGGAGGGCGGACATTCCCCTTCTCTGCACTCTGAACTCTTTCCCCTCCCTCTCCCAATTCCTAATTCCTAATTCGCGCCCTTGGGCGCTTCTCCCCCCTTTGTGTTTTTTGTGCCTTTTGTGGTTAATCTCCCTCTCCCCCTCTGTGCTCTCTGTAGTTAATTCTTCCCTTTCTTTGCGTTGCTTTGCGAGAGTCTATTTCTGGATGCTCGATGCTGGATGCTGGTTCGTGACCTTGGCTCCTCTGTGGCTAATTTTCCAATCCGTGCCCATCCGTGAAATCCGTGGTTAAATCTTTCTTATGGATTAGCTCTCAAAAGATCGCCAATTTCGTTAAGATTTTGTGTGCCTTTGTGCCTTTGTGCCTTTGTGCCTTTTGTGGTTATACTAGAACTCGGCGCTTCCCGGGGTCCTGGCAAAGGGAATGACGTCCCGAATATTGGACGCGCCGGTGACCAACATCAGCATTCTTTCGAATCCCAGACCAAATCCGCTGTGGGGAACCGTTCCGAAACGCCGGAGATCCCGGTACCACCAGTATTCCTCCTTTGAAATGCCATGGCGGTCCATATTGCGGTCGAGGAAATCGGCTCGCTCTTCCCGCTGGCTGCCGCCGACGATTTCACCAATTCCAGCCACCAGGACGTCTATCGCGGCCACGGTTTTGCCGTCATCATTGAGGCGCATGTAAAAGGGCTTTATCTCCCGAGGATAGTTGTAAACCGTGACCGGACCCTTGAAATGATCTTCGGTCAGGTATCGCTCGTGCTCCGCCTGCAGGTTGCTGCCGAATTCGACCGGATACTGAAACTTCCTGCCGCTGGCCCGGAGCAATTTCACCGCTTCGCCATAGCCGAGCCGGGTGAAGGACCGGCTTTCGATCGACTCCAATCTTCGGATGAGGCCCCGGTCTACGAAACGGTTGAAAAACTTCAACTCGGTCCGGCAGGTTTCCAGGGTATCCCGCACGAGATACTGGACAAAGGATTCAGCTAGGTCCATGTTGCCAGCCAGGTCGCAAAATGCCATCTCCGGTTCAATCATCCAGAACTCGCTGGCATGCCGACTGGTATTGGAATTCTCCGCGCGAAAGGTCGGGCCGAAGGTGTATATGTTCTTCAGAGCAGTGGCAAAGATTTCACCTTCCAATTGCCCGCTGACGGTCAGGTAGGTGGGCTTGCCAAAAAACTCCTTGCGGGGTTCCCCTTCGCCGTCACCACCCCGGCCGGGGGGAGGCTGGGTCGTTACGCGAAACAATTCTCCGGCCCCTTCGCAATCGCTGGCCGTGATTATGGGTGTATGCACGTAGAGGAAATCCCGTTCCTGAAAGAACCGATGGATGGCGTAAGCCAGACGGCTCCTCACCCGGAATACGCAACCGAACAGGTTGGACCGGGGACGAAGGTGGGCAATTTCGCGAAGGAATTCCAGGGAATGGCCCTTTTTTTGCAGAGGATAGTTCGGCCCTGCTTCCCCTATGACGGTGAGAGATTGGGCCACGACCTCCCAGGCCTGGTCCCTGCCCTGGGACGGCGCCAATTTTCCTGCGACAGCGACGGCGGCGCCTGTGTTTGCTTTCTCCATCTGCTCAAAATCGGGCAGAGTGGCGTCGACAATTACCTGTAGATTCTCCAGGCAGGAGCCATCGTTGATTTCCAAAAAGGAAAAGGTCTTCGCGTCGCGTCGCGTCCGCACCCAGCCCTGCACCAATACTTCATCCACGGGCGCGTCACTGGCCAATAAATACTTGATGAGAGATGCCTGCATGCCAAAGGGTCAAACGCATAAGATCAACATGGATGAACAGGATATCGAGGATAAAGGAAAGGGCGGAAAGCGCCCCTGGATTTTCTCTCGCCAAGACGCTAAGAGCGCAAAGATTGGGATAAGGGAGAGAGATCAAGATCAAGATTGAGGGTCATCGGTGTCATCCGTGGTTATTCCCAAAGAATCGCGGCGTAAAGCCGCTCCTACAGCTACTCCAGGCATTACATTGCTTTGCGCTCTTAGCGAGAGTCCATTTCTGGATGCTGGATGCTCGATGCTGGTTCGTGACCTTGGCTCCTCTGTGTTTTTTGTGAGTTTTTCGGGTTAGCTCTCGAAAAGATCGCCAAGTTCGTTAAGATTTAGTGTGCCTTTGTGCCTTTGTGCCTTTGAGCCTTTGTGCCTTTGTGCCTTTTGTGGTTAATCCCCCCTAATTCCTAAATCTATCCCCTTGGGCGCTTCCCCCTCATTGGATAGCTAACCGCCATTTGCTTGACCTCTTAGGCCTGCTTGATCGACTTCACGGAGTTGTCCTTATGGACCAGCACGACACTGGGGGTGAAGCGGTCCGCTTCATGTTCGGAAAATTGGGCGTAACTTGCAATGATCACTTCGTCCCCGGGAACAACTTTGCGGGCGGCGGCGCCGTTGAGAGCGATCTGCCCGGGTCCGCCCAGTATGACGTAGGTGGAGAAGCGCTCGCCGTTGTTGCAATTGTAGATATCCACGCGCTCGAACTCGCGTAGATGGGCCGCTTGCAACAATGCGGTATCAATGGAAATCGATCCTTCATACGTGAGGTCGGCCTCCGTGACCGTGGCACAGTGGATTTTCGATTTGAGCAAGGTGATTTTCATGATGAATCGGTCAATTATTGAGGTGATAGGCCAGGTAGAGCCCATTCAGAACCAAGTTGGGGTAGATGGCGTCAAAGAGATTTTCCCCGGCAAAGAGGCGGGCGAAACCACCGGTCCCCAACAGAACGGAGGCTTCTTCCTCAAAAGCTTCCCGGGCAAAGCGCCCGGCCAATTCCCTGACCGCCCCTACCTGACCGTAAAACAATCCCGACTGGATACTTTCCACGGTGGATCTTCCCACCGCACAGGTAGGCCCCACAATTTCCACCGAGGGCAACTTTTCGGTTTTCGTTTCCAGAGATTCCATGGAAATGGCGATTCCGGGCAGAATGGCTCCTCCCAGGTATTCGCGGTTGGCGGTTATGGCGTCGAAAGTGGTAGCGGTTCCAAAATCGACCGCAATTATATTGACGCGGGGATGCAGGTCCGCCGCCGCAATGGCGATGGCTATTCGGTCGGCCCCCACTTCGAGGGGATTGCGGTAATTGATTTTCAATCCCGTCCGCACTCCGGCCTGAAGGATAAACGGTTCCGTGTTAAAATACTGGTAACAGGCATTGCGAATGGAATGCAGGAGGGACGGAACCACCGAACACAGGGCGATATTCCGGACGACCTCCGGCTCAACCCCGTTTTCTCGAAGAATGGTGCGAAGAAACAGCCCCATTTCGTCAGTGGAAATGCGGACTTCAGAAGTTTTCCTGAAAAATATTTTCAGGTCGTTCCCCTGAAAGGCTCCCCCGTGGATGGTGGTGTTGCCGATGTCGAGACAGAGTAGCATAATGCTCTTACGGGTTGGCCAGGGAAGTAACCAGAAGGGACTCGACCGATTGGATGAGAGCATCCTTGGTGGTCACGCGTTCGGTCAGAGCGGCGCCTCGATAGAGTGAGGCCACATGCTTTCCATTTTCGGGATCCACCCCGGATAGATCGTTGTGCACCACGAAATCGGCCGATGAATGCCGAAGGAGATCGAGCACGGCCCGCTCACCCTCTTTTTCGGAGGCGTTTTGGGTGAGCTTGAAAGCCACCACCAGCACGCTCCGGTTCAGACTGTAGTGGCGAAGGCGGTCCACGATCTTGTGGTTCGGGGCCAGGTTCAGGGAAATTTCATGCCCGGAGGAAAGTTTCCCGACCGCAGTCGGGGTGACCTTCCGGCCATCGATCAGGATATGATCGACGGAATAATCGCTGACCGCGGCCAGATGAATGACTGCGTCGTAATGCGCCCTCCCCAGAATTCCCTTCAACTGGTTGTCCAGATCATCGAAGGAGGTGAAATCTACCACCTCGACGGGCTGTTCGGGGGCAATGGCACGCTCCGCCTTGAGCAGGGTGACTTCATCGCCCCTATTGAAGAAGTAGTCGGCGAAGCGGGCTCCCGTTTGTCCGCTGGAACTGTTGGTTATGGACCGGACTCCATCAATGGGTTCCTCGGTCCCGCCAGACGTTATGAGCAGGCGCAACGGTTTTCTATCGGGTCGTTTCAGATTGGCGAAGTATTGCTCAACCGATTCCCACACCAAATCGGGTTCCAGCAGTTTACCCTGACCCTCGTCCCCACAGGCAAGTCTTCCCTTGCCGGTGGGAAGGATGTGAACCCCCCAGGATGCGAGTTTACGGAGGGACTCCCGCGTGGCCGGATGGTCATACATGGCTGTATTCATAGCCGGGGCCGCAAAATAGGGCTTGGTAAAATCATGGGCTAAAAACAGGCTGCCCAGCAAATCGTCCCCCAAGCCGTGGGCCAGTTTGTTGAGGGTATTGGCCGTAGCGGGGCATAACAGAGAAAAATCGGCCCACTTGACCAAGTCGATATGCGCCATCTGTTTGCCGGGTTCGAAGAGGTCGTGGTAAACCGGTTTTCCGGTCAGACCCTCCAGGGTAGAAGCTCCCACAAACTTCAGGGCGGCGGCCGAAGCAACCGTTTGCACCTCATTCCCTTCCTGAACCCAACGGGAAATGAGGTTGCAGGCCTTGTAACAGGCAATCGACCCGGAGAGCTTGAATAAAATCTTCGCCTTCATGTCTCACTATAGGGGAACATTGTCTATCAATCTCACTTCATCGACCACCACGGCGCCAAATCGCCGCCCCTTTATTTCTTCGACGTACTCCACTTTGAATCCTTCCGAAACCAGTCGGTCCCTGGCTTCATCGGCGGAAGACATTTCGCGTAAATACCGGGGAAAGGCGGCGGCCCGGGACCGGCCTTCCCCGGTCAATAGAGCATTGCGGGAACTCAGGGCCAATCCGTCCGACTCGCGCACAGTGGCCACGGGAATGATCTCCACGTCCATGAACAGGGCTTGAACCATGCCTTGGATAAGGCGGAGTTGCTGGTAGTCCTTTTCACCAAAATAGGCTCGGGCGGGCCTTATGATATTGAGAAGCTTTAATACGACCGTCAGCACACCGTCGAAGTGCCCCGGCCGGTGTTCCCCCTCCATCATTTTGGAGCGCCGGCTTTCAGAGACGCGATAGGCATAGCCGTCAGGATACATGTCTTCCCCGGCCGGCGAAAAAATAAAGTCGGCTCCGGCACCTTCCGCCACCGCACGATCGCGGTCCCAGGATTTGGGATAGCGCTTCAGATCCGCGGGATCGTTAAATTGAGTCGGGTTGACGAATATGCTGACCACGACAATATCATTGTCTCTCCGGGCCGCGCGCACCAGCGCGAGGTGTCCCCCGTGCAGGGCGCCCATGGTTGGCACCAGGCCCACCGACAGCCCCTCCGACACGAAACGTCGCCGATGGAGGTCCCAGTCGCGGATGCGTCGAATGACGGAGATCATACGAAACTTTCCTCCTTCACGGGGAATTCCCCCGCTTTCACATCGAGGTGGTAATGCTCCAGCGCGTTCCGCATCTGAGTGTATCCATCCAGGTAGCGGCGGACAAACTTTGGTTTGAAGGAGGGGTCCATCCCCAGGAGGTCCTGCAGGACAAGCACTTGGCCGGAGGTATCGGGACCCGAGCCAATGCCGATGGTCGGAATGGTGAGCAACCGCGTGATTTCCCCGGCCAGCGGGGCCGGGATGCACTCCAGCACCAGGGCGAAACAGCCGGCCCTTTCCAGAGACAGGGCATCGTCCATCATGCGCCGGGCCGCTTCCTCCCCCTTTCCCTGCACTTTGAATCCACCCAATTGGTTGACCGACTGAGGCGTAAGACCGAGGTGGCCCATGACGGGAACTCCCGACTCTACCACATGGGCGATATGGCTCAGGTGCCCTGCCGCACCTTCCACTTTCACGGCGTGGGCCCCCGCTTTCATGAGTTGTTCCACCGCATCCATTAACGGCTTCAAGCCCTTGCGGTGGGCGAGAAAGGGAACGTCTCCAATAAGGAATTTACCTGGCGCTCCCCTGGCCACGGCCCGGGTATGCAAAGCCATTGTTTCGACTTCCATGAAAACCGTGCTGGGCTGACCGTGCATAACCATGGCGCAACTGTCCCCGATGAGAATGCAATCGATGGGGGTGGATTGGATGATTTTGGCGGACCACGCATCATAGCAGGTAATCATGGAGATTTTCTCCCCCTGCTCCCGCATGCGCCCGAATTCGAGAATGCTCTTCACCGCGCCCTCCTTTCCCGGTTCCCCGTTGAACGAATGACCAGGGCAAGGGACGATTCAAAAACAAGGCGATGAGCTTCCCCATCAGGTACTCGTCTCATGGATCAAGTCCTCGGTTGAAAGTGAAAGATAACTATGTTTTGGCGGGTCGCGGTCGAGTCCGCGCCCAAATTGAACTGCCTGTATACAACTGGTTATTAATATATTTCAACCCAAAAGGTAAAAAGCTTCGGACCTTTCTCCACACCTGTTCCTGATCTTGATCGTGATCGAAAAATGCCAACTCCCGAATTATGAATGTTTTGATCAAGATCAAGATTGAGGGCTAATCTTGTCCTGCCGCAGCCTTCTGGCGAAGCGGGATCCGTGGTTAATCCTCTCCTCTCAGCATCTCAGTACCTCTGAATCTCAGAAACTATTCCCTACCCTGTGCTCTGAGGTTAATCTCTTCTCCAAGTCGTTGTTTTTTCGATCACGATCAAGATCACGATAAAGATCACGATTGAGAGCCATCCGTGCCCATCCATGAAATCCGTGGTTAAAAACCCTTCTGGATTAGCTCTCGAAAAGATCGCCAATTTCGTTAACATTTTGTGTGCCTTTGTGCCTTTGTGCCTTTGTGCCTTTGTGCCTTTGTGCCTTTGTGCCTTTGTGCCCTTCTCCGAGTCTTTTGTGCTTTTTGTGGTTAATCCCCCCTAATTAGTAATTCGCGCCCTTGGGCGCTTCCCCCCATTTTGTCGAATAGGGCATGCCAGGCCAGGGTGGCGCACTTGATGCGGGCGGGGTACTTTCTCACGCCGGCCAGGGCGGCCAGATCTCCCAGTTTTTCGGGGAACTCCTTGTCCCCGTCGGCCTGGGTGAGATGCCGCCGGAGAAGTTGGAACAGTTCTTGGGCTTCCGCCACGGATTTCCCTTTGAGAATCCGGGTCATCATCGAGGCCGAGGCCTGGGAAATAGCGCACCCGCGAGCCTGGAAGGATATGGCTTCAATGGCCCCGGACCCCAATTTCCAGTAGACGGTCACCTCGTCGCCACAAAGCGGGTTGTTGCCTTCTCCCTTGGCCGTAAAGTCGACCAGGGAACCGTAGTTTCTGGGATACTTGTTGTGATCGAGGATAATTTCCTGATAGAGCTCGGTTAGTTCGGACATCAGCCAAAAAGCAGTTTGATTTTTTTCAGAGACGCGGTCAGCTTCTCCGCTTCTTCCCTCGTATTGTAGTAGGCGAAAGAAGCTCTGGCCGTAGCGGAAATGCCATAATGCCGGTGAAGCGGTTGAGTGCAATGATGCCCAGCTCGGATGGCAATTCCATCCGCATCCAGAACCGTGGCGATGTCGTGGGGATGGACGCCCTCCAAGGTAAATGAAATGAGGCTCACCTTTTCGGAAGCCCGTCCATATATTTTCAGCCCTTCGATTTCGGATAGTAATCCGGTGGCATACTGCAGCAAGTCATGCTCGTACTCCAACAAGGCCAAACGGTCCAATCCACCCAGGTATTCGATTGCCGCACCCAAGGCCACGGCGCCACCAATATTTGGCGTGCCGGCTTCGAAACGGCCCGGCGGTCGCTTGTAGGTGGTTTTCTCAAAAGTAACTTTGTTGATCATGTCTCCACCCCCCTGAAAAGGCGGCATGCTTTGCAACCGGTCATATTTGCCGTAAACTACCCCCGCCCCCGTGGTACTAAATAACTTGTGGCCGGAAAAGACGTAAAAATCGCAATCGAGGTCCTGCACATCGACCGGAAAATGCCCGACCGCCTGGGCCCCATCCAGCAAAACTATCGCGCCGCAGGCATGCGCTTTGTCCACCATCGCCTTCACCGGATTGACCGTACCCAAGGCATTGGAGGCATGCGCCAGCGAAACTATTTTGGTTCTTTCACTCAATAAGGCTGTAAACGCCTCCATGTCCAACTCCCCTGAATCCGTGACCGGAATGATCCGCAGTTTGGCCCCGTTCCTCTCGCACACCAACTGCCAGGGAACAATGTTGGCATGGTGCTCCATGGTGGTCAGGAGAATTTCATCCCCCTCTCCCAGGAAAGGAAACCCATAGGATTGGGCAATCAGGTTGATTCCCTCCGTGGTGCCCCGAACAAAAATAATTTCCTCGCTTCGGGCCGCATTCAAGAACCCGGCCACGGTTTTGCGGGCCAGTTCGTAAGCATCGGTGGCCCGTTCCGCCAAATAGTGCACCCCGCGGTGAATATTGGCGTTAGACTCCTTGTAGTGCTTTTCCAAGGCGCTGAGAACAGCGACGGGTTTTTGGGTGGTGGCGGCATTGTCCAGGTAGACCAGGGGCCGACCCCCGACCCGCGTATGGAGAATGGGAAAGTCCCTGCGTATACTTGCGACATCTATGGTCGTAGTCATGGGGCGACACCTTGCTGAGAATGAGTCTCGTTTCAAATAAAAAGTTTCCCAATGTCAAATTGGGCGAGTGCGGCGGGAAGGTATCCGGGATTTGAAACTTCATTTCGAACCATCGAAGGAGCGGCTTTAGGCCGCGATTGTTTGGCGCTCTTTGCGAGATTCTATTTCTGGATGCTGGATGCTTGATGCTCGATGCTGGTTCGCGACCATGGCTCCTCTTTGTTTTTTGTGCTTTTTGTGGTTAATCCCTCTCCCTAATTCCTAATTCCTCATTCCTCATTAGCGCGCCCCAGCTCGCCTTTGTGCCTTTGTGCCTTTTGTGGTTAATCCTCGCTCCCTTCCTCTGTGCCCTCTGTGGCCTCTGTGGTTAACCTCTCCCCATCACTCCATTTCTCCATCTCTCCATCTTTCCCCTCTTTCCCCAATTCATCAATGAAGGGTTGGGCCTCTTTCAAAGAGGAAAACTCCCCATCCAATTGCCGTTCAAAAAGCGCATCCAAAATAGTTTTGAATTGCGGTCCCGGTTCCAGGCCCTTTGCCAGGAGGTGGCGTCCCAGAACGATGGGCCGGGGGGCCTGTGATGCCAGGCTTTCTTCCACGGCTACGGCTTCGAGTTCCAGCAGACCTTGGGAGGGCCCGGGGTGACGGGGAGGCCGACCAGCCTGGTCGGCCCGAATAACGGCAAACAATTCGGCCAGTGAACCGGGGCGCAACTTCCGGGCCAGGCGCCGGACTTGGGCGCGACTGGGTCTTTCCTGGATTTGGATGGCCGCCATATGGCAACTCACCAGCGCTTTCACCCGCGGAATCAGGCCTAGGGGGGGAGCGCCGATCGACTGCAGAAAGGACCCGGCCAAAGAAGGGCCGGCTTGATCGTGCCCCGGACTGACCCACCGCACTGCTCCCTCTTTTTCTTTCTGCACGGTGGTGGAAGGCTTGCCAATATCGTGGGTCAGGGTGGCGAACATGAGGGCGAGGCGTCCCGATCTATCCGCATTTTTATAAGTCTCCAGTCCCACCATGGCGTCTAGGCAGTGACAGGTGTGAACAAAAACGTCCCCCTCGGGATGCCAGAGCGGGTCTTGGGGGCAATTCACCAGATCGTTCAACTCGGGGTAGTGGGTCATCCACCCCGTCTCTTTGAGAAATTTCAGGCCCAAAGAGGGGCGGGCCGAGCGCGTGGCCCATTTCTCCCACTCCATCCAAATCCGCTCCACCGGCAATTCGTGGTAGGCGCGTTTTATCCCCTGGCAGAGTTCGATGGTTTCCTCGGCCGCAGTCAAGTGGAACCGAGAGCAGAATTGAAACCCTCTCAGAACGCGCAACGGATCTTCCACAAACGCTTCACTGGTGTGTCTCAGAATACGGGATTCGAGATCTTTTTTGCCGTTGAAGGGATCCAGGATGACCCCGTCTTTCCAGTCGTAGGCCATGGAATTGATGGTGAAATCCCTGCGGGCGGCTGCCCGTTTCTGGTCTAGGGAACCCAAGCGCCGCACGACAAATCCCTTGTGGCCCGGGTCTGTTTTCGACTCCAGGCGCGGCATTGAAAAGTCGATTTCCCCCGCTTCGACCCGCAGTTTGGCCACCCCGAAAGCCTTGCCCACTTCGTTCACCTTCCCCAGCCGGTTCAACACCGCCATCAATTCTTTCCAGGAAACGTCGAAGACCTCGCCCTCGAGGTCTTACGGCTCGGGCTCCAGCAACCAATCGCGCACCGCTCCCCCCGATATGCGGGGAGTTCCCACTTCCGCCACCGCATCCAAAACTTTCCAGACGGGTTCGGAAACCGGAAATTTACCTTTCTTTGGTTCTTGCAAGGGAAGCCTTGGAAACGTTGAGGCCAGCCAGGCAGAGGCTGCCCCATCCGGCCAGAAACAATATACCGCCCAGGGGGGTAACGGCCCCAAGCCAGGAGATACCACTCAGGCAGAGCAGGTAGAGAGTTCCTGAAAAAAGGACGGACCCGCTCAACCAAAACCAACCGGCGAGCTCGATCAGAACGTCGGAGGCCCGGGGGTGGGAACGGAATCCAATTACGAGCAGGGCAACGCTGTGGACCAGGAGGTAAAACGTGGCCGTTTCCCATGTTTCCACCCGGTCGACCCTTTGCAGAAACGTTTTCAACCCATGGGCCCCAAAAGCGCCCAGAAAAACGCCCGAAAAACCCAGAATGCCGGAAAACTTGATAAACCTGCGCACGGTGCGGTAGAAAAATTTGCCTCGAAAAAGGATGTCAGGATGGTGCAGACGGAAGGTTATTCCAACTCCATTGTCAAAGTATTGGCCCGGGCTCGTTCAGTGACCTTTCTATGCCATGCCCAAGGAAAAAATGAGCAGTTGGGAATTGTCGGCACGCTATATGCTAAATTTGCCCTTGTCATGAAAAAAAAACTGTGCCTTATTGGCCAAACATTAATCCTTATTCCACCGAACCGGTTCTATGCCGGTGTTGCATCGGGCTGACAACCCCGCATTAGCCGGACAGAATCAAACGAACCTGAAAACACATTTTTTGCTATGAAAAAATTAATCGC
Source organism: Opitutia bacterium (assembly GCA_014529615.1). Lineage (GTDB taxonomy): Bacteria > Verrucomicrobiota > Verrucomicrobiia > Opitutales > UBA2995 > JAABVD01. Next base: position 11,229 of record JAABVD010000044.1, read on the forward strand.
TATACTTACCATTCTGGCAGCGCTTTCATCCTTGAGGGCTGCGGACATTAACGGATCCGTTTCCGTAGGCTATGAGTCTCAGTACATCTTCCGCGGCTTCAAGCTGGCGGACGAATCCATGGTAGCCTCGGTCGACCTCGAATTCGACAGCGCCTATCTCGGCTTGTGGACCAACCAGCCCATAGTGGGTGGCTACGACAATGAATTCGACTTTTACGGAGGTTTTGGCTTCGACGTAGGTGAAGGCATCTCCATGGATGTCGGGGGAACCGTTTACTACTACCCTGAATCGGGGCCCAACTCCGACACCTTTGAACTCTTCACCGGATTCGTATTCGAAACGGAATTGTCCCCTTCGGTATACGTCTATTACGATCTGGATCTGGAAGCCTTGACCCTGGAAGGTTCCGTAGGACACAGTTTCGAATTGGATGACAATGCCACCTTCGACGTTGCCGCCTTTATGGGTTGGGTGGATGTAGAAGGGGCAAGCTACTCCTACTTCGGAGCATCAGCCGACGTGGTTTACAGTATAAGCGACAACAGCTCCGGTTATATCGGCCTTCGCGCCACCGATGGATCGAATGGTCCTGACGGTGAGATTTGGGGAGGAGCAGGCCTGACCGTCGGATTCTGATCGGACGACAAATTTATCCAAAAAGCCTGTCCCTCCCGGACAGGCTTTTTATTTTTAATTCGCCTCCCTTCCATAGTTGACAAAGCTACAACGACCCTGCATTTTCCCTCATTTTTCTCAAATCACATGAAAACCACCCTGGCAAGGAAAGAGACCGTGCAACGGAAGTGGTACGTGGTGGACGCAACCGGCCAAACTCTGGGTCGGCTGGCCGTCAGGATAGCCGACACCTTGCGCGGCCGGGGCAAACCGATCTACACTCCACATGTTGACACCGGAGATTTCGTCATCGTCACCAATGCGGATAAGGTTGTGGTGACCGGAAGGAAGGAAGACCAAAAGCAATACCTGGTCTACACCGGTGGGGTGGGCAATGAAAAGTATCGGAACCTGGCCGATTTCAGGGCCAGAAGGCCGAACTTCGTCCTCCACCA
>JAABVD010000360.1:0-1077 GCA_014529615.1 Opitutia bacterium
TGGTTCGGATGGCATTTCGTATGAACTCCCGATCCAGGGAATTGAAGGTCAGGGTAAACCGCCCGGCTTTTTCATGATAGGCGTAAAGCGCTCCATCCCGGAAATGTGCGGCGAAGGCGCTCTGGCAGCCACCTCCCACCAGACAGAGGAATTCGCGCTCGATCGATACGGCGGTTTCCGTTTCCGGATGCGATATTTCCCGAAACCTCTCTACCTCTTTCTCGCGGCACTGCAAAGCAATAGCTCCCTGCCCCACGGCGGGAATCATCTGGTTCAGGCCGAGCAACTCAAATTCCAATCCCTCCCAGGATCGAATGCCCAATCGCTTTAATCCCGCCTGGGCCAGGATGGTGGCGTCGGCCCATCCCTGGCGAATCGCGTTCAGTCGTGTTTCCACATTGCCCCGGATTTCACAATCCTGGACCTCCGGCAAAAACAGTTTGGCCTGGGCTCGGCGACGTGGACTCCCGGTAGCAAGTTTTTCAATCCGGTCTATTTCCTTGCGCTTTACCAAAACGTCCGCGGCAGACTCGCGGGGAAGATACCCGGCAATGGCCAATCCAGGCTGCATTATGGTGGGCAAATCCTTTGCGCTGTGCACCGCCACGTCGGCGCGACCGTCCATCAGGGCAATTTCCAGCTCCTTGGTAAACAGACCTTTTCCTCCCTTATGCTGCAAGGACCAGGCTTGGCGTTGATCTCCCGTCGTGGTCAACAGCAACCGCCGCACATCAACTTCGGGGTCCCTACCCCGCAGCGCTGCCATGACCAGGTCGGTCTGGGCCAGGGCCAACGGGCTCTTGCGCGTGGCCAATGTGATGCGTTCTACCATGGAAGAAAAATCAGGAATTTACCACGGATTACGCGGATGGGAACGGAATTAACCACAGAGAACGCAGAGAGCCGCAAAGAAAGGGAAGGAAAAAACCACAGAGGGCACCGAGAGCACAGAGGGGAAGGGAGAGGGATTAACCACAAAAAGCGCAAAAGGCGCCGGGGAGAGGCACAAAGGCACAAAGGGGGGAAGGCGCGCTGGGGCGCGGGGAGAAGAGGAAATTGAACATGGATAGACAGGAT
>JAABVD010000360.1:1288-3410 GCA_014529615.1 Opitutia bacterium
TTTAATATCCGTGCTCATCCGTGTAATCCGTGGTTTCCTTTCTCCCCAGTTCCCCTTTTGCGCTTTTTGTGGTTAATCCTTCTCCCTCCTCCCCACCTTCCCGAGAGCCGACCTTTCCACCCGCCAACTCCCCAACGTAAACATTCCTAATTCCTAATTCCTAATTCCTAATTCGCGCCCTTGGGCGCCTCTTTGTGCCTTTTGTGGTTAATCTCCCTCTCTCCTCTGTGCTCTCTGTGGCCTCTGTGGTTAGTTCCTTCCCCGCCTTCCCGAGAGCCGACCATTTCACCGCCAACCTCCAAATCGAAGCATTCCTAATTCCTAATTCCTAATTCCTAATTCCTACTAGGCGCGCCTTAGCGCGCCTAGTATGCCGCCTGCACTCCCTTGATGTTCTTCTTGGACACCCAGGGCATGAGTCCGCGCAAGCGTCGACCAACCGACTCGATGGGGTGATCTTCTCCCGCTTTGAGCAGCGCTTTGTAATTGGGCAATCCATCCTCGTATTCCTTGACCCATTGACGGGCAAAGGTTCCCGATTGGATTTCCTCCAGGATCTTGGCCATGGACGCCTTGGTCTGGTCGTTTATGATCCTCCGACCCCGCGTCATGTCACCGTACTTGGCCGTCTCCGAAATGGAAAAGCGCATTCCGGCCACCCCGGATTCCACCATCATGTCCACGATGAGCTTCAATTCATGCAGGCATTCAAAATAGGCCATTTCCGGTTGGTATCCCGCTTCTATCAAAGTTTCATATCCGGCCAGAACCAGGGCGGAGGCGCCCCCACAGAGCACAGCCTGCTCCCCGAACAAATCGGTTTCAGTTTCCTCCTGAAAGGTGGTTTGCAATACGCCGGCGCGGGTTCCGCCGATCCCCTTGGCCCAGGCCAGCGCCATGGGCTTGGCCTGCTTGGAAGCGTCGTTGTGAATGGCGATCAAGGCCGGAACCCCCTTGCCCTCCTGGTACTGCAGGCGAACGGTGTGCCCCGGGCCCTTTGGCGCAACCATGATGACGTCGATTTCAGGGGGCGGCTTGATCAGCCCGAAATGAATGGCAAAACCGTGGGTGAAGAGAAGGGCTTGGCCGGCCGACAGGTGCGGCTCTATGTCCTCCCGGTAAACCGAGGGCTGCTTCATGTCCGGCACGGCCAGCATGATCACATCGGCCCGCTTTACCGCTTCGCTGGTCCGGTATACGGAAAAGCCATGTTGCTCGGCCACTTCGATGGACTTGCTTTGCTCGTAGAGACCGATGATAACGTTCAAGCCGCTGTCCTTCAGATTCAGGGCATGGGCGTGTCCTTGGGAACCAAAACCAATAACGGCCAAGGTCTTGTTTTGCAGGTTGGCAATGTTGGCGTCTGTATCCTTGTATACTTTGGCAGGCATGGGGCGCTTGTGTTGAGGTGAATGGCGAAAGCCGCGTTATATTTCGTAAGCCGACTGATGGGAGCGCTCCAGGGCGAGCTTTCCCGTCCTGGAAATCTCCACAATCTCGAATTTCCCAATCATATCGAGGAAGGCCCGGACTTTTCCTTCATCGCCGGTAATTTCCAATATGACCGATTCCCGGTTAATATTGATGATCTTGGCCCGGAAAATGTCGCAAATCTGAATGACTTCCGACCGGTTCTCCGAATCGGCGGCCAATTTGACCAAAAGCAATTCGCGTTCAACCGCTTCCCCCCGTTTGAAATCGACCACCTGATTGACGTTAACCTGCTTCTGCAACTGGTTGTTGATTTGTTCCAAAATGGGGTCGTCCCCAACGGCCACCACGGTTATCCTGGAAAGGGACCGATCGTGGGTGGGAGCGACGTTGAGGCTGTGAATGTTGAACCCGCGTCCACTGAACATGCCGGCTACGCGGGCCAATACGCCAAATTTGTTTTCGACCAGAACGGAAATGGTATGTTTCATGGAAAATTTCTCAGGCCTGGTGGGCGGAGACGGACTCGAACCGCCGACCTACTGGGTGTAAACCAGTTGCTCTAACCAAACTGAGCTATCCGCCCCCTGTAAAGGGTGCTTAGAAAGCCATCAGTCATAGGGAGAATCAAGCCTATTTTTTGGCGCGCCAAGGCCGCGCCAATTAGGAATTAGGGGGCACAAAGGCACAA
>JAABVD010000045.1 GCA_014529615.1 Opitutia bacterium
AAGGTAGAGTTGATCGGGGTGGGGGAGGGAATAACGGCTTAGGGTTTCCTCCCGGCCGTCCCAGGGCCAGGGACCGAAGTCTCCATTGTGGCCGTACTCATCCAATTGCCCCTCCCCCTGGTTGCCGTGAAAGATCTTTCCCGTTCCGTAGACCGCGTAACCGTGGTTGGCCAAGTGACGGGTCAACGGCACACCGTCTTTCAAGATCCCATTTTGCCGCCAGTCTTCGAACCAATACAGGCTGGTGGTCTGGGGATAAAGTCCGAAGAGCATGCTGGATCGCGAAGGCGCGCAAAGGGGATCATTGTTATGGGCGTTGCTGAAAGTGACTCCCCGTTCTTTCAGACGATCGATGTTCGGGGTCGGCACCAATGGTTTCCCCTCCGGCCGGTAAGGCATATCGTTGAGGTCATCGACGATGATGAAGACGACATTGGGGCGCTCATCTGCCATTGAGGAGGCGCACAAGGCTAATAGAAGGATAATCTTAAAGAAAACTCGCATTTGATTGCCGGTATAAAATTGAATCTAACCATTAGGGAACCCAGTAAAGTCATCATAGGGGCCGTCTTTTGGCAATGGGAGTTTTCCGGCTGGCCAACCCCTTTTTCGAGGAGAGAATGCGGGCCGATAACGGCGTCTCAGGAAAAGCCATGGTTTAATTTTGACGCAGGAGGATTCTATTGAGGAGGATCGCCGTTTTTCATGTCTCACCGGATCGATCTCACCCCGAATGGCCGCCTGCTTTTGCGAGAACTTCCCGATGCGAAGCCAGCGCTTGATGCCAAGCGCTTACCGGGGTTGGTCGATGCCTTTGCGCGATCCTCGGCTGAAGGACTGGTTGAGTTGGGAACCGCGTTTCCCGAGGAATCCTTACCTGCCACCCTGGCTTATTGGCGAGACTATGCGGGAATCTACCTTTCGGCCTTGCGTTCGGCGACCCCGGAAGATGAGGCCAGCGCGTGGCAGGCGGTTCCCGCACCCAGTTCCTCCTGGGAGGACCTGATCCTGCAGCGGCCGCCGGGGCGAGGGATGGAATACCTTTCGAAAACGATTCTCGTTGGGTTGTGGATCGGGGTCGAGAGGGTTGTCCGGGGAAAATGTGAGGCTCATGCGGGGGGAGTGCGCGGGTGGTTGCGAGAGGTCAATCCCAATCGGCAACTGCTCGGAAGAGTGACCTTTCATCTTGCGGAGAACAAGCGCAACGAGCGTCGGCCATTCGCCTTCGTGGCAACCTATAGCCACAGTATTTCCGAAACCGAGCGGCTCCAGCACGTGCCTCTGAGCAAGGCTCTGAAGCAGTACGCCGGGGAAGGCAATCGTCCCGCGATGGAGCAGTTGCTGCGCCCCGTGCAGAAGGCGGCCGAGCGAAGTGAAATGGTGCGGGAGTTGGTGGATTCGCGGCGTCTATTTCAAGCCCTGGCCTGGTCGCCCAAGCAGGCCTATTCCTTCATCCGGGACATTCCAGCGATGGAAGAGAGTGGCTTGGTCGTGCGAGTGCCGAACTGGTGGAAGGGAAAGCGGCCATCCCGGCCCGGAGTGAGCATTGATGTCGGGAGAACCATGACCCGTGTCGGCGGGAATAGTTTGCTGGAGTTTTCCGTGGAAGTCGCTTTGGAGGGAGAAAGGCTCTCGGACGATGAATTGAGGCAACTTCTGCAAAGCGATGGGAATCTCGTTCAGTTGCGAGGGCAATGGGTGGAAGTGGATCGCGACAAGTTTGAACAGGTGCTACGTCATTGGAAAGAAGTCGCCAACACCCATTTCGAGGGGGGAATTTCTTTTCTCGATGGAATGCGGTTGCTCGCCGGATACCAACCAGGTGGGGATCGGTCTCCGTTGGCGGACCAGGACGGAGGTCGTGAGTGGATCACCCTCCAAGCCGGAGATTGGTTGCGCGACACACTGGAGAAAATGCGGGATCCAACCCGAGCCGAAAGCGGGCTGCCTGGCAAGGCGCTCAAGGGGACCCTCCGACCTTATCAGGAGGATGGCGTGAACTGGCTATGGTCCTTCTATCAGATGGGTCTTGGCGCGTGCTTGGCCGATGATATGGGATTGGGAAAAACCATTCAGGTGATTGCGTTGCTGTTGACCGTGAATCGAACGCGGGGAGATCGCGAGGATGGCCGGCCGAGTCTGCTCGTCGTTCCCGCGTCGTTGTTGGGAAACTGGCAAGCGGAACTCCAACGATTTGCGCCGAGTTTGCGTGTCTTCTTCATGCATCCATCACAAACCTCTGCGGATGAGCGCAATGAGGCCCTGGCAAAAGGTCAAAGCTTCTATCGATCCTACGATTTGGTAGTCTCGACCTACGGGTTGATCCGCCGTCTGAAGAATTTGCGCGCCAGTAAATGGGATTTGTTGATTCTCGATGAGGCCCAGGCAATCAAGAACCCGAGAACGGCGCAAACACGTTTGGTGAAACAGGTCGGAGCCAAGGTGCGGGTGGCTCTAAGCGGCACACCGATCGAGAATCGCCTGAGCGATCTCTGGTCACTCTTCGATTTTCTGAACCCGGGATTGTTGGGCTCGGCAGCAGAGTTCAAGAAGTTTACCAAGAGGTTGGAAGGGCAATTGGAACCCAACTTTTCCCCTCTGCGCTCACTGGTGCGTCCTTACATCCTGCGGCGGCTGAAGACGGACAAGACCATAATCTCCGACCTGCCTGACAAGACCGAGATGCTTGCGCTTTGCCAATTGACGAAAACTAAAGCCGCCCACTACAAAAAGGCGGTTCGGGAGTTGGCGCAGGCCATGGAGAGCGAGGGGGAAGCCGGAATCAAGCGACGCGGTATCGTCCTGGCATTCCTGCAACGGTTCAAGCAAATCTGCAATCATCCCGCGCAGTGGTCGGGGAGTGGTGACTATCGATTGACAGGCAGCGGAAAGTTTCAGCGTTTGACCACCCTTTGCGAAGAAATGGCCTCCCGCCAGGAACGGGTCCTGGTCTTTACTCAGTTTCGCGAGATCATATGGCCCCTGGCAGAGTTGCTTAAAGGGGTCTTCGAGCGCGAAGGTCTCGTTCTCCACGGCGGCACGGCGGTGAAAGAGCGCCAACGGTTGGTCGATGCTTTTCAAAGCGAGGATGGACCGCCTTTCTTCGTTCTCTCGCTCAAGGCAGGAGGCACCGGGCTCAATCTCACTGCAGCCTCTCAAGTGATTCATTTTGACCGATGGTGGAACCCTGCGGTCGAAGACCAAGCCACAGATCGTGCATTCCGAATCGGGCAAAAGCGCAATGTGTTGGTGCACAAGTTTGTTTGCCGAGGAACGATTGAAGAGAAAATTGATCAACTGATTTCTGAAAAACGTGAGCTGGCCGAAGACGTGCTGGGCAAACGAGGTGGAGCTGAAAAATTGCTCACCGACATGGGGAACGAGGAATTGTTGGATTTTGTGGCGCTCGACCTCAAAACTGCCGTATTATCCTGAACATGCCTTATCGGAACTCATTTCGGCCCTACGTATCCGTGCATCAACGAAGGGCCAGGGCCTCCCGGAAGATGGCAACAAGGTTAGGCAAAGAGGTCACTACGCAGCCGATCAAGGCTTTCAGGGGCAGCAAGATCGCCAAGACCTTTTGGGGAATGGCCTGGTGCGAGAACCTGGAGTCCTACAGTGATTACCAAAATCGGCTTCCACGGGGACGGATCTATGCCCGGAACGGATCGATTTTACACTTGGATATCGGGCCAGGAAAGGTGAATTCCTTTGTTGCCGGAAGCGATCTCTACGAGATCAAGATCGTCATCGAACCTCTCGAGGATCAAGCTTGGCAGACTTTTAAGCAGCGTTGTGCGGGGAGGATCGATACCTTATTGGCTCTTCTCCGAGGCCAACTGGCCGACTCGGTTATTCAGGAGATCACCCACCGCAAGACGGGGCTGTTTCCCGCGCCCTCGGATATCAGGCTGAATTGCTCCTGTCCGGACTGGGCCAATATGTGCAAGCATGTCGCAGCGACACTATATGGGGTGGGTGTGCGTCTGGACACGGAGCCTGAACTATTCTTCAAGTTGCGTTGCCTCGATCATGAGGAGCTTCTTGAAAGCGCCTCGGCGGAATCTCTTGATGATGGTCTTCCGGAGGGGGACGATGTTATCGCTGAATCGGACCTGAGCGCCCTCTTTGGCATCGAGTTTTCGGACATCCCGGCGGAGGCGCCTCCCAAGGCCGGGACCGGCCAAGAGTAGAGGCTATGACAGGAAGTGATTGAGATGCCTTTTGGTTTGTTCAACCATATAGCAAGGTAGTGACAGCAGCCGACATTTTTTCCAGATTCCAGTCAAAATTGACCTCTACCGTATTTGGAAAGTTCTTCCTCTCGAATTCCCGCACCAGAAAAGTTTTTCCAACCTGCCGAGCTCCTCGGATTATCAGGGGCTTGCGTCTGGGTGAATTCTTCCAATGAACGATATTTGAATATGTGAAACGGTGCATTAAATGGTTTCCTTTTATGCATATACGAATAAAAGGAAACCATAATTCATGCCCTTCAAAAGCATTCAGTGGGGGCGCGCAAACCACCGACAATTCTTGGTAATGAGAAATGCGGGCTAGTGTGATGTCCTGTTAATTCGTTCGCTCGCAACGAATTTTGTGAGAAATGCGGGACTGGGGATTTTATGTTGGCAAAAATCTATTGCGTGAGCACGATTGACCTCATGAAAAATTCTGTTTCTTCCTCCAAGGTTTCCCGGCGCAAGTTCGGGAAAGTTGCCGCATCGGCCGCCGCCACGGCGTTTGGCTTTCAATTCATACCCAGTCGCGCTTGGGGTAACCTGACCAAACCGACCCTGGTGGGGATAGGGATTGGCGGCAAGGGAAGTACCGACATCAAAAAAAGTGAAGAGGCCGGTTTCCACGTCATCGGCTTGGTCGACGTGGTGGATGCGGCCAAGCTGCCTTCCTCGGCTGCGAACCATCGCCGGATGAGAGGGATGGTAGAAATTCGCCAGAAATATCCCAATGTTCCATTTTGGACGGATTATCGGGAAATGCTGGCGGAATTGGGCGACAAGGTCGATGCGGTTACGGTTTCGACCCCCGATCACCATCACTTTCACGCTTCGGTTATGGCCATGCGGGCCGGCAAACACGTATATTGCCAGAAGCCGCTCACTCACGGAATTTGGGAAGCCCGCATGATGGCCAGGGTAGCGGCGGAGACGGGGGTGAAAACCCAAATGGGCAACCAGGCCCACGCCAACAATCATTTGCGTCGTTGCGTGGAGTTGATTCGCGCCGGGATAATCGGCAAAGTCAGGGAGGTGCATACCTGGACCAATCGTCCCATCTGGCCGCAAGGATTTGCCCGTCCCCCCCAAAAAGAGGCAACGCCGGAATGGTTGGACTGGAACCAATGGATCGGCCCGGCCGGCTGGGTGGATTACAACGAAAACATAGCCCCGTTTGCCTGGCGTGGCTGGTGGGAATTCGGAACCGGCGCTTTGGGTGACATGGCTTGCCACATAATGGATATGCCTTTTTGGGCCATCATGCCCGGATCTCCCAAAAATGTTCAGGGTACCCAGGCGGGCGCCACCGATATTTCACCTCCCATCAACTCCAAGATAGTCTGGGAGTTTGGCCCCAACGCCCATACCCACAGCCGGGGCTTTCGATTTCACTGGTACGACGGGTATGTGGACGCGCATTTCGACCGCGAAACCTGGCAACTTGTCAAGAAAAGCGAGGAGTACAATCATCCGCCCGCAGCGGTAATGGACCGTCGGCCTTTTTCAGACTATGGCAGTGTCATCGTGGGCGAAAATGGCAAACTGTTCTTCGACCGCTTTAGAAATACCTGGGTGGTAAATCCGACTAGCGCGATCGATGGGTTTGCCTGGCCGGCCAAATCCATTCCCCGCGCCACCGGTGAGGACAACTACAAGGAATGGCTTGACGCCATTGAAGGCAAGGTGGTGAAGGGTCAGTCCGACTTCGAGTACGCCGGTCCGTTTACGGAAACCATTTTACTAGGCGTGTTGGCCCAGCGGGTTCCGAATGAAAAACTTCAATGGGACGCCGAAAACATGGAAGTGGTCGGAAGGCCGGAACTGAAGCCACACATTCGGCGGGATTACCGCCAGGGCTGGGGAGTGGATGCCGATATGAGGTCCGCCCTGGGGGCGTTGTTTTGATAGAGGATTGGTTAAAAATCAGATCCCCATTGCCTGGATCTTCGGAAAGTTTGAGAATTTGATAAAAGGCAGAGGGGGAGAGATATAATTGGATCCACAAAGGACCCGAAGAGGCACGAAGTAAATCATCGTGATCCTGATCCTGATCGAACCATTCATAATTCGGGAGTTGGCGTTTTTCGATCAAGATCAAGATCACGATCAAGTGTGGAGGAAGAGGCCGATCCCGGACTTGTTTAATGATGATGGCCTGCTTATAAGTGGGGTTTTCTCGTTCGTAATGAAGATCAAATCTGCCTTTTTCCTATTTCCGCTGGTATGTTTTTTTTCCGCTTTGCCAGCCTCTCGACCCAACTTCCTTTGGATAAGCGCTGAGGATATCAACGCCCGCTTTGGTTGTTACGGAGACCCGCACGCCATTACCCCCCATCTGGATGTCCTGGCATCCGAAGGGATGCGGTATACCCGTGCTTTCACTACGGCCGGGGTGTGCGCTCCCTGCCGAAGCGGGATCATTACCGGTATGTATCAAACGACCCTGGGCACACAGCACATGCGGAGCAGGGCGGAGTTGCCCGACCATATCCGTCCATTCCCGACCTACTTGCGGCAGAACGGTTACTTTTGTTCAAATAACCGCAAGCAGGATTACCAGTTCAAAACCCCGGAGGACGCCTGGGACGAGTCCAGTGGAGAGGCGCACTGGCGGAACCGTCCCGACAAGGATCAGCCTTTTTTTGCCGTATTCAATTTTACAGGCTGCCACGAAAGCGGCATTGCCAATACGGAAAAATACCGGGAGGTCACGGAGGTTCTGACCCTCGATCAGCGCCAGGACCCCTACCTGCTCGATACTTACCCGCCCTATTATCCGGAAACGCCCAGGGCCCGGGAGGACTGGAAACGCCAATACGAGTTGATCACGGCCATGGATGCCTGGGTTGGGAATTTGATCGGGCAGTTGAAAGAAGACGGGCTCTATGAGAACACCATTATTTTCTACTGGGCCGATCACGGTGTTGGGCTTCCCCGGGCCAAGCGCTGGCTCTACGATTCGGGCACTCACATTCCCTTGATTATCCGCATGCCGGAAGGATTTCGCAGGGATGGACAGGGGATTCCCGGAACGGTTGCCGGTGGGTTGGTCAGTTCCATTGATTTCGGCCCCACCGTATTAAATCTGGCCGGGGTGGAAATTCCCGGTCACGTTCAGGGTCGACCCTTTCTGGGAGCCGATCTTCCTTCACCGAGGGAATACGTCTACGGGGCGCGGGACCGGATGGATGAGCGCTATGACATCATTCGCATGGTGCGGGACGAGCGTTACAAATACATCCGCAATTACGAGCCCCTCAAAACCTATTACCAGTACATTAATACGGCGGAAAAAGGAGCCCTCATGCGGGAACTGCGGGGGTTGCATGAGGCCGGCAAGCTGAAGCCAATGGCTGAATTTTATTTTAATGCCACCAAGCCGGTGGAGGAGTTGTACGATACGCGGGCCGATCCGAACGAAGTTTTCAATTTGGCCGATGACCCGCGATATGCCGGCATTTTGGCCCGCCTGCGCGGAGCCCATCTCGAATGGGTCAAGACAACCCGGGATACCGGTCTACTGGCCGAACCCATCCTGGTCGAACGGGAAAAAGTTATCGGCCACCGCTACGGCATTCTTCGTCAGAACGACGATCCCACTTTGGCCGATCGGGTGGCGGAGACAGCCGTTCTGGCTTCCCAGGGCATGGAGGCCCTGGCCTCCCTTAAAAAAGCGCTGAGAGACGACGACAGCGCGGTTCGGTATTGGGGCGCCATCGGGGTGGGGAATATCGGCCAACCCGCTCAATCTACTGCCGCCGAAATGACCGGAGCCCTGCGCGATCCATCTCCCGTCGTTCGGGTTGCCGCGGCCCGTGCCTTGTGCCGATTGGGAAAACCGGCCGAGGCCCTGCCCGTGCTGGTGGAGGTCCTGCGAGGCGGGAAACAGTGGGAGCGATTGCATGCGGCCATCGTCCTCGATGAAATCGACCGTATGGCGAACCCGGTCAAGGAAGCCATGCGCGCCGCCCTCCTTCCGAGAAAGGATTTGTATGCCGAAGGCAAGTACGTGGTGCGCGTATTGAACCGGGCCTTGAATCAACTCGAAGGCACCCGCAACGAAGTCCCTTAATCCAGCCGGATGGCCAGATATCCGGTGCGGCCCCGGTTGAAGATGTAGAGTTTATTGGCTCCCTTTTTCAATTGATCCCGGGCTTCCCGCACAGTGGTCACCTCGTTGTCGTTGATTTCCATGATGACCATGCCGTCCCGCAGGTTCCGATAATAGGGGGATTCCGCATCGACCGAGGTAATGAGGATGCCTTGGATGTTCAGAGGTATGCGGTATTCTTTGGCTTGTTCATCGTTGATCTGGGAAACTTCCACCCCTTCGAGCAACTCGTTGGCGGAAACGGCAAATCGACCCGAGGCGCTCCCCACCACAAGATCGAGCGATTTTTTGGTCCCCCCGCGCAACACTTCCAACTCAACCGAAGTTCCGGGCGGGGTATGACCGATACGAATACGAAACTCGTTGCTGGTGTCGACGCGTTTTCCGTTCAGGCCAATGATCACATCGCCCCGTTTCAATCCGCCCTGATCCGCCGCTGAATCTTCCTCCACGTCGTTGATCAAAACGCCCTTGGACTGGTCGATGTCAAACGCTTCCGCCATATCGGGGGTGAGGTCGGAAATGCTGACCCCGAGAAAACCGCGCTTGACCTCTCCGGTTTCGGCCAACTGCCTGGCAATGCTGATGACCAGATTTGAAGGAATGGCAAAACCAATCCCAATGCTGCCACCGCTCTGGGAAATGATGGCGGAGTTCACCCCGATAAGGCGACCGATCGAATCGGTAAGCGCCCCGCCCGAATTACCCAGATTGATGGAGGCGTCGGTTTGAATGAAGCTCTCGTAACCCTCTTCCCCGTAAATGCCGATGCGGCGGTCTTTGGCGGAAATGATTCCCTGGGTTACGGTCAGGCCCACTTCCAGGGGATTGCCAATGGCAAAGACGACGTCCCCGACTTCGATATTGTCGCTGTCGGCAATCTGGATGGCGGGGAGGCCTTCAGCATCGATTTTAAGAATGGCAATGTCGGTCAGTGGGTCGCGACCGACAATATCAGCTTCCAACTCGCGTCCATCATTCAGTCGCACCAACACCTCGTCGGCATCCTCCCCCCGTTCACCGCGCACGACGTGATTGTTGGTGATGATGTATCCATCCTGGCTGATCAGAACCCCGGAACCTATGCCCTGGGGGATCTTCCGTTCCTCGGGTTGGGCATTCTGTTCGTAATCGGGGGCGGGAAGTCCGAAAAAGCGCCGGAGCCATTCTTCCTCCATGGACATGCCCCGGGATCCGGAAACGCGCACGATCCGCGCGGTGTGGACTGACACCACAGCGGGAGTGGCAGTTTGCAGAATGGAGGAATAACTGTGGGGGGTGTATCCCTGGTCCCGGTCAATGGAAGTGTTATCGATTTGAAGATCGATGGACGCCTTGCTCTGAGGCAAATGCGACAGGAAGAGGGTCAGGGTGAAGAGTCCAGCCAGGGTGATGGTAGTGGCTTTCATGATTAACGACTTGTCTGGTTTTAGGATAAAAATGTTGGATATCCCGGTCGGGGTTGGCGTAAAATCATTGGGAAATTAGAACCTTCCATAAGGTTCTGGTTCCAAATTAAAAGAAAAATGGTTCCTTTGACGACCCTGAGAAAATTTCTTGGTTTGGTTTCCCGGTTTGCCGATTCTTGCGCCTTATTTCACTTCCGCGTGACAAATCGTCGGGCAAAGGACAATACATCGACGATCCGGGTGGTTACCGATATAGGTCTCGGCGGTGAGCTATGTTTACAACAAGCACAATGCAGACTTCGCTTTGGAGTTGGCACAGGATTCGGTAACCACCGATCCGATAACGCCAGATATTTTTTAATTCTCCCTTCAATTGCTTACCCCATTGCCTGGGATTGTCAGTGCCCACTATTCGATCATCAAGATAGTTTATGATTCGCTTCCGGGTTTGAGGATCGAATTTCTTGAGCTGATTCAGGGCTCGTTCAGCGATGTTATAAGTCCAGCTCACGCTTGGCTTCTTCGGCGGAATAAATGCGTCCAGGATCCTGGATGAGGTCAACGGCCAGATAATAGTCCTCCAAATCCTGAAGGTATTCCAGGATCGCTTCGCGAGCATAAAAGGTTTTTGTCCGACCTGTTTTCTTGGCCAGCGTTTCCAAGCGCTTTTCGATGTCCGGGTCTAAACGAATAGCAAGCATAGGGAAATACTGCACTGACATACATGTATAGCAAGAGATGTCTTGACAATTTAACCAGGAAATTGCACAAATCTTTTTCTGTGCTCCGGGGGATCAGGCGCTCGCAGCGAATTTTGGGCAAGGTCCTGGTGAGGGTTTCAAAGTTTGCTGGAATGAATGTGCATCCTCGGTTTGCAGTCGACTATATGATCAACATGGAAAAGCAATTTCTACTTTGTTGCCTTCTTTCCCTTTCCACTTTGGCCTTTTGCTCCTGTGCCACCCACACCGTAAGGGAGGGGACGGTTCTGCCTCGGGCGGAGATATCCCCGGTATTCGTGCAACGTCCCGACCTTGCGGATGTTCCGGGCCATTGGGATTACGCCTGGTGGGAGTCTTTCGGGGATGAAACCCTGAGCCGGTTGATCGAGGAAGGCCTGGCCTCCAATTTCAACCTGCAGCAGTTTGCCGCGCGCATCGAGAAGGCTGCTGCGCTGGCCCGCCAAGCGGGCTCCCGGTTGTGGCCCGGAATCGATCTGACAGCCGGTTATGAAAGGGAGGAAGGTGGCGGCGGCGCAGCTCCAAGCCCCGATAGTGCCGTGGAGAAGACGGACCTCGGAGTCTTGCTGCGTTGGGAAGCCGACTTCTGGGGAAGATTGTCCTCCGCCCGAAAAGCTCGTGAATTCGAGGTTGAGGCCACGGTGGAGGATTGGCTCGACGCCGGGCTTCTTTTGTCCAGCGCCATTGCCGAGAATTACTTCCAAATCAAGGAACATCGCCGTCAACTGGAAGTAATCCGGGCGCAAATTGTGCTCAATGAATCCCTCCTTCAATTGACCAGGCTACGGTTTGGACAGGGGCAATCTTCCATCGTGGCGGTGCTTCAGCAACGCGAGCGGCTCAACTCCAGCAAAGCGGGAGTGCCGGATGCGGAAGCGCGCCTCGGCCAGCTCGAATATGCCATGGATGTGCTGCTCGGAAGACCTCCCGGATCGGGGAATTACCGTTTGAGCGGGGAATTGGCCGTGCTCCCGCCCTTGCCCGAAGTGGGTATTCCGGCCGCTTTGCTGCAGCGGCGTCCCGACCTTCGGGCGGCTCGACAGCGGATTATGGCCGTCGATTATTGGGTGGCGGAGGCCGTGGCCCGGCAGTTTCCCAACCTCACTCTCGGTGGGAGGGTGGATTGGCAAGGCGATCCCGATTTCGGGGATGCCCTTTCCTCCCTGTTTGCCGGTCTCGCGGCGCCCTTGTTCGATGCGGGGGAACGGCGTTCCGAAGTGGATGTGCGCAAGGCGGAATTGGAAGATGCCTTGGCCAGCTACTCCAACAACTTTTTGTCCGCCCTTCTCGAGGTGGAATCAGCCCTCCTGGTCGAACGCAAGCTGGAAGAACGGCTGGCCCTGGTCCTGGAGCAGCTCTCGACCGCCCGACGCCTGCTGGCGGAGACGCGCAATCGTTTCAGCCAGGGTTTGACTGATTATCTCCCGGTAATTACCTCTTTGGAAATAGTGCAGGATCTGGAAAGAGAGGTGGTAAACAACCGCAGAAATGTGCTATCCTCCCGCGTAGCCCTGCACCGGGCCCTGGGTGGACCCATGAAAACCCCCTCCTCCATCCGGATATCCTCCAAGAGCAATGCATATTAGAAAAATTGCCCTGACCATTTTGGCCATCCTGGTTATCCTGGCTGGTGGAGGCGCTTTTGGGTT
>JAABVD010000046.1:0-461 GCA_014529615.1 Opitutia bacterium
GGCGGGCCTGGTGGAGGATCCCAAGGACTATCGCTACTGCGGCTATTCCGAGGCGGTGGCCGGGAACATCAAAGCGCGGGGCGGGCTGTGCCGGGCGCTTGCCATGAAGACGGGTAAGGCTGCCTTGTCGGAGTATCGCAAGATTCTGTTCCTGATGGGGGCTACGACTTCTCGGCGAAGCCAGAAAGCGATGGACCGCGAAGCGGTCAGAAAAGTGGTGGAAGCGGATGGAACCCTGCCTCTGGCGCAGGTATTGAGACTGCGGGTACGGTATTTTACAGATGGCATGGTTCTGGGCTCGAAAGATTACGTAAACGGGATATTCGAAACGCATCGCGGGCAATTTGGAAAACGCCGGAGTTCGGGGGCTCGACCGATGCTGGGCCTGAAGGATTCGGGGTTGATGGTGATGCGTGATTTGAGAAAAGGCATTTTCTGCTGAATTCATGACCGGGGTCATT
>JAABVD010000046.1:664-1369 GCA_014529615.1 Opitutia bacterium
TTCGTTGGATTTGCGTCTTTGCAGGGTGTCGACCCAGCATCACCCGCAAATCTGCACAAAACCCGCGCCAGCACTCGGTTTCCGTTCGCTCGCTACGAATTTTGTGAGACATGCGGATTCGGGCACCTCAATTAGGATTATTGGCAGTGTTTCAGATTGAAATGCGAATAGTCACCCTTGGTTGACCTGCCCTCTTTGGCGCGTTACTTGTCGAGCTACATGAATTTTACAGGGAAAATGTGGGCATCCAATGAAGGAAGTGAAACCAGACTTTAAGGAAGGTATGACTTTGGAAAAGAGGAAGTCCTACAAGACGACCAAGGTGATTGTGAAATTTCTCAAATGGGCTGTCATTACCTCAATGGTGGTTTCGGCGGCCCTATTCACCAGATGGCTTATTCTCCTTTTGATGTGACCTGATCCCGTAAACCGGGCCATTGCAAATGAGTGTAGGGGAGAGTCCAGATTGTTGAGTGTTTGGGGTTATTGTCGGTTACCGGATTTTGATTTCAAGCGAGGTGCGTGGCCAGGGTAGGGCGTTGCGCTGGCTCCGAGACTACCGTAGTAAGGGCCTACAATTCCCACAGCACGAAGACTGGCTGCCGGATGTAAAATTCGTGCGGTGGCACCATCGGGAAGTATTTTGGTGGCCTGCGGCCTGAGCCCGGTGAAACAGCGTTCCACCTAATCCCATCGTTTACTGGT
>JAABVD010000046.1:1385-3335 GCA_014529615.1 Opitutia bacterium
GACGTAGAAAACCTTTCGTTTCCCGGACTTATTCGATTTCTCAAACCATACGGGGTTGGGCGAACGATCAACTTCAACAGCGCAGATTTCGAGACCCTGATCTATCAGCATTTTGTTGTGGATGCATATCGCTGCAGAGTTCCCCAATGCTTGGCTGATCCTGTCCTCAAACTGCCGGTTTCTACAGGGGTGACGACTTGCACAAATAGTGCGCAATCGGCTCCATTTGTGATTCTATTCGATCCCTTATCCCTTGAGAAGATCCTCAAATTTTCCCGTGCTTGGCAGACACGTCAACACCTCTCGCACAGGTTGGCTGCACAGTGATGTGAAAATTTGTACACATCAGCTAGCCTTGAGCTTCATTTTCATGAAACAAATCGATGTAGCTTTGATTCATGAATGCCCGGTTGCGTTTCTGTCCTGTGAACTCGCGCAGAATTTGGTTATCTACCATACGAGCGACTAAATTATTCGCTGCCGGATAGGTGGTTCCAATCAAATTCTGCACAGATTTAACGGATACAACCGGGTTTTCGTAAAGATATTCCAGAGTACGGTGACCATTGCCTGCAGCACCTCCGAATTTCTCGGTGATTACATGACGTTGCTTTTCGCGGAGTAGAAGTATCCGTCGTGCGGTCTCAGTTGCCTGTTGGCTCACCTCTATAACGCCTCGCAAGAAAAAAGCGATCCACTTCTCCCATGTCCCGGCATCGCGCACCGATTGTAGTTCTTCGTAGTACCGATTTCGGTGTTTCTTGAAGAAATGAGACAAGTAGAGAACCGGCTTTTGCAACACACCACGTTTGCAGAGCATAAAGGTAATAAGCAGCCTCCCTATGCGTCCGTTGCCATCAAGAAAAGGGTGAATCGTCTCAAATTGAGCGTGTACCAATCCTATTTTAAGCAACAGTGGGAGATCAGTATCTCCTTGGATAAACTGTTCCAAATTTAACATTTCCTCCAAAACTCGCTCTGGAGGAGGTGGGACAAAGATAGCCTCTGAGGGCCTGCAACCAATCGGTCCGATCCAGTTCTGGCTCTTTCGCAACTCTCCGGGGGTTAGATGAGAACCCCGCACGTTGTGGAGGAGTTTGGCATGAATTTGCCGGATTAATTGGATTGAAACTGGCAGTTCTGTTAACTGCATTAAACCGTAATTCATGGCATGCACATAGTTCACAACTTCGTCCACATCGCCCGCTCGATTAGGCGCAAATATCCGTGCTTCGGCTGCTAACAAATCCTGTAACGAGCTTTGCGTCCCTTCAATCTGGCTCGATAGTACCGCCTCTTTGCGGACGTACATGTAAACGAACAGATCAGGATGAGGCAGCGTTTGGATTGACCCATCGAGACGACCGAGGACGCGGTCAGCTTTAGAAAGTAGCTTTTGCAATCTGGCAGAGATTTTTACGGATGGATCCGGCGGCAACGGAGCTGGAAGGAAAGCCCTGTATCCGTCAGGCTGCCAGGCATACTGCCCTGAACGTGTTGAAATGGGAGGATAGTCTTCCATAATAAACCGTTCCTTTCTTATGGACTCTAGGGGGTCTTATAGTAAAGGCTGCGTTTACTAAGGAGCGTGGCTCTGGCTTTGTAAAGAGGAAGTTTAATATAAAAAAGAGATTCGCCCTTGTTAAAGCCGCAATTTAATAACGATCCCAAAAATGGACTTCAAGATTGGTATGAAGGGCCCAAAAGGGTCAGGTAGTATGAAAGGGAACAAGCTGAGGTAGACGGCCTGTCTGGGTGTCCTGCAAAGGCAGGAGAAGCCTCAGGGAAAACCGTCATGTAACCGCCAACCTGTTCCCTCTTTCCTCCGGATCTGGGAATCGGGCTGTGTGGGCGAGCAGGACTGACCTCGAGGAGGGGGTTAGCCCGCATGTCTCACAAATTTTCTACTGCGCTCCGGAATATCCGCCTTCATGTATTACGGCGTGACAA
>JAABVD010000046.1:3448-9741 GCA_014529615.1 Opitutia bacterium
GAGGAGTCCGCAGGACGAAGACTCGCCGCAGCGGCATTGTTAATAACTTGCCCTGGCTGGGGCTCCATTTTTAATGTGCGGCGTCAACCGTTCCGGACGACGGCTTCTCCGTTCGCATCCTTCGAGGAATTTCGCGAGAGCTCCGCCTGGAACGGAGATGACGCCGCTAAACGAATGCTCAAGAAGATAGGACAATCTAAAATCCATTCAATAAGCCCTTCGCCGCGGCGTCCGATTTATTAACATCTAAACCTAATACACCATGATTGATATACTGAATCCCTTTGGCAACAAGGTTTCCTACGCCGCCTGTATCGGCCTGGATTGGGGCCATTTCAATAACTGTTTTCACCTCCTGGCGGCAGGCTCCAATCGCATCGAACGCATTGAGGTGGCAGCCAACCCTGCCTCTATGGCAACCTTGATAGGCCAACTTCGTGAGCGCTTTCCTCAGGGCAAGATCGGGTTGGTCAGCGAGCAAACCAAAGGGGCCCTGGTCAACCAGTTACTAGACTATCCCTTTATCGAGTTGATGGCAGTCAATCCTCATGCCCTGGCAAAGTTTCGGCGCAGTCTGCATCCGGCCGGTTGTAAAACCGATCCGATCGATTCCAGTGCACTTTTGCGGATGATTTTTACCCATCGCGACCGCATGCCCATCATCGCTCGCGCCGATGCGGCCACCCGGCGATTGGATGCCTGCAACCAGCATCGTCGCAAATTGGTCGAGCAGCGTGTAAAAATATCCAACCGTCTGGGCAGTCTGCTCAAAGAGTATTATCCGCAGGCCCTGGCTATGCTCGGAGCGAACACCTGGCACCCCCTCAGCTTGGCCTTTCTGCGCCGCTGGCCCAGTTACTCGGCTCTAATGAAATGCAGGGACTCTACCTTGGAAAAGTTCTATCATACCCAGGGCAGTCGCAGCAAAGCAGCCATCCAAAAACGATTGGCCAGTCGGCGGGCCAGCGCCGCATTGAGTTCAGATGAGGTGCTGGAGGAACTCGGAGAGATGCAGCTAAGCGACTATGTGGAGCAGCTCTCCTTATTGAACAAGCAGATAGCGCATCTGGACCAACTCCTCTGCAAAGCCTTCAGGGAACATCCTGATATGGCGCCCAGATTGGCCGCCGCTTTCGGTTCTGATCGCAATCGTTTCAGAAGTTGTTCACAAATTCAGGCTTACGTTGGAATTGCCCCCATCAAAGTGCAAAGTGGCAAAACCGAGCATACCTCCATGAGACGCCATTGTCCTAAGTTCCTTCGCCAGAGCTTCCACGAATGGGCTGGATTGAGCGCCCAGTACAGTCCTTGGGCAAAAGCCTATTTCCAAATGCTCTTGGAGCGGGGTAAAAAGGTTGGAGAGGCCAAAAGAGCGTTGGCCTTTAAGTGGATCCGCATTCTGTATCGATGCTGGAAGGATCATCAACCTTATGACGAAACGCTCTATGTCAAAAGCCTTATAAAACGCAACTCCCCGTGAACTGTACTGGAAATAGTGGACACGAGATTCTCTTATTTTTCGTGGTTATGGGTTGGTTTTAGATTTGGCAAGCGGCTTCTTGCCTGCCCCCCACCGGCGCGACCGCGGTCTGGAGAAGAGTTCAGTGTGCAGAGTTCAGAGTTCAGAGAGGGGAGAAGGGCGGGCGGACATTCTTGTCCGCCATTTAAATCCTGATCCTGATCGTGATCTCTCACCCTAATTCCTAATTGGCGCCCTTGGGCGCCTTCCCTCCAACCCCCATGAAAGCAGTTTGGCGAGACGCTCAATTGACTTGGCACTAAGCTTGAGGTCCGATCACGTGAATGCTTGCGTAAGGAGGTGTGTCATATTTTGCCTTGACTATTCGCTATTCGCTAGACGTGATTGTACTTTGCAAACTACTCATCGAAGATGAGAAGGTGCTTCCCTATGCTAGGATGGCTGAAGAGTTAGGAATGAGTGCATCTGAAACACATGCTGCGATTGGGAGGCTACAGGAAGGGCGGCTGATAGCCCCAGGTGGACGGAATATTCAACGTCAGGCTTTTAGGAATTTCCTGAAATACGGCATCAGCCATGTGTTTCCTGCCAGAGAATCAGAGCCATCTCGAGGCATCCCGACTGCCTGGGCAGCTCCAGTCTTCGATGGAGCATTTAACACAAGTAGCGAACCACCTCCGGTTTGGGCACATCCCAAAGGAACGGTGCGTGGTTCCAGTGTAGTTCCTCTTTACAAATCAGGACCCGATGCCGCGTTAAATGATCAAAGACTGTATGATTTCCTGGCCTTGATAGATGCGGTCAGGCTTGGACGGGCAAGGGAACGCAAATCCGCCCTCGAGAAATTGAAAGCGTTGATCTCGGACAATGGCTGAAATTCCGACATCTGCCCTAAAAGCAATATAAAAGGGCGGCGAAAGGGTCAGGTAGCATGGAAGGGAACAACCTGAGCTAGGGATTTCCAAAGTGAAACATGGATACACAGGATTTACAGGATGAGGAATGAGGGGAAGATCAACCACGGATTTCACGGATGGGCACGGATCCCGCTTCGCCAGAAGGCTGCGGCAGGAATGGTTGGCTCTCAATCCTGATCGTGATCGTGATCCTGATCCTGATCTCCCTCCCTCTCAACCATCATCCGCCTTCCAGAGATCTTCCCCTCCACCGGCCAACACCCAAATCGAAACATTCCTAATTCCTAATTGGCGCCCTTGGGCGCCTTCCCATCCATGTTCCACTCCCCATTTTCACGTCTCTGGGCCGGCCAAAGAGGTTGTTGCCAGGTTGATTTTGAATCTTGTAGAAGGAGGCGTGTTCCTGAAAAAGGTTGAACCATCTGAATGAAACGAACCTCTATTAAGCAATCGAAGATTTCATGAAAAACAGGTCCCTGGTGCGCAAACTTGCAAAGGAAGCTGAGGCCACTTCAGATCCCCTGCAGTGGTTTGAAAAGTTGTACGACAAGGCCGACAAGGAGGGAATTTCAATTCCATGGGATAATGGAGTAGCGAATCCGAATCTTGTAAAATTTTGCGAAAGGCATCACATCAGAGGAGAAGGTCGCAAAGCTCTAATTATTGGTTGCGGATTTGGCCACGATGCCGAATATCTTGCCAGTATCGGATTCCAGGTAACCGCCTTTGATCTTTCTCCATCAGCAATCGGCGAAGCAAAAAAACGCTTTCCGAACAGCCCGGTTAATTACCGGGTCGAAGATTTGTTCAATCTTCCCAATCCAAAGATAGGCGCTCATCCATTTGTAATTGAATCTTATACATTACAGGCCCTGGCAAGAGAACTGGTTGCAAAAGCCATAGGGGTAATTGCATCCCTAGTCGAAACAGACGGGCAACTACTGGTTATTACGCAGTCCAGGAATGAGTCTGAAGCGGTCGGAGACCTTCCCCGGCCACTCACCAGAACAGATGTCCTTCAATTTGAAAATGAAGGGCTACAGATCTTGGAATTCGAAGACTATACTGACGACGAGGATCCACCCATCAGGCGCTTTCGCATCCTCTTTCAAAGAACGATTTAGGAATGAGGGGAAGGATTAACCACAGAGGTCACAGAGAGCACAGAGGGGGGAAGAGGCGCCGTTGGCGCCAATTAGGAATTAGGAATGGGGGAGAGGTGGAGTGATGGAATGGTGGAGTGATGGTTTTAAGCTGTAGGAGGGGGTTTATCCCCCGATTGGGATGAGACCGTTTCATGGGGTCGGAGAATGGGAATCAGGAATTGAATAGAGATTCTGAGTTGCTGAGATGCCGAGAGGGAGAAGATTAACCACGGAGGACGCAGAGAGCACAGAGAAAGCGCCCAAGGGCGCGAATTAGGTAATGAGTTGCAACCCTCACCCGGCGCTTTGCGCTACCCTCTCCCAGAGGGAGAAGCGAGAGAATGAGGAATTAGGAGGAAGAAAGGTACAAAGGAGAGAAGCGCTGAAAGCCTTCAGCGAATGAGAAATGGGGGAGAGAGATCACGATCAGGATCAAGATCAAGATTGGAGAGGTAGGAACTCTCGCAAAGAGCGCCAAGCAACGCAAAGAGGGTGAATAATTGGGAGGGATTAACCTGCAGAGGATTGCTTTTGTTTTTTTGAAAGGGAGTGCAAGTGGATGAGTAATTTGCGCATGGCCGCACCCAAAGCAATTTCATAAGGTTTTCCGCGTTTACAGAGTCTTTCAACGTAAGCTCGGATCACCGGGTTGTGGGTGGCGGCGCATTTGGCGGCCATGTAAATCGACCTGCGAACTATGGCTTTTCTTCCCCGAATTTTGCGCTTGCCGATTCTCTCCCCGGTGTCTTTGCCAGAGGGCGCCACGCCGGAAAAGGCTACCAATTGGTTGCGTTTGAACTGCGAGATATCACCGAGGTAGGCGAGGATGGTCCAGGAGGTTACCTCTTCAATCCCGTGGACCGATTGGAAAAGTCGGTCTTGGCTACTCATTTGCTGGTTTTTGGCCAGGACCCCTTTTATGGCCTGGTCGATGTCTTCGATTTCCTCTTGAAGGAACGTGAGACTGCGGTGGATGGAAGCTTCTACTGATGGATGATTCTCGCCTAAGCGATTCTTCTCCTGACCCAGGACATCGCTCAGTTGATTGCGCCGGTCCATTAACTCGGCTAAAGCCTTCCTGTCCGCAGTAGGGGGAGTGATATTTGGAGGAGGTTTAATTTTAGAAAACAGGTTGCAACTCAGGTCTCCATTGCCCGGATCGTCGAAAAGTGTGAATGAAGAGGGAGTATGGCACAAGGGCATAGGGGCACAAAGGCACAAAGGGGAGAGGGAAGGCAGGGGGAATCAGGAATTGAATAGAGTTTCTGAGGTGCCGAGGTGCTGAGGAAGGACTCTCGCCAAGAACGCAAAGCAACGCAAAGAGGGGGAGGGTTTCTGAGTTGCTGAGATGCTGAGAGGGGAAAGTTTGTTTTTGCGCCTTTTGCGTTCTTTTGTGGCTATTTTTCTTATTTTTTGTTGGCGGGTTGAGGATCACTGTAGGATCGGCTTTATCCCCCGATTGGGATGAGGCTGTTTCGTGGGATCGCGGCGTAAAGCCGCTCCTACAATGGTTCTGAAATGCTAAGTTTCTGAGGTGCTGAGTGGGAGAAGAAAAACCACGGAGGAAGGGCTGACGCCCGCCCCCCACCGGCGCGACCGCGGTCTGGCGCCCTTGTCTTGCCGACTCCCCCTCAAGGGTGGAGAGTGCAGAGTTCAGAGAGGGGAGAAGAGGCGCCGTTGGCGCCAATTAGGTATTAGGAATGAGGAATTTGGAATGTTTACGTTTGGAGGTTGGCAAGTGGAAAGATTGGCTTTGGGGAAGGCAGGGAGAAGGTTTAAGGCTGAAGAATCAGGAACTAGGAATGGGGAATTAGGAATGGGGAGAGAGATCAGGATCAAGCTTGGATAGGGCAGCCCGGCTTGCTGGCAGGCTTCAGTAGGCGTCCACCAATACCGTTCCACCACCGAGAGGGCGGTAAGGTTGACACTTGGATCAGAGCAATTTAAGGAATGAGCATTGGCCACGATTCGATCATTTGCGGATAAGAACACCGAGGAACTATTCGAGTTGGAAAGCAACCGCCGCTTTACCTCCATATCGCGGGTCGCGCTACGGAAATTGATACAGATGAATCAAGCTGGAACCCTCTTTGACCTTACCGTCCCACCCGGAAACCGCCTCAAAGCCCTGAAAGGCCGACTTTCGGGCTATTATTCTATTCGCATCAATGACCAATGGCGCATTATCTTCAGGTGGACGGATTCGGGACCGGAAGAGGTTGCGATCGTAGATTATCATTGATCATAACCTATGACGTTATAGGATATGGGCATGAATGAGCCCATCACACCCGGTGAGATTCTGCTCGAGGAGTACCTCAAACCGATGGGGATTTCACAAAATGCCATGGCGCGCGCAATCGGGGTAGCTCCGCGTGCGATCAACGAAATAGTGCATGGAAGGCGGTCGATTACCCCGGCCATGTCCATTCGTTTTGGCGCCTTCTTTGGTCAGTCAGACCAATTTTGGCATGGAATCCAGGTGGAGTGTGACTTTCGCAAGTTGTCGAGGGACAGGCATCGGCTTACCGTTGACATCCAACCGGCTGCAACCCTGGGTCAAGCCTCCTGAGTCAAATCCCCTGTACCGGGACAGCGCCCAAGGGCGCGAATTAGGAATTAGGAATTAGGAATTAGGAATGGGGGGGAAATGGGGAAATGGAGAGATGGAGTGGTGGAGTGATGGTTTTAAGCTGTAGGAGGGGGTTTATCCCCCGATTGGGATGAGACCGTTTCATGGGGTCGGAGAAT
>JAABVD010000046.1:10045-22160 GCA_014529615.1 Opitutia bacterium
GAGACCGTTTCATGGGGTCGGAGAATTGAACATGGATAGACAAGATGGACAGGATTTGGGAATCAGGAATTGAATAGAGTTTCTGAGGTGCCGAGATGCTGAGAGGGGAGGATTAACTACAACTTAAGGGCTGAGGCCCGCCCCCCACCGGCGCGACCGCGGGCTAGCGCCCTTGTCTTGCCGACTCCCCCTCAAGGGTGGAGTGATGGATTAGCACGGATCTGGAGAAGAGTTCAGTGTGCAGACTGCAGAGTTCAGAGAGGGGAGAAGAGGCGGGCGGACAGCGCCCAAGGGCGCGAATTAGGAATTAAGAATTAGGAATTAGGATTTGGGGGAGAAATGGAGAGGTGGAATGGCATGGATGGCTCTTAATCCTGATCTTGATCGTGATCCTGATCGTGATCTCTCTCCCTCATTCCTAATTCGCTCCTTTGGCGCATTCCCCTCTCCCTCCTAATTTGCGCCCTTGGGCGCCTCACCCTGCAACCCTCATGAAAACAGTCCGGCAGGAGTCTCATTTGACTCCGTAGGAAGTTTGGTGTCTGATTACACTTAAAACTTGATAACAACCCGGCCCCTGCCGTGGCCTGAGTTGAAATGGAAAATATGAGAGTTTTTACATTAGCCGTACCTATCCTGATGGGATGCGCCACGTTCGCCAACGATCCGGGCAGACTGCTCAATCTATCCAATCGCGCCTGGGTTGGAGTCGGGCATGAAAGGTTGATTGGATCGGCCATCACCACCGGCGACTATCCTATGAAAGTTCTTGTAGTGGCGCGCGGTCCTTCACTGGCAGATAAAATGCCTGCCGACTTCACCGGGAATGTGTTGGAGGATCCGATGGTGACATTTTTGGAACTTCCTCCGGAATCCAACGGAATTCAGGCCAGCAATGATAACTACAGAGACTGGAATGATGGCGAAATCGAGGAACTTTTCCCTGAATTTATTGAGCATCCCAATGAATCCGGGATCCTATTGGAGCTTCCCCCGGGAAAGAGCTTCTCGGCAATTGTTGAAGGAGCAGGAGGGAAAACCGGCCTTGCACAAATCGAGTTCTACGAGATTGTTCAAGCCCCTCCGGAAAATGGAATTTATTTAAAATACACCCCCACCTTGGAGCAGGAAGTGGTTCTGAACCACGGTTCCATGGTTGGGTTTTCAGAAGATATATTCGGTAACCAACACCTGTTTTTTGGAGACTACGCCATTGGCATAGGGGATCCCCAATATTTCTATAGTTATATTGGCGTAAATAGTGATAGCCAACGGCTGATTTCCGAGGAAATTCTGCTTACGGGTGATATCATTAAAGGGCGATCTCTCAACTTTTCCATTAATGACAGCTCTGGTAAAGAGGTGGAATTCGACTTGGAATACGATCAGGTCCTTAACGAGATTCATTCGTCATTGGATTTGGTGGCTGGAACCTGGACGGCATATGGCGATGACGATGTGCCGGTAAGCACTATTGAGATTAATTCCGATGGAACGATCATCGACGAGGACTCGGATGATTGCACCGTAACCGGGAAAGTTCGGATTCTCTATCCCGAGCGCAACCTTTTCACTGTATCATTCGAGCTGGAGGGCTCGTGTTCCCCCTCCCCTGGGAGTTTCTTCGGGGACGCCTATTTCGCAGTGTGCGGCACCATCAATGATTGCAGCGCATTCCGCTTTCAAACAATTGGATCGGACGACGGGGAAACCTATCATTACTTTGGCGGAACATACTGGAGGAACTAGCCCGCATGTCTTTAATAAGGGGAGGGAATGCGCGCTGGGGCGCGCGAATTAGGAATTAGGAGGCACAAAGGCACAAAGGCACAAAGGCATCCGAAATCTTAACGAACTTGGCGATCTTTTCGAGACCTAATCCAGAAGAAAGTTTTAACCACGAATGGGGAGAAGAGTGCAGAGTTCAGAGAGGGGAGAACGGAAGGCGGACAACGCCCTAGGGCGCGAATTAGGAATGATGGGGAAATGGAGAGATGGAGTGGTGGAGTGGTGGTTTTAAGCTGTAGGAGGGGGTTTATCCCCCGATTGGAAGGAGGCGCCCTTGGGCGCTTTATCCGTGGTTCATTCCTCCTAATTCATTAGCCTTTAGACTCTTTTCATTCACACTGCCCAATCTTCCCGTGACGGTCGATTTCTCAACGCGTTGGCATGTGCATCCTGGACGAAACTCTCACCAACGGGATCCCATTTCAGGGGACGCTTCAACTCAATGGCAATGTTTGACAGGTGACATAAGGTCGCGGACCGGTGCCCAATTTCTACTCCGGCATGGAGCTGTTTTGATTTCCGAGTGCGTATGCAATCAAACCAGTTTTGCAAGTGCCCCCCCTTTGTATGACGCATGGAGATGGGCAAATCCTTGGAATGCCTGCGAATAAGGTCTTTCGGTGTCGTGTGGAGTTCACCACGGTTCACGTATAGCTGACCTTCAGTGCCAAAAAAGGTTACGCCATTTTTCCCACTCTTCAGGTGCATGGTAACCCCGCTGGCATACTCGAAGTCTACGTCGATATCAAAGAACGAGGTATGCCTGGAACCAACGGGATTTCTTTCTCCCATACCTCGAACCATTACCGGCCCGGTATGGTCGGTGCCTATTCCGGATTGCGCCGTATCCAGATAATGAGCGCCCCAATTGGCAATCTCACCTCCTGAAATCTCCGGAACGAACCGGAAGTTGTAGTGAACACGCTCAGAATGATAGTCACTCCAAGGAGCGGGCCCAAGCCACATGTTGTAATTGAGCTGGGGCGGCACAGGTTCTGCCTCCCAGGTCTCGGCGCTCCCCGAACGCGTTTTAATCGCAACCTCAACATGCTTCACCTCTCCAATCAAACCGTTCCGCACTATTTCGGAGGCGATTACAAACCGCTCGTCGGATCGTTGCTGACTGCCCACTTGAACCATCTTTTCCTGGGTCATGGCCAGTTCAACCAGTTCCCGGCCTTCCTCAATATGCAGCGATAGCGGCTTTTCCACGTAAACGTCCTTTCCGGCCAGGATTGCAGCCTTGGCCATGGGCACATGCCAATGATCGGGAGTGTCGATCACCACCGCCTCATTATCGTCCCGGGCCACAATATCCCTGAAATCCCCAACCCCTTTTATCCCTTCGTACCTGGTTTTTCCATATTGCTCCGCGTATTGAGCGGAAGCTTTCCCAATCGCGTCCGATTGTACAGTGCCGTCCACGTCGCAGATGGCAACGACTTGGCAATCCCCGCTGCTCACCAAGGTGGGAAGGAGAATCCTTCCACCCTGATTCTTGGCTCCGATCAAGGCCAATTGAATCCGGTCATTGGCGGACTTTTGGGAAGCGGAAGTTGTGCCTGCGGCGAACGTTGATATTAATCCCGGCGTCGTAGCGCTCAAAGCGCCCAGGGTGGATAGTTTGGCAAAATCTCTTCTATTCATGGGTATCTGATGATTGAGGACTGGGCAAAAGGGGTCAAACGGGAAGCGCCCAAGGGCGCGAATTAGGAATTAGGAATTGGGGAGAGGTGGAGTGATGGAGAGGTGGAGTGATGGTTTTAAGCTGTAGGAGGGGGTTTATCCCCCGATTGGGATGAGACCGTTTCATGGGGTCGCGGAATTGAACATGGATAGACAGGATATACAGGATGGGAATTGGGAAGGGGAGGAGAGTTTCCAAGATGCTAAGTTGCTGAGATGCTGAGAGGGAGAAGAAAAACCACGGATTTCACGGATGGGAACGGATCTGGAGAAGAGTTCAGTGTGCAGAGTGCAGAGTTCAGAGAGGGGAGAAAGGCGGGCGGACAGCGCCCTTGGGCGCCTTCCCCTCTTGCAATTCACTGCGCCTTTCTCGTTATGATTGTGGGATGGAAGGGCATTGCGATATGAATGCGGGTGGAAAGTATGATTCGGTTCCGGCCGGTCATACAGGCGCGGTCTACACCTGCCCAATGCATCCGCGCGTGCGCCAGACCCATCCAGGCTCCTGCCCGGTCTGCGGCATGGGTCTGGAGCTTGAATCCGCCGCCATGGCCGAGGAGGGTCCGAACCCCGAGTTGGTGGATTTCACCCGGCGGTTCCGGATCGCCGCGTTGTTGACGATTCCGCTTTTGCTCCTCGCCATGGGACCGATTCTGGGCCTCGGTGGGGTGCGCGAGGCGTTGGGCGAAGGCGGGGCCCTCTGGGCCGAGTTGATTTTAGGCACGCCGGTGGTGCTGTGGTGTGGCCTGCCATTCCTCGCTCGAGGTTGGTCCTCGTTTCGCACGATGAACCTGAACATGTTCTCGCTGGTTGGAATGGGAGTGATGGCAGCCTGGCTTTACAGCATGGTCGCCGTGCTGGCGCCCGGCATCTTTCCCGACGGCTTCCGCGGCCCGGAGGGCCATGTCGGGGTTTATTTCGAAGCGGCGGCGGTGATCGTGACATTGGTGCTTCTGGGTCAGCTCATGGAACTCCGGGCCCGCCAGAGCACTGGCCAAGCAATCCGCGCGCTTCTCGAAATGGCGGCCAAGACCGCCCTTGTAATACGCGACAATGGGAGTGAGGAAGAGATCCCACTCGACGAGGTGCATATCGGTGACCGGCTAAGGGTGCGGCCGGGAGACAAGGTGCCGGTCGATGGCTTGGTGGTCGAAGGCCGCTCCTTTGTCGACGAGAGCATGATCACGGGTGAGCCGATTCCCGTGGAGAAGAGGACGAGGGATGCACTCACGGGCGCAACTATCAACGGCAGCGGCAGTCTGATCATGGAGGCCACGCGAGTCGGCGCCGACACAGTTCTGAGCCAAATCGTCGAAATGGTGGAAAACGCGCAACGGAGCCGCGCACCGATTCAGCAATACGCGGACAAGGTGGCGGGCTTGTTCGTGCCGGTGGTGATCCTGGTCGCGCTCGCCTCGTTCATTATCTGGGCATTATGGGGCCCGGCGCCCTCGCTGTCCTACGGGCTGCTTGCGGCTGTCGCGGTTCTGATAATCGCGTGTCCCTGCGCCCTGGGTCTGGCGACCCCCATGTCGATCATGACGGCGACGGGGCGCGGCGCTCAGATGGGGGTGCTGATCAAGAACGCCGAAGCTCTGGAGCGGTTCGAAACGGTCGATACTCTCATCGTAGACAAGACCGGCACATTGACGAAGGGGAAGCCACAACTGGTGAACATCCTGCCCGCGGCCGGCTACGACGAGGTCACGGTATTAAAGCTGGCTGCCACCTTGGAGAAGGGTTCCGAGCACCCTCTGGCACAGGCAATTGTTCGGGGGGCCGGGGATCGTAACGTCGCACTGGCGGAGTCAACGGACTTTGAAGCGGTGACCGGCAAGGGGGTCAAAGGAACGGTCGACGGTCATACGGTCGCGGTCGGCAATTTGAAACTGGTGCAGGACCTCGGGATCGAGGTCGAAGGGCTGGCCGAAAGCGCCAACCGCCGTCGCGCCGCGGGCGAGACGGTGATGTTCGTAATGCTCGATGGCAGGTTTGCCGGCCTGGTCAGCGTTGCAGACCCGGTGAAGGACACTACCCCTGACGCTATCAAGGCGCTTCATCAGTTCGGTTTTCGCATCATCATGGCTACGGGGGACAGCGAGCGCACGGCAAGAGCAGTGGCGGCCCGTGTCGGCATCGACGATGTTCGCGCCGATGCGCTGCCGGAGGACAAGGCCCTCCTCATCCGGGAACTGCAGGCCGAGGGGCGAAAGGTCGCGATGGCGGGCGACGGGGTCAACGACGCGCCCGCGCTGGCCCAGGCTGATGTCGGGATCGCCATGGGCACCGGCGCGGACGTGGCCATCGAGAGCGCCGGCATCACCCTGGTCAAGGGCAACCTCGACGGTATCGTCCGGGCCAGACGGCTTGCACGTGCCACCATGCGCAACATTCGGCAGAATCTGTTCTTTGCCCTGGCCTACAACGGCTCCGGCGTGCCCGTGGCGGCCGGTTTGCTCTATCCTTTCTTGGGCATCCTCATCAGCCCCATGTTCGCGGCCTTCGCCATGACCGCATCGTCGATCTCGGTCGTTTTGAACTCTCTGCGCCTGCGCAACTTGCGCGTCTGAAGGGGGCAAACCTGGAATGGCGCTTGGTTAAGCGGCTGCAGGACAGACGTTCAGGCCGTTTACATTCGAAGGGGTCAAACCTGGAATCTCAACATCGCAAGCGACGTCAAGATTGCAAGGATTGACCCCGACGGGAGGGGGAATTGAGACAAAGAGACGTCAGGTCCCGCCTCTTGATGGGGCCGGCAATTTCCATCTTCGGCCCGATTGGTCCTTGGGCTTGCTAACTCCAGGAGAGTTTGCCAAAAAGCACTTCAAACTCATTACGGGTTCCGCTTGCCCCATGGGCTCTCTCCACAAGGAACCATCAACCTCCGCAACCAAGCACAACCAAAATAGGGGAAACTTCCCATTTGATTCGGATTCGGGCTAAATCGCAGCGTTCAGGCAATTGAATACGGAAGGCTACCGGGCTCGACCAGGTATTGACCTTTTACAACCCAAGTTGATTCGATACGTCTCACACCTATGACCAATCCTTTATGAGCCAAGATAGTAAGCCAGAGTCTGCATCGGTGTCCAAGCCAGGGCAGGATGCGGTTCCAGGCAGCCGCGATGAGGCGATCGAGGGGCTGCGGATGCCGCCGAAACTGATGCTCGATCTTGCTCGTCAAGCCGCCGAACTCGTTGTCAATCGAATCGAGTCCCTGCCTGGGGAAATGGCTTGGGACGGGGAATTTCGGCAGGGACTGATCGATGATCTGAAGGAGGATCCGCCTGAGAAGGGGCGGCCGGGCCAGGAGGTGCTCGAGAGAGCCGCTCGGGATATCCTGCCATGGACGCTACGTCTCGATCACCCCCGGTCCTTTGGGTTTATTCCATCTTCACCCACCTGGCCAGGCATATTGGCTGAATTCATGGCTGCCGGCTACAACATCAATGCTTGCACTTGGTTGGTCGCCAGCGGTCCGAGCCAGCTTGAGCTGGTAGTGATTGACTGGATTCGACGCTGGCTGGGGTATCCGGAGGGCGCGGGCGGGTTGTTCACGAGTGGAGGTTCCTCGGCAAGTCTGGACGCGTTCGTTGCGGCCAGGGAAGCGGCCGGCCATCCCGAGCGCGGAACAGTCTACATGAGCGATCAGAGTCATACGGCATTACTGCGAGCGGCAAACATCGTCGGCATTCGCAGGGAGTGCATCCGAACGATCCCGAGCGACAGGAGTTTTCGCCTGGATATGGAGGCTCTGAAGGCCTCGGTGTTGGAGGACCGTGCAGGTGGATACAGTCCGGTGGCGATCTGCGCCAATGCCGGGGCTGGCAGCACGGGAGCCATCGACCCGCTTGAGGAAATGGCGCAGTTCTGCTCGGAGGAAGGCATCTGGTTCCATGTGGATGCCGCCTACGGGGGGTTCGCCGCCTTGACCGAAGCGGGCAAACGGCTCTTGCGCGGAA
Source organism: Opitutia bacterium (assembly GCA_014529615.1). GTDB lineage: Bacteria > Verrucomicrobiota > Verrucomicrobiia > Opitutales > UBA2995 > JAABVD01. The sequence continues at coordinate 17,482 of JAABVD010000046.1, forward strand.
TCGAGCGCGCCGATTCGATTGGGCTGGACGCGCACAAGTGGTTGTTCCAACCCTACGAGGCGGGATGCCTCCTGGTTCGGGACATCCAAACGCTGGAGGCCGCATTCGGGTTTCGCCACAACATGCTTCAGGATACCCAATGGGGCACGAATCACCCCAATTTCTCTGACCGGGGCCTGCAACTGAGCCGTTCTTTTCGTGCCTTGAAGGTTTGGATGTCGATTCAGATGTTCGGGGTGGCCGCCTTCCGCCGCGCCGTGGCCAATGCCATGGAGTTAGCCGTGCAGGCCGAGGCCTACATCCAAGGCAGCCCGACCCTTGAAGTCACCCATCCCGTTACACTTGGAATAGTGTGTTTTCGGATCAATCCTGACGATGCCGCGTTGGAGGAGACGGCGCTGGAGCAAATCAACCGAAGCGTGCTTGCCCAAATCTTTTGGAACAACTCCGCGTTCATTTCATCGACGTCGTTGCGCCGGAAATTCTCCCTGAGACTCTGCATCATCAATCACAATACGACCTGGGACGACGTGCTCGAGACCCTGCAAGCGGTTGAACGCTTCGGCAAGGAGGCGCTGAAAGCCTTCGGCGAATGAGGAATGGGTAATTGGAAGGGGGAGGGAAAAACCACGGATTTCACGGATGGGCACGGATCCCGCTTCGCCAGAAGGCTGCAGCAGGACAGGTTGGCTCTCAATCCTGATCGTGATCTCTCTCCCGAAAAATTGGGGAAATGATATGTAATCTTGCTCAGACTAGGTTAAGTCCTATTTCCTTCTTCCATGCCTCATCAGGAAATACTGCTCGGAGTAAATATCGACCATTGTGCCACGGTTCGCCAGGCTCGTTACAGAGATTTCCGGATGACTGCTGGTGGCATCATTGAACCCGACCCGGTATTTTTTGCCCAGCAATGCGAACTGGCCGGGGCGGACAGCATTACGGTCCACCTGCGGGAGGATCGGCGGCACATCCAGGATCGGGATGTGGAGCGCTTGGGCGAGGTTTTGCGTATACCCCTTAACCTGGAAATGGCCCCTACCGCGGCCATGCTCGATTTTGCCCTGGCCCTCAAGCCCAATTACGTCTGCATCGTCCCGGAAAACCGGCGGGAGGTGACCACGGAGGGCGGCCTCGATATCGTCCAGGCGCGGGAGCGGGTTGCAGAGGTGATCGGCCCCCTTCAAGGCGCAGGTATCGTGGTCAGTCTGTTTATCGATCCCGACCCCGCGCAAATCCGGATGGCGGCGGAATTGGGCGCTCCCGTGATCGAAATGCACACGGGCACATACGCCAATTCCTATTTTTCGGTTGAGAGGAAGCATGAGATTGCAAGACTTCGGGAAGGGGCTGAATTGGGCCATGGTTTGGGACTCACCATCAACGCCGGGCACGGCATCAACTACGTAAATATTTCCGAAGTGAGGACGCTGCCCCACCTTCATGAACTCAATATTGGGCACAGCATCGTGAGCCGGTCGTTACTGACGGGGGTGAAAGAGGCGGTCAGGGAAATGAGGAGGTTGATGAATGTCGGAGGCTGAGGCTGGCTTGGCCGGGTTGGCCTTGCGATTTCCCCGGGGTGGAACCGTTTTGAACGTCGGCGCCGATGTCATCGAAGTGGATCGGGTGGCCAAGGTTTGCCAACGCCGCAAGGAGCGCTTCCTCAAGCGGGTGTTTACCGAGGAGGAGCGGGAATATTGTTTCGGAAAATCCGACCCCTTCCCTCACTTGGCAGCCCGATTCGCCGCCAAGGAAGCGGTCTCGAAAGTATTTTCCACCGGGATCGGAAAATTGTTTGGCTGGAAATCGTGTGGCATCTACCATGATCCCGGCATGCAGCCTCTGGTTCGACTCGATGAGCAGGGGAAAACCCTTTTGCGCGCCCTGGATGCGACCGATGTGCGCATCACCCTCTCCCATACCAAAACGGTTGCCATAGCGGTAGCCATACTCGTGAAAGAGCAACCCTGAGTCCGCCATGGTGGTGAAGACCGATTACATCCACCCCATCCTTTCCTGTGCTCAATCGCGGGAATGGGAGGAGACGATATTGGGTAAGGACTCCGAACGGCAATGGGAAGCCATGAACCGGGCCGGTTCGGCTTTGGCGGATTCCCTCAATTTGGATATTCCGGAGTGCATGGGAAAACGGGCCCCCGAGGCAGCGCTGGTATTGGTGGGCAAGGGCCACAATGGGGGAGACGCCATCATTGCCCTGAGGCATATCCTGAACCGTTTTGGGGCAATGCGCGCATTTCTGGTATTTCCCTTGGGTCTGACGGGAGTGAGGCCCTTGGTGCGGCGCTGTCTGGATGATTTGCAAGCGGCCCATTCTTCCCGCCTTTCCTTCGCCTCCTTGAGGAAGGGGAATGCCCGATCCATAGATTCTCAAATCAGGGCCTTGATCGGAGGCGCCCAAATCGACCTGTGCCTGGATGGGGTATTGGGCATGCAGTTTCGTCCGCCTTTGCGAAGTCCCGTTCGGGAATTGGTCGAAGTGGTAAACGGGATGAAGGCAATTGCATTGCGAGCGGCCGTCGATGTTCCCAGCGGCCTGGGAGACAACTCGGATGACTTGGCCTTCAAGGTGGATTTTACTTACGCCACCGGCATTGCGAAGCGTCCGCTTTTTGAGGCTGCAAACCGGTCGAGGACAGGCCGCATTCGCTATTTGGATCTGGGGTTTTTTGACGGGGATGTCCCGGCCAATACCGCCACCGGTGTTCTGACCGGGGGCGTCTTGAAATTTCGCCGGGTCTCAAGGGATTCGCAGGCGCACAAAAAGACCTTCGGGCATCTCTTTGTGGTGGGGGGTTCCGCCAACATGCCGGGGGCCATTCTGATGACGGTACGGGCGGCGCTCATGAGCGGGGTCGGGTTGGTTACGGCATTTGTGCCCGAGAGCATAGCGGCGGAGGCGGCGGCAAAGTCCCCGGAAGCCATGTGGGTAGCCCTGCCCCAGAACCCGGCGGACGGCGGGCTGGCCCTGGAGGGGATGAAGCGGGTCATCCCCCTGGTTTCCCGGGCCACCGGCTGGGTCATAGGTCCGGGCATGGGAACGGGCCGGGAGACCGAGGCCTTCATTAAAGAAATTCTCGACCTGTCCGACCAACCGGTTCTTTTGGATGCCGATGCCTTGCAACCCTCCATCGTGAGCCGGGATTGGGGTGGTCGTCGTTGTGTCCTGACCCCGCACGCGGGGGAGTTTATCCGTCTCTCCAAGCGGTCTCCGGGGGATCTGGCGGACCCATCGGAAGTAATGGAATTTGCCCGGTCCCACCATCTGACCGTCTGCCTGAAGGGTTCTCCCACCCGGATCGTGCAAGGCCGTTCGGTGATCCATAGCCTCTATGGCGGACCGGTTTTGTCGCGCGGTGGAAGCGGTGACCTCTTGGCCGGCCTGGTGGGGGGACGTATCGCCCTGCCGGGAGAAGATTTTGCCAAGGCGGTATGCCAAGGGGTAGCTTGGCATGGTTGGGCGGCGGACCGTCTGGCCCGTGCAAAGGGGCAGGTGGCGGCAAAAGCCACCGGCATTTTGGATTTCCTTTAGTTGGAGCGGTCTGCAAACTGTCGACCCTCAATTATCCCCCATGTCGCCGCTGTCCCGCAAACAGGCATTCCTCGTCCTGAATGGTCTACCCGAAATCGGTCCCATAACCCTGCGCAGATTGATGGACGCTTTCAACGGGGATCCCCTTGCCATTTTCACTGCCCCGGCAAATCAACTCAGGTCCGTCCGAGGAGTAGGCCATAAGATCGTGAATATTTTGCGGGGCTGGGAGGATCACTTCGATTTGCGGAAGCAATGCGAGAGGATGGAAAAATCGGACACTCGTTTTGTGGTGGCGGAATCGGACCAATACCCCCCTTTGTTAAGGGAAATTTATGATCCTCCGATCGGATTGTATTGGCGTGGAGACTATACTCTCGATGGCCCGGCCGTGGCCATTGTGGGAAGCCGAACCACCACCGTTTATGGACGGCGCGTGGCGCGGAAACTGGGACGAGAGCTGGCCCAAACCGGGTTTTGCGTGGTCAGTGGCGGGGCTCGCGGGGTGGACACCGAAGCCCATAAAGGGGCCTTGGAGGCGGAAGGGAAAACGGTGTCGGTGATGGGCTGCGGGATGGATATCGTCTATCCTCCCGAGAATTTTGAATTGTACAAGCGGATTGCCCGGACCGGGGCGGTTTTGAGTGAATTCCCCTTTGGCCGCCGGGCCGACCGGCAGACCTTTCCCATGCGCAACCGCATTATCAGCGGCATGTGCCAGGCCTTGGTCGTAGTGGAGTCCAACCTCAGTGGAGGGAGTATGATTTCGGCCCGTTTTGCGGCTGAGCAGGGCCGCACCGTATTTGCCGTTCCCGGACGTATCGACCAAGCCACCAGCCGCGGTTGTCATCAATTGATCCGGGAAGGGGCGGTACTGTTGTCGGAACCTTCCGACGTGGCGGAAGAGCTCGGATATTTGATCGGGAACAGCCAGACTTCCGATGCGACAGGACCGACGCTTCCGGGGCCGGAGTTGTCCGAAGAAGAGCAGGAAATCCTGGGACATTTCCAGGGCGGAGAAATACTGGATATGGACCGGCTGATCGACCTTACCGGCAAAACATCGCCCGAGTTGGCCTCGGCCCTCATGCTGCTGGAGTTAAAACACCTGGTAGTCAAACGCTTC
>JAABVD010000361.1:0-2101 GCA_014529615.1 Opitutia bacterium
GATTTCACCGTCTGGTAGCAGAGGTAGTATTTCCCCTCGTGAACCATGATCTCAGTGGTGAAGACCGAGCGATCGTCAAAAGCGCCTTTTTTCCCACGCGGGACTGCCATGCCCTCTTCTTTCCAGGTAATGCCATCCTCGGAAGTGGCATACCAAATATCACAACGGTCCCAGGGGAACACCTTTTCATTTTCAATATCGCCATCGAAACCCTGCGTCTCGCCTGTGCTCCGTGAGTACCAGACGAAGTACCTGCCATCGACTCTGATCATGGCGCTCGGATCACGTCGGACCACCCCTTCCTCATAAGCAAAATCTCCTTTCAAATCATAGGTTCTGAATTGAATGAACCATTCATTGGAGCGTTCCGGCCATTGCAGGGCCCGCTTGGAAGCAGCGCTCAGGTAATCGGGGTTCGTGATCCCGAGATGATCGTATAGCTCCTCGGAATAGTTCTTTTCCGTTCCCGGCAATACGGTTCCGGCCGCGAGCAAGAACGTGCCAAGGGTTAAACAATACAGGCTAAGTCTCTTCATGATATTCCTTTCAACTAATGAGGTTCAGCGTCCCATCCAACCGCCATCGACCAGCAGGATGGCTCCATGCACGTAATTGGCCGCCTCTGAAGCGAGAAAAACCACAGGTCCTTTGAAGTCTTCCGGTTTGCCCCAACGCCCGGCGGGGATGCGAGCCAATATCTGTTCCTGGCGAACCGGGTCGTTGCGCAAGGCCTCGGTGTTGTCGGTTGCGATGTAGCCGGGAGCAATAGCATTCACATTCACGCCCTTTCCGGCCCATTCGTTGGCCAAAGCCATGGTCAATTGACCAATCCCACCTTTACTGGCGGCATAGCCGGGAACGGTGATACCTCCCTGGAAGGTCAACAGGGAAGCGGTAAAAATAATCTTTCCGGTGCCTCGTTCGATCATGTCCTTGCCAAACTCCCGCGAAAGCACGAACTGAGCGTTCAAATTTACCTCCATGACTTTGTCCCAATATTCATCGGAATGCTCGGCCGCCGGCGTTCGCAGAATGGTGCCGGCGTTGTTTACCAGGATGTCGATCCTGGAATGGTTTTGTTTCACCGTTTCCACGAAACGGTAAACGGCTTCCCGATCGGAAAAATCGCAGGCGTATCCACTGAAGGAGCGCCCCAGGGAAGTAATGGAGGCTTCCACTTCACTCCCCGAACTTTCCAAAGAGGCGGACACGCCGATTATGTCGGCTCCCGCTTCAGCCAGGGCCTCAGCCATGGCTTTGCCGATGCCTCGTTTGCAGCCCGTGACAAGGGCTGTTTTGTCAGATAGATCAAATGCGTTCAAGACACTCATTCCTGATAGAATTCAAGAGGCACAATCGATTAGATATTTGATGCCGTCCGGATTGGCCTCGATGGTTTCAAAGGTTTGTTGCACCTCTTCGATGGCATTGATCCGTGTGATCAATCGGTCCAAGTGCAGTTGCCCGGAGGCCGCCAGTTCAATGGCTTCGTCGAAGTCCTGTTCCTCGTAGAGGCGGGCGCCGATGAGTTTCAGCTCCGACCAGAAAAACTTGAAGAGGTTCACCGGGCGAGGTTCAGGGTGAATCGCTACCATGACGATGCGGCCACGCACGTTGGGCAATTCCGTCATCACCTCGACTCCGGGCGCCGATCCGGATACTTCAAAGACACAATCGGCCATGGCGCCATCGGTAGCCGAGCGCACTGCTTCGACCAGGTTTTCTTTCAAGGGATTGACGGCTCTCAGTCCAAGGGAGGCCGCCAGCTCCAGGCGAGAGTCGTTGACTTCGGAAAGAACGACCTGGGCTCCCTTCACCTTGGCCACCAGGGCAATGAGTAATCCGATGGGACCTCCTCCGATGACCACACAAGTCTCATCTGTCTGCACTTCCCCTAAACGCACGTCGTGGCAAGCTACTGCAGCCGGCTCGATCAGGGCTCCGTGTTCCAAGCTCAATTGGCCCGGAAGTCGATGCAGCGTATAGGCGGGTACCGTCCAGGACCGCTGCATGCCGCCCGGCAAATCGATGCCTATGAACTTGAGGTTTTTGCCCACATGGGGATTGCCCTTGTCGAAATGGGAAGGCTCCCCGAATTTCA
>JAABVD010000361.1:2168-3717 GCA_014529615.1 Opitutia bacterium
GGTGTGCTGACCCGCTGGTCCATATGCCCATGAAAGATGTGGAGGTCCGTTCCACAGATTCCGCAATAGGCAACGTCCAGCCGCACTTCACCTCTAGCGGGAGGAATCGGCCTGCTGGTTCCGACTCCGATGGTTCTGTTTCCTTCGTAAATTGCTGCCTTCATAACCAAGAATTGTAAGGGAGAATTTACTCGGCCTGCTTCATTCGCTTTTGAATGGCTGCCTTTTGTTTCTCGTTCAAGGAAAATTGGTAATAGACATCCGGGCTAAAGAAAGTGTCGGTCTCCTTGAAGGCGGGGTCCTCCACATCGAGACTCAGGTCACAATCGAAGCGGGTGAGCATGCTGTGGCTTTTGCCTCTGCCTCCCAGGCTCCTGAAATGAGAAAGCCCCCAGGAGATACCCCGGCCAACGCCGGATTCAGTGAAAGCGTCCGGCGCATAGGGACCTGGCGCTATGGGTAGGACATCCGTAATCGAAGCGATCTCGAAGTTCACACCATCGGGGGCATACTGAATCGTGTTGTGCTCGTGACCGTGCCGTCCCACCAGCGCCGCAATCCCCTCCTTGAAGGGAAACAGCCCGGTCTCATGACCGGAGTTGATGACGGGATTGAGGGGATACTTTTCAAAAGGACCCAAGGGATGGTCACTGATAGCCAAACCCTGCATGGGCGCCTTCGGGCGGCCTCCCATTTCGGATTTGAAGTAGAGGTAGATTTTGCCTTTGTAGTAGATCGGATAGGGATCATGTATGTTGTTCTGGTCCCAGGTTCCTTCCGGTCCGTTATCGACGATAATCCTGTTGGCCGGTGTCCAAGGTCCATCCGGCGAGTCGGCCACCGAAGCCGACACGGGACAATAGTCGCCACGCAATCCCGGCATTTCCAAAAAGGCCTGATAATAGAGGTAATACCTGCCCTTCCAGAACAATACATCGGGCGTACTGACGGAACGCCATCCGGCAATCGGTTTCTCCGGTCGACGCACGGCTACGCCCTGCTCTTCCCAATGAAACCCATCCTCGCTCGTGGCATACCAGATCTAGGCAAGATCCCAGTCATAAGATGGAAAGCGCTCATTGCCGCCCTCAGGGCCTCTGGGAGCCGATTCGGTGCGGCGGCAGGTATACCAGACGTAGTATTTTCCCTTGGCTCGGACCACCTTGCTCGGATCCCTGCGTGAAATTGTACCGTCGCCGTTGTTGTAGTCCAGTCCGGTAATCGGCGTATACTTGAAATTCGTGAAGAGTTCATTGAACTCCGGCTGAACCGCCGGGTAGTTGGCATAAATCCGCTCCATGGCGGGACTCAACTCGATGTCGGGGCGCTCTTTCGGCACTCCTCCGAAGGGAAAGTAGTTCTCGTTCCCGGCAGTCAGAGGTGAGCAGGATACCGCCAAAACAAGGGCCAGATTAAAAAGAGAATGGCGCTTCATTCGGTTAGGTAATAATCAATCCAAAGAAAGGTTTATTAGAATAACCTCAACCGTTTCAAGAAGCAGTGGAATGTCAATCCGCACGGCATCCCATAACACCTTAATCTGAAAAGA
>JAABVD010000362.1:0-1570 GCA_014529615.1 Opitutia bacterium
GCGCCGGATACGCCGCGGCCCGGACGGCGCGGGAGGCGGTGGACAGGGTGGCTATTGTGGACGGCAGCGAACAACTGGGCGGACTGTGCATCCTGAGGGGTTGTATGCCCTCGAAGACCCTGTTGTATTCGGCTGAAATCCTACACAACGCCCAGCGCGGATCCCTCTTTGGTCTCCATATTCCGGAGGCCAGGGTGGACATGACCAAACTGCACCGGAGAAAGGTCGATACCATCGGAGAATTTGCCGATTATCGGGCAGAACAGTTGGAGAGCAACCGGTTTACCCTCTTTCGCAACCGGGCCGAGTTTACCGGTTTGAATTCCATTCGACTCGATGACGGACGTCTGTTGACAGCGGACAAAATCCTCATCTCCACCGGCTCTGTCGTCCAAGTCCCCCCCATCCCCAGACTACGGGAACTCGATGGTGTGTGGACCAGCGACGATGTGCTGGAATTGGATTTCCTGCCCGAATCGGTCCTTGTTCTTGGCGGCGGGATTGTGGCTTGCGAACTGAGCCAATACCTGAATCGCATAGGATCGAAGGTGACCCAGATCCAGCGCAGCCCCCACATTTTAAAAGAAATCTCGCACCAGGCGGCCACCATTATGGAAAAGGTATTTCGCCAGGAAGGAATCGACCTCATTACCGGTAGCCAAATTGCCCGGATCCGGCAAACCGAAGAGGGGTACGAAGTGGATTTCGAGTCGGATGGAAAACGCTTTATTCGCCGAGCAAAACATTTGTTCAATGCCCTCGGTCGGTCCCCCGACACCCAGGGTTTGAAACTCGGTTCCGCTGGGGTGAAATTGAAAAGAAACGGCTACATAAGAACCGGTCCCTACAACCAAACGGACAATCCGAATATCTATGCCGCAGGCGACGTGGCCGGACCGGAAAAAATCGTCCACGTCGCCATTATTCAAGGCGAGGCCGCAGCCCGACACGCCACGGGCCAAAAGACGCGGGATCCATCCGATTGGGACTTTCTCGGGGTAATATTTACCGACCCCCAAATTGCTCTGGCTGGAAAGAATGGCGCAACCCTTGAGGCTGAAGGCGTCGATTACGTCAGCGCCGAATATCCCTGGGACGACCATGGAAAGTCCATCCTCATGGAGGCCAAGCACGGCTATGCCAAAGTCTGGGCCGATCGTTCGGGCGGAATTCTCGGGGCCGAAATCGTGGGGAAGGACGCCGGGGAATTGATCCACATCTTTTCCGTAGCCATCAGCCTCAAAGCCAACGTGGCGGATTTGCTGCAAGCGCCCTGGTATCACCCCACCCTGTCCGAAATGGTCACCTATCCCCTGGAGGAAATCGCGGAGGAATTGGGGATAAACCACGGATCCTGATTCACCCAAACCGTGCTTCGCAAGGCACAGCGCAGGTCAAGAGGCTACGGCAGGAAAGGTTACATGGATCCCGCTTCGCCTGAAGGCTACGGCAGGACAAGTTGAACAGGATGGACAGGATTTGGAATGGGGTTAACCCGCATATCTCACAAATCTTCTACTGCGCTCCGGAATCTCCGCCTTCATGTATTACGGCGTGACAAGGCCGGCAC
>JAABVD010000362.1:1589-2063 GCA_014529615.1 Opitutia bacterium
CTACGGCCGGACAGGCCCAGCTTCACCCGCTCATCGGCGCGAAACCCACACCAGCACTCGATCTCCGGTCGCTCGCGACGAATTTTTTGAGATATGCGGGTTAAATGGCGGACAGGAATGTCCGCCCTCCGTTATTGTTCCAGCCTATCTTCTCCCTCACTTTGTGCCCCTGTGCCTTTCCCCCTCCTAATTCGCGTGCCTTGGCGCGCTTCCCCCCACCGGCGCGACTGCGGGCTGGCGCCCTTGTCTTGCCGACTCCCCCTCAAGGGGGGAGTGATGGGAAATCATTTAGGGGCATAGTGGAAAGGGTTCCCCTGGATGAACTCTAGCCCAAATTGCGAAGGCCTACTCCAGGCATTTCTTTGCGTTGCTTTGCGCTCTTGGCGAGAGTCTTTTCCAAATCCTGTCCATCCTGTGCAACCTGTCCTGCCGTAGCCCTTGGGCGAAGCGGGATCCATGTTCCATTCCTTCTCC
>JAABVD010000362.1:2099-6158 GCA_014529615.1 Opitutia bacterium
AAGCCTCTTGACCTGCGTAGCGTTGCGAAGCACGGTTTAGGCGAAGCATGGTAGCCCTTGGGCGAAGCGGGATCCGTGCTCATCCGTGAAATCCGTTGTTTCCTCCTTCTCCCCCATTCCTCATTCCTCATTCGCGCCCTTGGGCGCTTCCCCCCCTTCCTGCAAATAAACGAACTTCAAGGGTCGACTATCGATAACGTTGTCGTACCAGTTCCTTACCCTGGTATCCACCAGGTAATTGCGCTGGTAATGGTAGATGGGGGCCAGGGGCATTTCCTTCAAGAGAATGGCTTCAGCCCGTTGGATGGTCTCGATGCGCAACTGCGGATCCATAGTCCGCTGTGCCTGTTCATAGTATGCGTCAAATTCGGCATTGACCCAATTGGAATCATTGTTGCCCGAATTACTGAGAAAAATGTCCAGGTAGCCGGCATAATCGGTAGCGCCGACCCAACCGGCCCGGGCGATCTGAAAATCCCCGTTATCCCGGGTATCGAGATAGACTTTCCATTCCATGTTGACCAGTTTGACGTCTATCCCCAACCCGGTTTTCCACATCTGTTGAATGGCCTCGGCAATCTTGCGATGGCTCTCCGCTGTATTATAAAGCACTTCCAATTGAGGGAATCCCACCCCGTCCGGATAACCGGCCTTCGCCAACAATTGTCTGGCCTCGGCCAAGTCCTCTTTAAAGGTGTAATCGGGTTGATAATGATTGGCTCCCGGCGGTATGAATGAAACTGCCGCTCGTTGCCCTCCCTGAGTAACCTGCTCGACGATGTCGCTTCGATTAATGGCCAGAGACAGAGCTTTTCTCACCAGCGCATCATCCAGAGGAGGTTTTTCCACATTGAAGGAATAGTAATAAGTTCCCAGAAACTGATGGCTGTGATAGTGGGGCGGCCGGGTTTGCTCCATTTCCTGGATTACGTGCAGAGGAAGGGAGCCGGCCACGTGAATCTGACCGTTCTGGTAGGCCCGATAAGTGGTATCATGGCTTTCGATGGGGTAAAAATTCACCTGCTTCAGCCGAACGGTTTCCCTGTCCCAATAATGGGGGTTGGGTTCCAAAGTGAGGAGGGAATTGGTCTTCCACCGGACCAGGTTGAAAGCGCCATTGGAGACGATATTCTCAGGGCGAAACCAACCGGTGCCCCGTTCGTCCATAGCCCCGAATTTTTCCACTGTGGCTCGGTGAACCGGGAAAAAATATTGACCGTCCAGATATAGCAACAAGACGGGATGCGGGTGATCGAGCAGGAACTCCAGGGTTTGGTCGTCGATTACTTTGCACCCGACCTGGTCAAAATCAACGACCTCCCCTTTGTTAAATGCGATGGCATTGGTTATGCCCTGGAAAAACTGGATGTAGGGGGTAGCCAGACCGGGGGATAAAGCGCGATTCAGACTGTAGTGGAAGTCATTTGCGGTCAGGGGCTCTCCATTGGACCACTTCAGATTTTCTTTCAGAAAAAAAGTATACTTCCTGCCGTCCGGACTGATCTTCCATGCTTTGGCTGCGGCCGGAACCGGTTCCAAGGTAACCGGATCGATGCCCACCAGGCCCTCGAATACGTTTTCCAAAATCCGCACCTCGGGAAATCCCGTCACCACGTGGGGGTCCATGGACTGGGGCTCCGCCCCGTTGGCGATGTGCAAGACCTGGTTGCGAACTCCGGCGTCCACCGGCCGCTCTCGCGCCTTGCAGCCCATCAGGAGTAAGGCGAGCAGACAAAAACAGAGAACTTCGGGTAGCATTCGGTTTGGTTTGAAGAACATGGGCTGAAAGGTCTGGTCCGAAGGAAGGGTTCAATTCAATGACCACAAAATGCATAAAAGTCTCAAAATGAGCATAAAAAAGCGCGGGCAGGGAAGCCGGAAGGGCGAATTATACGCTGAACTGACCATTCCCCATGTAGGAGCGGCTATACGCCGCGATCATCTGAAACTAAAGAAACCATCGCGGGATAAACCCGCTCCTACAGCTTAATCCACCACTCACCCATTCCTTATTCTTTTCCCTGACCACGGATGAAGTGCGCTGAGGCGCACGAATTAGGAATTAGGAATTAGGAATAGTGATGGGAAATCATTTTGGGGACACGGTGGAAAGGGCTCCCCTGGATGAGCTCTCGCCAAGGCCTACTCCAGGCATTTCTTTGCGTTGCTTCGCGTTCTTTGCGAGGGTCTATCCCAAATTTTTCTCTCCCTTTGTGCCCATGCGTGATCTCTGAAAAAATTAATTTCTGTTAGTCTGTCCCTATTTTAACCCATCGCGGGGTAAACCCGCTCCTACATTCATGCTCATCTGCGTTGACCTGCGCCATCTGCGATTAACATCCCCATCTGTGCCCATCCGTGGTTTATTCTCCCTGCCTTTCTCCCTCCCAATTCCTAATTCCTAATTCCTAATTCCTAATTCGCGCCCTTGGGGGCTTACACCTGTCCATCCTGTGCATCCATGTTCCATTTCTTCTCCAAGTCGTTGATTTTACGATCAGGATAATGATCAAGATCACGATCAAGATTGAGGGCCATCCGTGTCATCCTTGGGGAAACCTTCGCAGGGCTTGGCCCAAGTCGAGTTTTCCCTCGTAAAGGGCTTTACCCGTTATCACCCCGAGGAAATTGGAGTGGGTTTTTCCCAATTTGGCCAATGCGGCCAAATCCTCCATTCGGGCGACGCCGCCACTGGCGATAAGGTCGGCGGAACAGTTTTTCAGCATGACTTCCTGGGCTTCCAAGTTCGGCCCGGTCATCATGCCATCGCTACGAATATCGGTGTAGATAATGGTGCGCACTCCCAATTGGCAAACCCGGCCGGCCAGCTCGAGGGCATCCACCCCGGAAGTGTGGACCCATCCCTCCACTGCCACCAGGCCGTCTTTGGCGTCGATTCCCACCGCGATTCGATCCCCGAATTCCTCCACCAGGGTCCCCACGAAATCGGGATCGGTACAGGCCCTGCTCCCAATCACCACTCGTGCGACCCCGGCGGCGAATGCGTTGCGAACGGAGGGAAAATCCCGCAGGCCTCCACCCAACTGGACCTTTAATCCCAGGGAAGCTATCTCCTCCACGTGATGGAGTTGGGTGGAAATTCCGGAAAAGGCGCCGTCCAGATCGACCACGTGGACCCAGGTCGTTCCGGCCTCCAGCCATACCTTGGCGGCATCTGCAGGCCGGTCGAAATAGACGGTTTCCCGGTCTGCCCTGCCCTGCAGCAAACGCACCGAACGCCCCTTGTGAATATCGATAGCGGGAAAAATGATCACTCCCAATGGGCTAAGCGCGCGGACGGAAGAGGTCAAACCAGGATTGAGATTGGGGTTAACCCGCATGTCTCACAAATTTTCTACTGCGCTCCGGAATACCGGCGCTGACGCGGACTTCGTTGGATTTGCGTCTTCCCGCGCCAGCACTCGGTCGCCGTTCGCTCGCTACGAATTTTGTGAGACATGCGGGTTAAATGGCGGACAGGAATGTCCGCCCTCCGTTATTCTTCCAGCCTTTCTTCCATTTCTATGCGTTGCTTCGCGCTCTTGGCGAGAGTCTATTCCAAATCCTGTCCATCCTGTGCATCCATGTTCCATTCCTTCTCCAAGTCGTTGATTTTTCGATCAGGATCAAGATCAGGATTGAGATCCAACCTGTCCTGCCGTAGCCCTTGGGCGAAGCGGGATCCGTGAAATCCGTGGTTTCCTCCCTTTCCCCCATTCCTAATTCGCGCGCCTCAGCGCGCTGCTCCCACTCTGTGCTCTCTGAGTCCTCTGTGGTTAATTCTTCTCTCTCTCAGCATCTCGGTAGCTCAGAATCTCAGAATCTCCATCCAATTCCTTCTCCAAGTCGTTGATTTTTCGATCAGGATCAAGATCACGATTGAGGGCCAACCGTGTCTATCCGTGAAATCCGTGGTTATCCCCTCTCCCCACTCTGTGCCTTTGTGCCTTTCCCCCAACTCCTGACTTGAGGCGCTTAGCCTATCCTTCAGACTGATGTTCATGGCAAAAAACGAGTATCAAGTTCCGAAATTTCTCCTCAAACTGTTGGCCAGCCGGT
>JAABVD010000363.1 GCA_014529615.1 Opitutia bacterium
AGGCTTCCCCATGGGAACGCAGTCGCTCCGCGATCTCGGGATGCTCCGCCAGCACATTGTTGTTCTCCCCGATGTCCAGATCCAGATCGTATAGCTGAGTCGGTTTGCCATCTTCGACATGCAGCTTCCACTTTCCGGACCGGACGGCTTTAAGATCATTATTCCTGTGATAGAAGAATACCTGGTGCGGGCTTTCCGCATTTTGCGTCAGGGCCGGCCAGATATCTTTCCCGTCTATCACGCGATCACCCGGAATTTCGGCTCCAGCCAGCTTGGCGAAGGTCGGCAGCAGATCCATCGCCGTCATCAACGCGTCGATCTCGACTCCTGCCTGGATTTTCCCAGGCCAGCGAATGACTGTGGGCACGCGTTGCCCGCCTTCGAACGTGCTGCCTTTCCTGCCCTGGAGAGGAAACGCTTTTCCAACTGCGGGACCATTATCGGTGGTAAAGATGACGATGGTGTTATCATCCAGTCCGTTTGCTTTCAGCGTATCCAGGATCCGTCCGACGGACCCATCTATCTCGCTGATTGCCCAAGGAAAGAGTTGACGGCGGGTACCGTAATCAACGCCATCCCCTTCTTTGGCCAACTCCGCTTGGATGGAAGCAGGCACGTCTTTCATGAATGGCGGCGACACATGCAGGGGCGCATGGGGAATGGGATGCGGCACATAGAGAAAGAAAGGTTCGTCTTTGTTGCGCTCGATAAAATCGACAGCGCGTTCGGTGATCCGCTTCGTCAGATAATCCGCATCCGGATCCATTTCCACCACCTGTTCTCCGTCCAGCAAAGGCAGCGGGGGAAACTGAAAATGATCCTGCCGGGGATGATGAGGATGGATATCATGACTAAAAGGAATACCGAAAAACGCATCGAAACCCTGACGCGTAGGGAGAAATTCCGGCTGATCGCCCAGGTGCCATTTGCCGAAGATGCCCGTGGCATAGCCGGCAGATTTCAGGACCTCGGCAATGGTCACTTCATCGGGATGTAAACCCTTTGGGTCCTCTGCCAGTAAGACGGCAAAATCCGATCCATAGGCCATATCGATACGCCTGGGATAACAGCCAGTCATCAAAGCCGCCCGCGAAGGCGTGCAAAGCGGAGCGGCCATATAGAAGCTGGTCAGCTTCGCCCCTTCCGCCGCCATTTGGTCAATGCGTGGCGTTTGCACGTGCGTCCCGCCAAAACAACCGAGATCCGCATAGCCCTGGTCATCGGTAAAGATGATGACAAAGTTCGGCGGTCTCGTATCCCTATCAGCCGCCTTCAGGCTGCCAAGCTGACAGAATAGTAAAAGGCTGAGGGTCAGCAGGTGATGGATTTTAGCGCCTTTCATGATTGTATGCCTATGATCCTCATGGATTTCCGGAATAAAGTTCATCAAATGACATGCTTGCGATCTGTAGGAGCGGGTTTTTCCCGCGATCTTGGGAATAGCCACACAAAGCACAAGATACAACTCAATCTTTAATTGCCTCCTTCTTCGGCATTTGTGGGCAAACCCATTTCACGGCTTTCCTCCTCTCGGGCATGAGCAAATCGTTGTGTTGGCTCGCTAGTGCGGACCTGCTCCAACCAAAACACTCCATCGTAGGGGTAGCTGTTGCCACGGGTGGATACGAAATCGAGATCCCCATCCTCGTCGAGGTCGATAGAAATGAATTGATCAAACATACCTCGAATACGACGGGAGAAGTCATGGCGAATCCACTCTCCCGCCGGATCCCCCGGATGTTCGAACCAGGCCAACCGGCCAATTGGATCATTCACCGATTTGTCTTCGCCATCCCTGTCTCGGGGTCCTCCACTGTAAGACCCGGTCATAATGTCAGGATTTCCATCCGAATTGATATCGGCTACCACAAGACCAATAAAGTTGTCCGGAAAGCTGTTCCCAATCTCATGAAATTTCCATGGCTTCCCAAAGTCTTCCGGTTGTTCCAACCATCCAAATTCAGTCCTGCTGCCACTGTGAAATACCACGATATCCAATCGCTTGTCCTGATTGAAGTCGAAGAATTCCACATTTACCCCAGAAATGGGATAAG
>JAABVD010000364.1 GCA_014529615.1 Opitutia bacterium
GGTTCCCAGAAACTCCAGATACGAAAATTTATTCAGTAATTTCCTATTCCCCATTTTGCGCCTTTTGCGCTTTTTGTGGTTAATTGCTTATCCGTGAACTCCTTGGTCAATTTCCAATTCCTAATTCCTAATTCGCGCCCTTGGGCGCTTAAAATCTGATTATGAAAAATTTGGCATGCCTAACCCGTCGCGAGATAGAGACGTTTCTGCCTGGTGGCCGGTTGAACGAGGTAAAATCGCTCTTGGATCCGGTGCGGTGCGTCGATCCATTATCACTGAATGGCGACGGAGAGTGGTTCGACCTGTTGTCGGAGTACAATCCGGAGGTTTTGGTGGCGGCCTGGAAGACTCCCAGACTCCCGGAGGATTTGTCCGCGGTTGCTCCGGGTCTGAAGTACGTGTGTTTTTTGCCGGGATCGGTTCGCAATTTTCTGCCCCGCTCAGCCCTGGAAAATGGATTGTTGGTGACGAATTGGAGCTCTTCCATAAGCCGAACCATATCCGAATGCGCCCTCATGATGGCGTTGGCCTGTATGCGCAGGGTGCGGTATTGGACCGAGGAAATGCATTTCAACGGAGGTTGGAAGAACGACAATACCGAGACCTTGTCCCTGCTGGGACGACGCGTGGGGCTGCACGGCCTGGGGTTGATAGCGCAGGAGTTGGTAAAACTGTTAAAACCCTTTACCAGGAATATCAGCGCTTTTTCCCCCAGCGTGCCCGACTCCATATTTGAAGACCTCGCGGTACGCAGGAGCCCTTCCCTGGAAGATCTCTTCTCCCAAAACGACGTGATTGTGGAGTTGGCCGCGTTGACCGATAAGCCCCGCGGTATGGTGACCGAAGAATTGCTTGGATCGATCCCAGTCAACGGGGCCTTCGTCAATGTGGGCCGCGGGGGCCGGGGAACGTCCCGATCTGCAGATCGCGCTCGATGTCTACAGTATCGAACCGTTGCCCAAGGATTCCCCTTTTCGGGGCATGAAGAACGTAATGTTGTTACCCCATCTGGGCGGACCTACCACGGATAGAAGGCGGGATGCCGGGGATCACGGACTGGAGAACATTCGGCGCTTCCTCCGCGGTGAGGACCTGATCGATCCCATCGACCTCGGTATGTACGATCGGGCCACCTGAGGAAAGGAACATGGATGCACAGGATGAGCAGGATTTAACCACAGAGGCCACAGAGAGCACAGAGGAGGAGAGGGAGATTAACCACAAAAGGCCCAAAGGGCACAAAGGCACGAAGTAAATCATCATGATCTTGATCGTGATCGTGATCTTGATCGAAAAATCAACGACTTGGAGAAGAGATTAACCACGGATTACACGGATGAGCACGGATATGAGGCGCCAAGGGCGCGAATTAGGAAATAGGAATTAGGAATGAAAACGTACAGAGGCGCTGAGATGGTGATTGAGAAAACTGTAAGAGGGGGTTTATCCCCCGATCTTCCAAAGGGCCTCACCGCAATCGGGGGATAACCCCCTCCTACAGTTTCGTAATATGATATCCTATCCCATTCTTTGTTCTCTTATGGATTTTCCTACTTTCATCTCTCCCCTCCCACATCCGTGCTCATCCGTGAAATCCGTGGTCAATTCCTTCTCCATTTCCCCTCTTTGTGCCTCCAAATCCCATGAATAATTTCAGGAAATGGCAAAATAGGGCGCGGCGGTTGCTGGAGCCGTTGCGGGACTTGATGGAGGAGGGCAGGGCCCAAATCGGAATAGAGGGCAAGGCGAGCGATCACGATTCCAACGCGGACCGATTGGAATCGGTAGGGCGCCCGCTCTTGCTTTTCGCTCATTGGAGGTATTCCCTGAATGCCAAGGCGGAGCGTAGTGACCGGGACCTGAGCGAGCCTATGGAAGCGTGGTTCAGGCAGGCCTTGCTCTCTGGAACCGATCCAAAGTCCCGCGAATTCTGGGGATGGTCATCCAACTTTCATCAGCACTCGGTGGAAATGGGCCTACTCATCATAGCGTTGGAAATAAGCCGGGATTGGCTGTGGGACCGATACAGCGAGGATCAGCGCCGGCAAATTCTCCGGTGGTTGGAATCGGATGCCGGCAATGGTCATCACTGGAACAACCATATGTTTTTTGGAATTTTCGTGATGGAGTTTCTCTTGCGGGAGGGTCGGGGATTTCCTGCCTACCGGGCCGTTATCGATCGCTGGTTCGAGGAACTGGAAAGCATGTACCTGGGAGATGGTTGGTACAGGGATGGCATGAATCAGTCCGTCGATTTCTACAACGCTTACGCCTGGCATTACTACGGCCTTTGGTGGATCAGATTGTACGGCCAGGGTGATCCGGATCGTTGTGAGCGATGGATAAGGCGAACCAGAGCTTTCCTCCCCAACTACACGCGGTTTTTCAGCGCCCAGGGGGAGCATCCCCCCTTCGGGCGATCCATTACCTATCGATTCAATGCCACGGCGCCTTTTGGTATGGCTCAGTTGATGGGCTTCAGTCCTGTCAAACCGGGGTTGGCCCGGGAGATCTGCCAACGCAATCTGGATTTCTTTTTGCGCAAGCCCATCTTCCAGGAACAAGGGTGTTTGTCCATGGGCTGGCACGATTCCTTTGAAGACATGGTTGAAACCTACACCTGCGCCGGTTCTCCCTATTGGGCGGCCAAAGCCTTTGCTCCCCTGCTCTTACCGTTGGACGATCCCTTTTGGTCAGCTCCACCGGAGCCTCTCCCGGCTGAGGAAGGAGATGTTTCGGTAGCCCTGCCCGCGCCGGGGCTGATCGTCCGTTCCGTGGGAGGGGAGGTCGAAATCATCAACGCGGGTTCACAAATAGCCTCCTGCAACATCCGCTTCGGCACCTGGAAGTGGGGTAAGTTGAGCTACCGGACCGACCTGGGTTTCCTCATCTCGGGCCATACCCATCGCTATCCTCCCGATGCGGGACTCACCGCTTTCTTTGGGGATGGAGAGGAATGTCTGATTTCGGGCCGTCACAGCACCACCCCGGTCAAAGTGGATAAGGAGGGCATGGCTTGCCTCTACAGCCTGGGAGACAAATCTGCTCAGTCCCAGGTGTCGGTGGAAACGCGGATGTGGTGGAAGGCGGGTTGGCAGTTGATCCTGCATCGTTATATCTCCCATCAGGAATGTATCCTGCGGCATGGTTCCCATTCCCTGTCCAGCAGGGGACCCAACGCGTTCCGGGAGTTCGGGAATGGAGACGATCACGTTGGCGTGAGGACGGAGGAATCAGGGGTCGCGCTGCAGGCCCTGAGCGGGGATGTCGTATCGGGATCCTATGACAGGCCCAACCAAGCGGCTGGCCCGAGAGAGCATATTCAGGCGCCCTATCACGCGGTTCGTCTGATGGAGCGGAAAGTGGGATGCGAGAGCGGTCACTTGGCCTGCCTGAGTTGGGCCGGCCGCAAGTGGGAGGACGCCGCCCCTTGGATTGTGAATAGTTTGGCTTGCGGCAGTTGGAAATTTGAACACCCCGCCCTGGGAGAA
>JAABVD010000365.1 GCA_014529615.1 Opitutia bacterium
TTCGGTCTCTTTGTCTTTTTTATTGGCACCACGCTTTTTGCATTCTATACAGCCTTTCCGGAAATGGGAGCGATGGACCTGGCCTCCAACCAAATCTTTCCAAAATTTATCCTGGAGGAACTACCCATGGGAATCAAAGGGTTGCTCGTGGCAAGTATACTCTCTGCCGCCATGTCGACGATCAGCTCAGTCCTAAATTCGGTAACCACGGTCGGTATCGCTGATTTCTACAACCGTTTAAGGAAAGGGGAAGCCAGTGTGAAAATGGCCCGAACGGTGACCTTGTGCTTGGGAATCCTTGGGATCGGATTGGCGGGATTCATGGGATTCCTGGGCAATATCCTGGAAACGGCCATGACCCTGAACAGCTTCTTTGGAGGTCCACTGGTGGGTGTATTTCTCATCGGCATGCTGAACAAGAAAGTCCACGCAACTCCCGCCTTTATCGGGCTGTGTTGTGGATTCGCCTTTGCCATTTATATGGGCGCGTTGACTGAAATCTCCTTCCTTTGGTATGGCGTATTTGCAGCAGGAATGACGGCTGGTATAACCTGGATTCTAAGTGCCTTTCTCCCCAGCAAACATGAACCGAAAACGTCTTAAAATTTTCCTTCTCGCTTTCTCGATTACTGCCGCCAGCTTTTCAATCGAGGCAAGCCAGGTCGTTACGCAGGATTCCCTGAAAGGCAAAGCATTTGATGTCGTAATTGCAGGCGGAACTCCCGGAGGACTTGCCACCGCCATTCGAGCCTCACGAGAAGGCCTTTCCGTGCTGCTTGTCAATCACACGGCCCACATCGGAGGCATGCTGACGAACGGGCTGGGTGTCCTCGACACCGAGTACTACCGTGCGCGTTCCCCCATCTACGATGAGATGTGTGCAAGGCTGGTCAGCCATTATGAGGGAAAAACCTTTGATGAAGATTCTTTTGAGAGGTTCGATGTCGGGGAAAGGCTCTATTACGAACCACACGTGATTGAGAACATCCTCAATGAAATGGTTGCCGTCGAGGAGATATCCATCCTCCTTGACCACTACCCTGCGAGGATCATCAAGGACGGCACAACTATTGAGAGCGTTCGATTTCAACACATGGATGATGGTTTCTCGGTCCTGGTTCGCGGACGCTACTTTGTCGACGCCATGTACGAGGCCGACTTGGCAGCTCTTGCAGGAGTACCGTATCGTGTAGGCAGGGAATCCCGGGCTGAATACGGAGAGCCTCATGCCGGAGTATCCTTCACCCATCTCGTCGATTCAGAAGAACGGCCTGAAGCAATCAAAGATCTGAGAGTGCATGTATTTCGTCTGTCCAGCCGCGAGATCCCTCATCCACAAAACGGCGAAGGCGACAATGCCATTCAGGCCTACAATTTTCGTCTGGCTCTGAGTCGGGATCCGGTAAATCGATACATCCCACCCAAACCAGATAATTATGATCCGGAAGTCTACCAGATCATAAAAGAGCGCTTAAGATCGCTACCAAAAGCCGAAGGCAGGTTTGGCTGGAAGGTCACGGGTTGGAATACCCCGATCCTTCCGGGAGGTAATCATGACTATCCCAATGCCAGTTGGCCGGAACGAAAGAAAATTGCCCAACGGCACCTGGATTGGGCCATTGGTATTTTGCATTACCTGCAACGAGATCTACCTGAACCCGTCTGGGGACTGGCCAAGGATGAATTTGTCGATAACAACTATGCCCCCTACGAGATGTATGTCCGGGAGGCGCGACGCATCAAAGGCTTGAAAGTGTTCACCGAACTGGACGGCGTGCTGTCTAAGGATTTCGACCGCGCCCCCATCCAGGCAGACTCCATCGCCATCACGGAATGGGCACTCGATTCCCATGCCTGCACCACCGATCGATTCCAGAACAGCCGCCCTGAAGGGAAAGTCCTGCTTGCGGAGGAAACCGTACCCGGCCAAGTGGATTTCAAGACTCTAATCTCAGAAGAAGCCACCAATCTGGTTGTCCCTGTTTGCCTCTCCACAACGCATATTGGATGGGGAACCATTCGTCTCGAACCCACCTGGATGC
>JAABVD010000366.1 GCA_014529615.1 Opitutia bacterium
CAAAGTGAGGGAGAAGGAATGGGGAGGGGGAAAGGGAGAGAGGAAGGGATTAACCACAAAAACCACATCCGCCTTCGCCGCGTGGCGGGCTACGGCGTGACAGGGAAGGTCCAGAGGGAGGAGAGGAGGAAGAATTAGGATTGGAGGGGGGAGATCAAGATCAGGATCACTATCAAGATCACGATTGAGGAGGGGGAAAGCGCCCAAGGGCGCGAATTAGGAATTAGGAATGGGGAATGATGGAATGATGGATAGAGGCAGGGAGGATGAGGAATTGTCCACTTTTTTCAAAGCGGTTTCGGGTCATTGATGACAGGCCGGCCGCGGGAGGCCAGGAGGATGAGGATGGCAAAGAGGATGGTCAGGGAAACGGGGATTCCTACGGCCAGGAAGACTTTGGAAATGGATGCTTGGTTGATGATCCTTTCGACCCCCCAGACGGAGAGGGCTCCGATGGAAAAAGTGACGGTGAATTTCAATCCGTAGCCGGTGCTACGCCATCGATCGGGGGTAAAACGCGCCACCAGGCTGTTTTCGATGGGCTGCATACCCAGACTGAAGAAGAGGAAAAGGGTGGAAACGCCGAGGAGGAGCGATCCGGAGGCGGCCGACATCCAAATTACGAAGGGAAGACTGGCGGCGTGGAAGAGCAGGTAGACGATGCGCAGGTCGTAACGATCGGCCAAACGTCCACCAATTAAATGGCCCAGGGTGCCCAGCAGATAGACCAGAGAGGTGGCCGCCCCATAGCTGATCCATTGAACCTGCTCCTCGAAATAGGCCGGTTGGGCTACGGTCACCGCCCGATAAGTGAGCCCGGCCATGGTCATGGCGCACATCAGAATGAGAAAAAGTTTCAGCCTTTCCCAAGGCAGGTGCTGGTGTTCGTCCCGGGTAACCGCGCCAGCTTCCGGTTCTTCAATTTTCCGAAGCGAAACTGCGAGGCCGAGGAAAAAGAGCAGCGCTCCGAGAGCCAAGTAGGCGTTCCTCCAGCCCCATTCGTTCGCTACCCAGGCAGTCAACAAAGGGGCGGAGGCAATACCAAGGTTTCCCACTACCCCGTTGATACCGAGGGCGCTTCCGCGCAACCTGATGGTGCGGGAGATCAGGCTCATGCCGGCGGGGTGGTAGAGGCTGGCGAGAATACCGACCAGGGCCAGGGCAAGAACCAGGGAAACTCCGGGCCGAGCCAGCGAAACCAACATGAAGGCCGGCCCGATTCCGAGCACCCCGGCGCGAACCACCCTCTTTGCTCCCGCACCAAAGAGGAAATAACCCCAAAAGCTCCAACCAAGGACCGTAGCAATGGGGGTACCCGTTTCGTGAGCCAGGGAAACCGCGGCAGTGGGAAAGACCAGCATGGCAAAGTGGCAGCCAAAATGCCCCACTCCCGTGAGTTGCAGTGTATTGATTTCGCTACGTGAAAATTTCATGTGGGCGATTCATTCCCATGGTGCCTGGGGCGGGACTCGAACCCGCACGCCTTACGGCACTGGATCCTAAATCCAGCGTGTCTTCCAATTCCACCACCCAGGCATGGAGAAGGGAGAAAAGGTAAATTTGGAACCTTTGAAGGCAAGCTATTTTCTGGAATGGTTGCGTTCCCAGGAAAAGAGGAATTGTTGGGCCAGGCCGGCCGATTTCCCAAAGTGCGTTCTGCCGAATCGGGCCACCTGCCGGTGTGACCAGTCATGGAGTTGGTAGTGTCTTTGCATGGCCTTGAGGATCCAGGTATCCACTGGAAATGCTTCCAGTCTGCCATAGCCGAAGAGCAATACGCAATCGGACACTTTTTCCCCCACTCCCGGTAGTTGGCAGAGCTTCTCCCGGGCCTCCGGATAAGGCAGACGGCCGACTTCCGATATGAAATGTTGGTTTTCGGCCAGAACTTGGGCCGTCCCTTTGATGTTGCGGGCACGAAAACCCATTTTGCAGTCGCGCAAGGCCGATTCCGGGATACTGGACAATTGAGCCCAGGAGGGCAGGGACTTCATGCCACCCGGAAGCGGGTCACCGAATCGGTCTGCCAGCAGGGCCAGCATATCCTTGATTTGGACGATTTGCTTGGTGGCGCTGCAGAGGAAACAGAGCAGGGTTTCCGCTGGGTCCTGCCGCAGGATGCGCAATTGAGGGAAGGCTGCCATGCACCGCTGAAGATGGGGGTCGCTGCGCCAGGGAAGGGCATCAAAGAGCATTTGGTAGGTTTCCCGGTTTCCGAAATAAGCCTCCAGGTCCTGGGTCGGGTTATCGGGGGGAGGTGAGGCAACCGACCAGTGGACCCGGTTCGGGGGATTCCACCGAAGGCGAACCATGCGCTTCCCGATGATTCCGGAAAAGGCGTGTTTTTCCTCCCGATTCCAGCGAAAGGCCTGCCCGCCATCGAGGGTTTCCAGCAGCGATTCGAAATCGGGTCTCCAGTTGGACAGGGGTTTCCAATCGGTCCAGGGATTATCCATCTCCCCAAAGGAAGCTGCTGGCCGAGGCAAGAATGTTTCCGGCGGCGTCCAACAGAACCACCTTGTAGGCTATGGGCGGTTGCGTTTTATTGCGCCATTCCGGGCCGGTCAACCCGAGATAGATGGGTTTTTCCACCGACCAGGGTTCCTCGACTTTGAAGGTGTAAGTAGTGGTCTCCTTGGCGCCGAATCCCAATACTTCGAGTTGGCAATGATCCACCGCATGGGGTTTTGTCAGGTTGAATTTTATATAATGGCCGGCTCGGTCTTCAGGGTGGGAACGCAGAATGGACCGATTTCCCTGATCCTCTACGCCGGTGAAATACTCCGAGATGCGCTTAAAGGTATCCTCGGTGTAGTAGACCTGTTCCATATTGTCGATGGAGCCCAGGCACAGGCTCGCGGGGAGGAGCAAGGTAGCCAGGATGGTGCGGATTAATGGGAAAGGCACAAAGGCACAAAGGCACAAAGGCACAAAGTGGGGAGAGGGGAAGGGATTTACCACAGAGGACGCAGAGAGCACAGAGGGAGGAAAGCGCCCAAGGGCGCGAATTAGTAATTAGGAATTAGGAATTAGGAATTAGGAATGGGGAGAGAGGAAGGGAGAGAGGGAGGGAATGGTGGAGTGATGGAATGGTGGAGTGGTGGAG
>JAABVD010000047.1 GCA_014529615.1 Opitutia bacterium
AAACCCTGGGTGAGAGAAATTAGCTTTTAACGCTTTTTCCAATCAAAGTTGAAAATTACACGGTTAACGGATCTGCCCCTATATCTCCCACATGATCTACAAATTGAAAAGGTTTGCCTTTGGGGCCGTAGGCCATAAAGCGAATGATGGCTTCCGCATCGTTGGCTATTCGCAAGGTTTCAGAGCTGTTGACTGAATATAGGTAGGGGTAGTTTTGCAGCCCACGCTTTATCTTTGTACTTAACACGGGAGTGATTTTTTCGAGGCCGGAATGAAGAGAGAAAGATGTGCCTACCCAGTCAATCGTGTCTTGAATGCCGAGGTAAATATTGGTCCCGAACCTCATTTGTGCGGGGATATGGTCACCACGGGTTCTGACTCCGGGTTTTTCTGGGTTGTAGGGACGCTCAATGGTAACGAGTTCGTTGAGCCTGGTGAAGTGCTCCTGTGGATGCAGGCGCCAAATGCGAGCCGGTGAAGATGTCGGTTCCAGGCTCTTTGGTATATCACCAAACAATAAGTCATGATCCAGAAGATTGCCTTTGGATGGGTGAAGATGCTCATGATAACCGCCCTTGTCTTTCAGGACTCGCTGCAGTTCATCCACAATACCTTCAGTCAATTGATAGCGCTCCTGGAGTTGCGGCTGAGTCTTTTTCTTCTTGGGAGGCATTTGTTTCAAAGCAACCTGTTCCAATATGCTTTTCCACAACCGGGCGTTGTCCGCATTGATCCCATTCAAATATTCAAAGGAAATATCGCCTTTTTGCTCGACGTCATCATGACAGTCCAGGCAGTAGTTCTCTAAAAAGGGTTCGAAACGGGACTCATATGTCGTTGTATCGCCTGCCTCGTGTGTTCCCGCCAAAAGCGAGAAATGCGCCCCGAGAATAAATAGAACGCAAAGCGATTTTCGCAACGTCATCAAAACTTTCTCACCATTATACCAAAAGCTCTCTTAGAGGACCAAAGTGGGAATCGTACTTAACGGCATTGGTTTTATTCATATTGTAACGATCGCAAGGAGCTCCAACGGCATCCAGTAAAGTCGCGTAGAGGGCATTGATCGGTCGTGATCCATCGAGCTGGACAAAGCGACCGGTTTTGAACCGACCGCTGCAATCCCCAAGAAGGATGAAGGGCCAGGTAGAGCCATTCGTATGTTGTTTGTCAGCGTTATTACTGGTGTAGACAATGAGTGTATTGTCCATCATCGTTCCATCCCCTTCAGGTACGGATTCGAGGGATTTCATCAGTTTCACCAGCATGCGGCAGTTATACTGGCGGATTTTATGCCAAATGGGATTTCCTTCCTGATTCATGTGTCCCAGGAAGTGGCCAGTGGTTTCCACTCCAAGGCCCTCCCATGAACCCCAGACGTCTCCCCGTCCCGAGGCGATGGTCAGGGTATTAGTCATACCTGACCTTAAGGAGGCAATACCAATATCCAGAAGGGCGTCATGCCAATCTGTTTCATACTGTGGGGAGAGATACTTTTCGCTATATTCCGGCTTGAACTCTTTGAGTTGATCGGAATAAGCGCTGAGTTTTTGACGCAAATCATTGATATCACTGAAGCCATCAACATAGGATCCATAGCGCACCAAATCGCTTTCAAGCAATTCGCTCTTTCCCTTTGCCGCAATTGATTCCACCTCTTTGAAAATACGGGATTTGACTTCGTATCTCTTTTTCATTTCTCCGTCTGCAATGCTGCCAAACAGCGTTTGATAGAGATGGTTGGGGTTGCAATGCATGTAAAGTGGTTTCCCCGGTCCGGAAGCGGACAAAGCCGTTACCGCAGGCTGACTTTCCATGCTGGAGAGATCCCCCATGCCGATGCGAAGATGAGGCAGTATCGTCTCTGGCAACAAATTGCTTATGGTGTAGTCAATTGTTTCTGCGCTGGGAGGCCTATGCTCGCCGCCGGGGTAGCCCCCGAGGGCACCGTAATACGCACTATGAGTGGGAGTGGTATGCAGTCCATGCAGGCCATTGACGATGTTAATTTTGTCCAAATAGGGTTCCAGTGGCCTTATCGATTCGGGTAATTTCGCGCCAGATAATGAAGCGCTTTGCTTCATGCCTATTGGGATACAGGTATCTGTATGAAAGCCATTGTTCTGCAAGAAAAAGATCACTCGCCTGGGTATGCCGGAGAGGACTGATTTTTTTTCGCTGGCCCCCAACACTGAAGGAATAAAGGATGGATTCAAAGCCGCGCCTACGCCGCTGGCAATGATCCCTTTAAGCATCGTTCTTCTACTGATCATAAATCTTATCTCCTTTTATTTTCCAAATGGTTATTATACATCGATTTCTAAAGGAGTAAAGCAAAATGATGTGTACTGGAAAAAGTGGACAGGTACCGGCGCGATTGATACCGTTATCGGCGAAAATCAGCCCGGCTTAAAAACACAAACATGCCACCGGCGATGGCCAACAAAACGATGGCAAGGGTGACCAGAATGCCGGCCTCTGCGCGATTAATCACGGCCAATACCCCCATTACAATGGCCAGCATGGTCAGGCAAATGGCCACCATCCTGCCGGGCAGGGTGGAAGATTCAAGCGCAGGCAACTCGGCGAAGGCTTTCCTGGTATTCATGACCCGCTGCCATCCCCTATGCTCGTGTTTTTCCAACAACTCGAGAAATACCAGGATAATGAATGGAAAAATGAGGCCCGCAGTGAGGTCTACGATGCGGGAATGAGCGGCAATCCACTCAACCAGGGGTCGGAGCATGGCGATTTCCGTAAGGAATCCATCCCTGGAAACCGATAGGCCGAATTTGATGATGTAAGCGGCAACAAAACCGACGAGGACAGTGCTCCACACCGCCTTCAATCCGATTTTGCGGGAAAACAAACCCCAGATAGTGGGCATCAACATGGGTCCGTACAACAGTGTGTTGATGTCGATTATGAAATTCGTGTACCCGTACTTGGGAATGAGCAATGCACCCGCCATGACAATGCAGCCAAGAATCACCGTCACAACCCGGCCGACAAACACCAGTTGTTTTTCAGAGGCTGCCTGGTTCATTACCCGGTGATACACTTCCGTGGTAAAGGCCCCGGCGAACACGTTGAGACGGGTCGTAGCCATACTGGCCGTGGCCGAAGCCATGGCCGCCACCATCAGACCCATCATCCCGGCCGGCAAGACCAATTGGCAAGCCAGGATGTAGGCCTGCTCCGTATCGACATTCGGATTCAAGACCCGGAACACCAGGGGTGGAAGCATCCAGAAAACCGGACATACCAGATACATCACTCCAAACAGGTAGGCGGACTTCTTGGCATCCTTTACCGTCGGCACACAGAGGTAGCGCTGTACAAAGGTCCACTCCGCCCCGATGACGCAAAAGTTTACCGTCATCCAGCCCAAAATAACCCACCAGGAAAAGTCTGCCGCCACCGGGGCGGTAAATCCTTCCGGCGCTTGGGCCAAAAATGTGCCCCAACCGCCAACTTCGATCAAAATCAATGGAACGACAAAAACGACCGAGACCGTGAGAATGATGAATTGCAATACGTCGGTCATCAATACCGCCCAAAGTCCCCCCACAAAGGTAATGAGGATGACGATGACACATAAGGTCACGGAGGTGAAGGTAACGGAAAGATGTCCCGTGGCCGGATCGACCAGAAGGTGACCATCGGGCAAGGGGATCAAAGCGCAGACAATCTTGGAAAGGGCATAGACCGCCCCACCCATGGTAAAGAGGCCAACCGTGCCTTTGAACCAGGTGTAGAATTGAACGATGGATCCGCCAAAACGAAGGTGAAGGAATTCGGAAGCGGAATCGACCCCGAGCTTTCGCCAAAGACCGGCGATAAACCACCCGACGAGCATTGCCGCTACCCCGTAGGCCAGGTTTATGAAAATAGCTACCACCCCGAATTTATAAGCGATGCCTCCCCATACTACGAAGGTTCCGGCCGAGAACATGGTCATGAAACCGGAAAGACCGGAAACCCACCAGGGTGACTGGCCGCCCGCCGAAAACATCTCCTTGGAGTTCTTCATCCGTCCGACAAACACCATGCCGGCCCCTAGGATACCGAGGATATAAAGAACGATAACGATGTAATCTATGCCTTGCATTTCATTGTTTCCTCTAACCCGCATTTCTCAAAAAATGCGTCGCGACCGAATGAAGATCGATTTCCATCCGGGCCGAGATTTCGGAGCGCAGTAATAAATTTGTCAGACATGCGGGTCATGTTCAGCCAATTTTTTCCATCTGGGAGAGGGCGTTGGGGGTGGGCTCGATTCCAATGCCAGGACCGTCCGCAACGCGATACACACCGTCCCGACATTCAATACCTCGGGTGATCAATCCCGAGTTTCGATCGAATATGGAAGGTTGATATTCATGCCCGATGACCCCTTCCAGGGCCAAACCAGCCTGAAGACTGGCCGCCAGGAATATGCCTGCGCCAATGGTGGCATGGGGAATTATAGCTATACCCTGGGCATGAGCTGCCTTGCAAATGCGCACAAATTCGGTAATTCCAGTATGTCCCATTTCCGGTTGGACAATCTGCAGGGCATCGGCATCGAAACGGAGCCGGGCCTCATGAACCGTGCGCCACTCCTCTCCCGCACCGACCGGAGTTCGAACCGATTGGGCCACCTTGGCCAACCCCTTGATGTCTTCAGGCTGAACCGGAGCCTCGGCAAACCACAATCCGTGCTCTTCCATGGCCTCGATTTCGGCGATGGCCCCTTCAGGGGTAAATGCCCAATGCAGGTCGCAGGCGATCAGGACATCCGGCCCCAATGCTGCTCGAAGCGCGGAAACCTCTTCCACGTTTCCATCGTCCGCCACCGCCCCGGCTATCTTGAAGGTGTTGAAGCCCTTTGTCTGCCAGTCCTTGGCATATTCCACTCGCTCCCCCAGGGTTGGTTTTGGCAATCCAGACACGTAGCAGGGTAAGGTTTTGCGCAAACGCCCACCCAATTGCTCGGCCAGGGATTTACCCGCTTCCCGGGCCGAAACATCCCACAGAGCAATATCCACCGCGGCCAAGGCATCCAGGTAAAATCCACCCGTGTAGCCGCGCACGCGCATCAAATCATACAGATCGTCATGGATCCCAGCGGCCTCCGCAGGATCGCGACCTACGATAAAATCGATCAGGAGGTCGGTGATGATTTCAGTGGTGGCACGGGGAGCCGCCAATCCGTAGGTTTCACCCCAACCCACCGCACCCGAATCGGTTACAACGCGCACCAGAACCGTTCGGTCCCGGTTCAGGTACACCGTCTTGTTTCCCTTTCGTACAAAGTAGCCCTTTTCATTGACCTCTTCTCCACTTCGCAAGGCTCCCAGATAGGGTTCGTCTCGGGCAACGGTCAGAATGAAGGACTCGACTTTGGCCACGCGGCTCATGCGGCGTCTCGATTCAGAGGGGCTATTTCAAATAGGTTCGAAAGAGACTCCAACTGGGCATTGATTTCGGCTTCATCATAGGAATCGAATTCGTCCAGCGGAGCACGAACATAAGCGTTATTGAAGACGCCGCGTTTGGTAAGGACATATTTCGTCAGGCGCATTCGATAAAGTAATTGAATGATGAGCAACGGCAGCGCCCGCATATAAAGGAGCCGGGCTCCCGCTTCATCTCCGACCTGATAGGCATTCCACATTCTTACGTGGATGTCCGTTATCTCGGCGGCGGGCATTGCGGCGATGGCGCCCCGGTTCATTTCGTCGATCAAATAGCGTGCCCCACCACCTCCAATAACTCCGGTAAGGTGATCGGGAGCAGACCGTCTCAAGGCGGTGATCCTCGGACCGGAAGGCAAAACCTCCTCCTTGACGTAATGAATGGCGGGCGATGCTTCCACGATTCGAACCAAATCTGCCGCAGTGAGGCCTGCCCCCACCGGCGCTGGAGCGTTTTGCAAAATGATTTCCACTCCTTGGGTGTTCTCAATAACCGATTTGATAAAACCCAGCGCCCCGTCGGCATCCTTCTCAAAAATAGGTGGTATCAGCACCATTGCAGCCGCTACACCCAACTCGTGAGCTTTCATGATCTTGGACCCGATTTCTTCGGGGCTACCATTACCGCCTCCACAAATAATGGGAACGCGATCTCCCGCCACCCGGCAAACCGTCCCCAACAGGTAATATTGTTCCTCCCTGGAGATGTGCTCGTATTCACTGGCCACGCCGGGATAGACCAATCCTCTCGCTCCGGCATCCAGGCAAAATTGCGCCACCCTTTCCATGGCCGGGCCATCCACTTTCCCTTCCTCATTGAAGGGGGTTGGAAGAACCGGAAGAATGCCCTGAAGTTTGGGTGAACTCATTGAAAAGCTAAAAATACCAATTTTTTACCCTGAAAAAATCCGCCAACTGAACCAACCGAGGTGTCAGGTGCCCGGATTCCAAATACAAAACATTTAACTGGGCCACTGATGAGCCCTCATGAATCTCAGTTGACGGTTACTTTCTTCAATTCTCTTTCATCAAATTCTATTCCCAGACCGGGTTTCTCCGGAACCGTGGCAAAACCGGGTTCAAACTTTAGCGGTTCCTTGAGAAGCACGTTTCCCCGGGACGGACCGACCTCGGTGGCATTATAAATATTTCCGGCTTCCATGATGACGGCATTGGGTGTCGCCACCGCCAGATGAAGGGACGCGGCCACGTAAGGCGGCATCCCACTACTGACGTGTGGAGACCAGAGAAGGCCAAAGGTATCGGCCATGTCGGCTATCCTCTTACATTCCGTGATTCCTCCCGCACGACCCACATCGGGATTGATTATATCGGCCCCCTTCTTTAAAAAGAGTTCGCGGAACTGAAAGCGATTGGCATACGTTTCGCCTACACACACGGCCGTATCCAAAGCCTCAGCCAGTTTCGAATAGCCCGAGGTGTCTTCCCGCATCAAGGCGTCTTGAAACCAGCCGATGTTTCCAAGTTCGTCCAGTTTTCTTCCCACGCTGATGGCCTCATGCAATTTGAATGCGCCCAGGGAATCAATCATCAGTTGACCCTTGCCCCCGATCGCTTCCGATACTCTTGCGACCACGTCAAATCCCTGGGAAGCGGATTTGTTGAACCCCATCTTTACTGCCGTGAAACCTTCCTCAATCGCTTGCCGGGCATCCTCGGGAGTACCCGCACCCTGGTAGGTCGGTATTTTATCCCGGTATTTTCCACCCAATAACTGGTAAACGGGGACCCCTACAAATTTTCCCAGTATGTCCCACAAGGCAATATCGATAGCGGCAATCGAATCGGTGTAGAAACCGGTGGAATATCCCCTCATCCGCTGACTGGAATAGAGCTTTTCCCAAATCGGTCCAATATTGCGGGCGTCCTCTCCCAGGATTATGGGTGCAAACAAGTCGGTGACCACCTTGGCATGGACGGCAGGGGCCAAAGGCGCATGGGCTTCACCCCAACCGATAATCCCCTGATCGGTGGTGATTTTTACCAATGTGGTCAGAGAATGCCCTTTGGACCGTGATGGGAAATTGTGGTTCAACCGATTACGAAGTCCCACCTGGTCGGTCATGGTACCCAAGGGTGGCATCTGAACCGCTTCACTCAAAGGCCCATCGACCATGGGCGAACTCGTGATGACGGGTTCGACTTTGGTGATCTTCAGCGGCTTGGCGCCAAGCTTGCTTCTTTCAACTTGCTGAGCGCCCATCTTCGAAAGTGGCATGAATGAGGATGCCGCCAAAAGGCTCCCCCATTTAAGGAATTCCCGGCGCGTTCTCACAGTGAAGCTCATTCCTCATTCTCCATTCTCACCTCTCTCCGTGCCCTACCAGCATCCGGAATCCGGAATCTAGTCCCTTTGCGCTCTTTGCGCCTTTGCCAGAGTCTACTTTCCTCATCCGTGTAATCCGTGGCCCCTCTGTGCCTTCTCTGTGGTTATAATCCCTCATTCGGGCTGCTTCCGCAATCGGAAGGACAGTCCGCTCTTGCGACCAAGGTATGGTTGTCCCAGAAGTGAAGGAAAAGACCCGACAGATCAAAAGGTAAACGTGCTGGTTAAACGGAAATTGGTTGGATTCATAATCCGTATTTGAGATGGAACATCGTCGCCGGACTTTCGCGTGATGATCAGATCATCGTTATTCAAGGCATTACGGATATTGAGCTGTATTCTCCAATTTACTTTACCGTCAAAAATCTCGCGCGTGTGTTTAATCCAGAAATCGACGTTGGTTTCACTTGGACCAAAGAGTGGCTGAGTGACATCGGCGACAGCTATTGAATCGAGACCCACCGGCAAATCGGCATCGGATGGGGATAATATCCCGTCCCGGAAACCGACACCCACTTCATCCTGCCAGCGATAGGCGCCACCGACAGCCCAACCTTTCAATCTGCTATCATCGTCGAAGCGGTAACTGGTAGCGAAATTGTAACGCCACTCGCGGACTTCATCCAATAGGGCCCCTTCTCTTAAGGTTTGCCTGAGAAGGAGTGACCACTGGGTCACACGAGTCTGATTGAAAATCGTATTAGCCGTAGAGGGCTCTCCCGGATCCGGTATGCCGTTACCATTCAGATCGTCATAATTTTTATACGTGTTCGGTCGCGACAGCAGATCTCCCATGACCAGCCATTGCGGCTCACGAATCTCAAAATACTCTTTAAACGATTTCAATACATTCGTTTTGATGGCCTTCTGTTGCGCTACATTAAAAAACATTGTCCAATTGCTCGTCGGGTTCCAGACACCCTCAAATTCCACACCTTCCGATGAAAAGTCGGATACACCCGTCACGTTAGGATTGTTGCGATTGGAAACCTGAGTGACAGTCCCTGGATCCGGACCTGGATCGACCGGAGTCCATAAAGCTTGACGCATACCCAGAGGAGGCACCGTGTAGACTTCCCTCCACTTGATGTTATTGGGCCATAACCTCGGATCATCCGGTTCCCAGGTTTCATATTCTTCTCGTGGCACCGAAGGATCCCTAGGTTCCTTCTCCTGCAGCGAACTGCGAACACCGTTGTACCACAGACGCTCAAAATTCGGGATGCCTGAGGTACCCAGGGCACGATCGGACTGGTTTTTCGAAACCGTCTCATACCAATTGACACGGACGTAGAAGTTTTGGTCCGGCAAGTCGATAGAGAACCCGTATTCCTTAGTTGTTCCGGCAGGGCTTGGGTGTGGCTCGTTCAAAATAGTAATTCGGCCCGGTGACGGTACAAAGTTCTCGGACTCGCCGTAGTGAGCGCTCAAACCAATACCGAAGAGCCGCCAATTTTCAGGAAGGTGTCCCACCACACCCCAGGTAAAGACATCGTCTTTGACCGAGTCATCGGGGTCCGAAGGATATGCCAACGTTTCCGGAAGCGCAATCGCTTCAGCCGTAAATTCAGGACTATCATCCCGCCAGGATTCCGCCTTATCTTCGCGCCAGCCGTAGGTGGCAACAATATGGTCGTCCAGAAAATAACTCTGGGCCACTAACGCAATCGATTCGATCTCCTGCCGATCGATCGATGCGGCGTTAACCGGATTGAGAACCAGGGGCGAACCATCAACCTGCCGGTAGGCTCCCCTGTGTCCTTCGAAAATAGGATCAGCCGTGCTATCATAGAGAACGGCTGAGATCTCCTGTATCCTGGGATTTGGTCTTGAGGGCCCACGAGTGGCAACCGTACCACTGGACGGAATGCCGGTGATCCTGGGACCCAGGTAACGAACGTTCCGCGCTAACCGGTCCCAGGAAGCGGTTGAGTAATCCCGGTTCCGATTCGCCTCCAGAATCCGTTCGATTTCTCCAGCGGACTGGATACCATAGTTATCCGATTGTTCGTAGACTTCACGAGACTGATCGGAATAAAGGCCGGTAAACACGTGGCGGCCCAGCCAGCTCAATTTATCGTGGTCTCTCAGATCCAGATCGTAATACGCGGTAATTCTGAATGCTTCACGCTCGGAATTGCCGTTTGCAAAATTATCGACGCCGGCCCTATAAGGTCTACCCACTCTTGGATTTGGAATGAGTATAGGCGTACCGTCCGACTCGGTTTCAAAGAAATAGTTGAAATACTCGCTCACATCGACGTTGACTTGGTTACTCGCTCGGTCCAACCATCCGTCTTTTGAATGCTGTTTATCATAAACGATTTCGACAGCCGAATTCTGGGAAAACTGTTGTTCGAGCGTTATATTAGCCGCGTCGAATGAACTGAAAGAGGTGTTTTCGGTACCGGTCACCGTATTGTTCCTGAAATCGAACACCCAATCGTCCTCGTCAGACAACACTGCATTGCTAACGGCGGCATTTACGTCCTCCCGGTTCCTCCAGGTATAATGTAAGCGCCTGATACCGTCAGGACCCGGGGTAGCGGGTGCCGCATCAAAACCCAAGGTGGCATGCCTGTCTTCGGGGTTATCAAAAATATACAAAGGACCACGATTGCCTGGAAAATTACTCCAGCCACTAGCGGAGCCTGGATCGGGATTGGTTTGCAATCCATTCTCTACCCAATCAGGGATATTCGAGGAGGGTGTGATAATAGGCGGACGGCTCGCGTCTCTGCTGCCGATTTCCATATTGGCGCGAATGGTCGTTGTTTTGGTTGGGGTGTCCAGCAAGGCGGCGTAGAGACGTCTTTCATCCTCAAAAGAGGGCTTTTGCTTAAACCGGTTCTGGTTGTTCAAGCCGATAATTCTCACGGCCATAAAATCATCGAAGATGACCCGGTTCACATCCAGGATTTGGCGATTAGCGCCCCAACTGCCGTAACGCAGTTTGATCTCATTACGTTCCTCAAAGACTGCCTGTTTCAGGTTATTGTTGACCAGCCCCGCCGGACTCCCTAATCCAAAGAGAATCGCGTTCGCACCTTTGGCAATGGTGACGCGGTCGGTGTTGTATGTATCGAATCCTATATCCGAAAGAAAGTAACCGCGAGTTCGGTCGGGCTCTGCCAGACCGCGTACGCGAGCACGCCCATTGGGATCACGCCTGTCACCGCCCCCGGCTCCAAAGTTTCCATCCGGACCGGATACCTCGGTGTTCGTGGTGAAAAGAAAGAGGTCCTCAATACCTGTGGAGGACGTGTCTTCCAGAAAATCCTCCGTGATAATCTGAACGGCTCCCGCCAGGTCCTTCAGATCGGATTTGATGCGCGTTCCAGCCAATGTGTTGGTAGCCGCGTAGCCCGTATCTTCCTCGGCCGTGATGGTGAAAGGAGACAATTGGAAGATATCTTCCTCTTCCTCTTCTTGCGCCAAGACTTGAGAAATTCCAGCCGAGAATACCAGCATCAACCCGGTAACCAGCGCAAAGATGTTTTGTTTCAATGGATAGGTGTTCATTTCAAGCTACTCCTTAATTTGCGATTCAGTTAAACTTCCAGTTGTTCGGTTCAATGGGGTTTCATTCCCAGGACCTGCCAGCTTCACAAACCTCACAGAGAAGGACAAGATGCAGAAAGGTCGACAGTTGACCCTTGCTCCTCAACCAACCCTGAAAAAGTCATAGTTGCTCCCTGGGGTTGGACGCCCCTTCCACCTACCTTCAATGCTGGGATAGGCTGTGGCGTATTGGTATTAACCCGCATTTCTCACAAATTTTCTACTGCCCTCTGAAATATCCTGCTTCGCCTAAAGGCTACGGCAGGACATGCCGGCACTGGTGCGGACTTCGTTGGATTCCCCTGCCCGTGCTTCGCACAGTTGCAGGCCGACTTTGCAGGTGTCGACC
>JAABVD010000048.1:0-12116 GCA_014529615.1 Opitutia bacterium
GCCGATGCAAAATCGGTTTTCGGGCTGAGCGGTTTTGGCGATTTGGTTGCCACTTGCAACGGCGTCTGGAGCCGCAACCGGACGCTGGGCCAACAATTGGGGGAGGGATTGAAGTTGGACGATTTGATGCGCCACCGTAAAACCGTGGTCGAAGGTGTTATGGCTACAAGCGTCTTTCACGAACTCTGTCGAAAGCGGGATATAGAGGCGCCCATTCTCAATCAAATTCACCAAATCCTGTTTGGTGGCTTGCCGCCACTCAATGCCATCGAGGCGCTCATGCTACGCGATTTGAAATCGGAATAGGGCCGGGGGCGGACCAATGAGGGTGGTTATCCAGAGAGTATCCCATGCATCGGTTCGAGTGGAGGGCCGGGAAACGGGAACCATTGCCCATGGAATGGTTGTCTTGCTGGGTATCGATCGGGAGGACGGGGATGACGACCTGAAATGGTTGTCCAATAAAGTGGAGAAACTGCGCATTTTTGAGGATGATGAGGGCCACATGAATCGCGATATTGGCCAGGTTGGCGGGGAAATGGTAGTGGTGAGCCAGTTCACCCTGTTCGGAAACCTGAGAAAGGGCTCGCGGCCGTCCTTCAACCGCTCCGCTTCGCCCCGGAAAGCGTTGCCGCTTTACCGCTCCTTCGTCAGGGAAATGGAAAAACGTCTGGGGAAACCCGTGGTTGCGGGTAGCTTCGGCGCCATGATGGAGATCGACCTGACCAACGATGGACCCGTCACTCTGATCATCGATTCAAAGGACAAACGTTTCTAGCCCGCATTTTGCATGAAATTCGTAGTGAGCGAACGAAGGTCGAGTGTTGGTGCGGGTTTCGAGCCGAGGCGCGGGTGTAGCTGGGTTGACACCCTGCAAAGTCGCGCATCTAACGATGCTCGCTCCAATGCCGGAATTCCGGAGCGTAGCAGAAGATTCATTCAAATTGCGGGCTAATGTCCTCCCAACAGCACGTATTACCGCTTTCCTTTTTCGACCGGCCGGTTCTGGAAGTATGTCCCGAGCTGTTGGGACATTTCCTCGTCATCCGCTTGGAGGGGCGCATCGTGCGGGTCGAGGTGCTGGAGATAGAGGCCTATGATGGACAGGAGGACTTGGCTTGCCATGCTTCCCGGGGAAAGACGCCGCGCAATGCGCCGCTCTTCGGACCAGCCGGATATTGGTACGTTTACCTGTGCTACGGTATCCATTGGCTCCTCAATATCGTGACCGGTCCGGTTGGTTACCCGGCAGCCATTCTGATTCGGGGAGTCGGGAGCTTCCTTGGACCCGGTATCCTGACCCGGGAGCTGAAAATTGATAAACGCTTCAACGAACTCCCGTCAGGCCGGTCTACCGGACTGTGGCTGGAAAGAAACCCTCACCGCCCCCAATCCCTGGTTTATGAAACCACCCCTAGAATCGGGGTCGATTACGCCGGGAAATGGGCCCACAAACCCTATCGCTTCATAAAACCCAAAATCGACCATTACTGATTCGCGCGCCTTGGCGCGCTTCCCTCCCCCTTTTCCACGTCTTGACCGCTTCAGATGCGGAGTTGTTTTTGGGGGATATCGACCCCGATCAGGCCAATTTTTCCCGATCGGGAGAATAAGGAATTACTCAAATCCTGAGCGAGCCGGGATGATGGTTGTTCCTTTACTGAACCATCCGAAAAGACGATTCTCATTTTTTCTGTCCGTTCTAATGAATATACGATTGGAACCTGGCAAAACGTGAAGGCCAATTGGCCGGGTTCCAATTCCGTGCAATGGTCTATCCCATCCAACCCATGGAAATTCAAGGTACCGGGCTCGGTCAGAAATTCACGGGTTCTGAGCAACTGGGGTTTGAAGCTCAAGCAGCCTCCTTCAATCCGGATGCCGAGTTCGCCCCATCGAACGAGGATATCCTCCTTTACCTGACCAGTCATGCCCGGTTGCTGCACTCCGCTGTGTTTTGGGACATGAGAATAAGGGTCAGACGGAAAAGCGCCGTAATCCTCGGGTTTGTCGTAGATTCCAAGCCCTTCCAATGTTTGATAGTAGTGCCGGGTGAGCTGATCTGATATTGCCTTATCAGGAGCTGTTTCAGATGCGATCAGGTAGGTTTCCTGTATGGCCAGTAACAATTTGGATACCATGTGCCAGTAGATGCTGCCGAGTCCTTCATAGGCGAAAAAATTACCCGATCTTCCCGTGAAAGCGTGGTGGGCAAAGGTAGTTTCGAATATCTCTCTAACCTCGCTGATCTGATCGGCGGAAAAATCGGCCAGGAGACCCTCCCGGAGCATTTGCAGTTTTTTGTCGAGGTCTTCAACATTTCTGAATTCGCTGTTGAATCGAACGTTTCCCCGGATGTCCCGGTAACAGACCCGCACGTCGCCGGATTTCAACAAGCTCTGAATGACTTGGGATTTCCGAGATGCCTCCTCCGGAACTCGATTCCTATCCAGAAATCGTGGAAGCTCGCGATCGGGATACAACATGTAACTGACTTTATCGGGACGAAATATTTTGCTTCGCCTCAAGCTATCGAGGAGTTGCACCGCCGTCTCAGGAGAAAGGCTTTGGGAACTCAGGATGGATACCTGTCCTTCCAACATTTCGTAAAGGTGCTCAATGCCGATGCTTTCGCTCGACCGTCTCAGCAGATTGTATGAATGGAATAATTCATCCTCTCTGCGGTTGGCCTTCAATGAATGCTCGATCCAGGAATTGGCCGTCTCGAGGAATCCGACAACCTGTTTGATGCAAAGATCTCTTTGAGGTCCCCGAAGCCGGGTTTCATAGACTGCCTGGCGATAATCCGCCCCGGCTTCTCCGAGCATCCTTGTGATCCGATACCGGTTTCCATCGTTTATGGGTTTGGCCAACAAACCTGCGAAGGTTGTCAGAATAGAGGACTGACTCTTGAAGAATTGATAGACTGCTTCCGATAGGCAGCCGTTGCGGTTGACCGATTCCCTGCCCAGAAAAGAGATAAGAAAATTGAGGTATCGGTAAATATAACCCAGGGTCACAACCGAGAGACCGTTTCCGGCTAGGGCATTGTTTGCATCGTTCCATTCCGGTCTCTGCGTATTCATCCAGATACCTCCTTCCGGGACGAAGTTGGAAAGTTTGGTCAGGACTGGAACCAGCAGTTTTTCCAGCAGGGTAACTTTCAAGGGTCGACCGTCCTCGGACATGAGCAACTTGCCATCTGTCCCCACCTCCTCAACCTGCTTCTCCACGGTGTCGCTGGCCGACTGGTCGAACCTTACGGTTTCATGCGGATTATCCCAGATTTCATCAAAGCTCGCTATGCGGTAGGGTAGGTCGGCGTAGACGAATTGTGAGTCGTTTATCCGGGACGACAGATCGTCGGGCTGAAATTTCACCGATAACTCCAGGAATTTCAGCAGGTAAACGATTTGATGATCTCCCCAGTATCCAATATTGGCCCACGGTTC
Organism: Opitutia bacterium; assembly: GCA_014529615.1. Taxonomy (GTDB): domain Bacteria; phylum Verrucomicrobiota; class Verrucomicrobiia; order Opitutales; family UBA2995; genus JAABVD01. The sequence continues at coordinate 3,453 of JAABVD010000048.1, forward strand.
ATCCGGATCCAATACTTCCCACTCGAATCCGTTCTTGGTCAAGCGATAGGGGTTGTATCCATCCGCAGTTGAAGCGTTGAGAAAGCGAAAGATCATGCCGGTGAGAAATTTCGGGTAAGAATAGGCCAGCGCTTCCCAATTTTGGAAAATGTCCCTCCAGTTGCCCTGGTAAGCCAGGATGGGATTACCTTCGGAATCCGTTGTATCGATGGAGAATGTGTTCCAGGGCCGGCTGGGGTCTCCATGCCTGCGGCTGAAGGTGAGCGGAAGATACTCCAGGGCCAAACGCGACAAATCCGGGTCTTTGTAGAATGCGATGGTTTCCATGAGCGCGCCCGCTTGAATCTTGTTTGGCAGGCTTTCCAATTCGCGTCCGAATCTTGAGTGGAGCCGGACATTGGAATGCTTCAGGCGCTTGAGGAAGTCGATCCGGGGAATCAGGTAGTTGTCATGAAAAATGCCGCCCCGCATAATGTTAAAAAGAACATTCGAGAGATGCCTTCTGCACCTTTTCCGGTCGTTCGTGGTTTGATAGCCGTCGGAAGCGCTGATTTTTTGCCGGATACTGGCGTGTCCGGATTGAATGTCTTTTGCCAGACTCGACAATAGTTCATCCGGTTTCTCCAGTTCCCGTCGCAAAATTTCGATCGTCCCGGCATCCTGGTTGACGTCGGCCACGATCCATCCCCGGAAGCTTTCTCCGGGCGGCAGAGACATTTGTTTCTCCAAAATGTATGCCCCCCGTTGTCCTCGAATGTCGCATTCATCCCGAATGGCCTTGGAGCGCTTCCAGGCTGCTATTTGGTTGCCGCAGAGCAGCGTATGGTCCGGATCATAATTCAGCGACCACGCTATGGTTGCCGTTAACCCTTCCCTCGGTTCAGCTTTGTCGGTGGGAATTGAACTGAGATAGTAGATGCCGAGGTTGTCCGGAACCACCAACTCGTTTTTCTTGTAGGCATTGCCGAGATTGCTGAATCGATTTTGGAAGGCTTGATCGAGCCCGCAGGGGACAAGGTTTTGAATGCCATCAAGCAAGTTGATGGATGTTTCCACCGATCCCAGGTTCTTGAGTTCAATACTGCGGACGAATCCATAGCGGGGGCTGAAGGACCAGCCACAGGAGAATTGAAGGCTGAGGTTGTGGTTGGTTTCCTCAAGGATGATTTCGTCCCCTTCGGGACTTTTATATAGCGTTCGATCGATACTTTCGGATGCTTCCGGTTTTTGTGAAAACGGCCTCCAAATAGACGGGTTGGAACTGTCCGATGGCATCTTCCGAACAAAGGTCACACTGCCCGTGGTCTCGGCCAAGTCTGCCAATTTGTCGTCGGTGCAATAGGGGAAAATGGCTTGGTCGGGGTTTTTGCGCCCTGCAGTCAGCGACCCGTTGCTATTGATAAAAATCCACTGGTTTTTCGGACTCACCAGGTTGATGAGAAAGGGCGGCATCCTGTGGACGGCTTCGATCCTCAGAAACCGCTTCTTTTTTCCGGAAAGTGACATTGGGTCAATCCCTCCCGTTCCCGGCTCGCCATGGAAGCGCTGCTTTGGTGATCGGGTTGTTGGCATGAATATGTGGAAGGGGCGAACGGATTTACTTTCTCTGGCTGATTTTTCAGCCTACCGTAAAGTTAAAGTGCGATACGCTGCAATGAATAAATGCAAAATTATTTCAAAAAATTTTTATAAAAAATGATATAAGTATTTGAGATTAAATGATTAAAAAATAAATAATAAAGTGCAAATTAATGCAATTATTAACTTGACTAAAGGCCGTTTTATCCTTCCTTTATTGATTTGAACAAATTGTTTCTTGTGATCCAGGGAGCTGGAAATCCTACAAATTCTCGACGATGCGACCCCATAAATTCTCTCCGTTTCTCCGGCAGGTTTTTCCACTATTTCTCATTCCGATCAGTTTTTTGGTTTCATCGGTTCTATCGGCTCAGGAAAGCGACGCTGAAGATGGTGGAGAGGATGAAATCTATGACCTATCCCCCTTTGAAATCGACGAGACCCTGGACGATGGCTACTATGCGTCCAACGCGATTTCCGGGACACGGATTAGCGCGGAGATTCAGGATATACCGCTGTCCATTGAAGTCATAACATCCGAATTCATCGAGGACACCGGGGCCATCGATTTACGGGAATCGTTGCGCTACAGCGCCGGATTGATGCTGCAGTCGCAAAACGACGCCTTCAATGCGGACAGTTACTCCGGTATTGGCGGGGTCAACAGCGCTGAAGGGGTGACTGACAGTCAAACGGAAACCTCGTTCAAGGTGAGGGGATTTGTGACGGATAATGTATTGCGGAATGGTTTTCGGAGGCAGTTTGCCACCGATTCAGTGAATATTGACCGCGTCGAAGTCATTCGCGGGCCCTCGGCCTTGTTGTACGGGATTGGAAACTTTGGCGGCCTGGTAAACTACATTTCGAAAAAGCCGCTGATGGATCCTTTTCAAGCGTATTCCATCACCCTGGGATCGGACAAATTGTACCGCGCGACCGGAGATGTGACGGGACCCTTGGGAAACCCGGACAACGGATTCGCCTACCGGGTGAATTTTTCCATTCAGGATGCGGAGGACTACACCGATCTGAAGCAATCCAATCACTGGTTTGTAGCTCCCTCCTTTTCCTGGTCTCCCAGTTCAAAGACCACCGTATTATTGGATATGGAATTCGGGGAGGCGGAGTCCAGTGGCATCGGGTTTTTGAGTGTCCGCGCCCCCAGCATCGAAGGGATTCCGATCACTCAAACCGACCGTTTGGAAACGTTTGGTTTTCTGGAGTTTCCCGGTAAGGATGTCCGCACCTTCCGTTGGTCCGGCCCGGATACCTATTTGGATACGGATTCCCGTAACATCCTCCTGGACCTCACTCAGGAGATCATTGAAAACATGTATTTGAAGGCTGGCTACAATACTGCCAGCGCCGACTTTGCTTCCCGGGATGTATTTGCGGGGATCTCCCAAAATTCCGGCCCGGAAGCGATGTGGAAAACGATTACCGCCCGTCAGATCATCGATGGTTCCAGCACCGATGTTGAAGCAGAAATCGACAATGCGATTCTACAATATTCCTGGGGTGAACGTTGGGAAGACACCGACCGCGACCAGTTGCGTTTGGAACTCACCTATGCCGGCCGCATTTTTGAGGACTCCAGGTGGTTGAATTCCGAGCATACGTTTCTGGCTGGTTACACCAAGGAAGAAGCGAACAACGACATCTATCAACAAGGCACTGAGGCCCGCGGAGTGGTAACGGGGACTCCTCTGGACTTCATGCGGGATGGATGGAATTGGAAAGACCCGACCGACACTTCCCCTATTCGCTTCGGCACGCAGGGAGACGGGGAGATAGATGAGCCCGTAACCCCCAGTTATCGGACCATGAGCGCGGCTACGAACGAAGGCGAATATGTGGTATACTCCGCTCGTTTTCTGAATGACCGTTTGTTTCTGGTGGCCGGGTTGCGCCGGGACACCAATGGGGTTTTCACGAGCCGGGAAGACTTTCGCAATCCCGGGGCAAACTTCAGTTCGGAGAGCCCGGAATTGAGTCACGACAGCTCCCAATGGGGGGTCAGCTACGAAATCCTGGATGGTGTTACCGCCTTTGCGCTATCCTCCGAGGGGGTTCAGCCGAACTTCAGTGGCCACGTGGATGGTTATGGTGATGCTTTGAAAGCGGCAACGGCAAAATCAGAAGAGGTTGGAGTAAAATTGAGCCTTCTGGATGGGAAACTGGCGGCAACTTTCAGTTCTTTTAAAATCGAAAGGACGGGGGTTCCTTTCACTTATTGGTGGGCGCCGGCGCCCGCTCGCGGTGATATTGACCGCAATGCCGATATTGTTTACCGGTTGGATGATTTCAACCCTCAGAAGAAAACGGACAATCGTTACCTTCAGGCGGCCCTGCCGGAGTACCTGGCGGCCAGAGAATCGGGAGCTGTATATCAGGACCAGAATACCGGGCTTTGGTATGTCAATGGTTCCAAAGCCGATGGCGCGGCTTTTCTGGATAAGGTCTTTGCCGAGCTTCGACAGGAGTTTGCCCTGCCCCTGGATCAGCGGACCGACCTCGACCCATGGCCGGGGTGGTTGTACAATGGATTCGACGATCCCCAGGTAAACTCCTCGGGTGAGGACTGGTCGTCCGGAGAATTCTATCAGATGATTTCCGATGAATCCAGCGGCTGGGAAATGCAGGTCATGTTGAAACCCACGGAAAACACTCAGTTGATTGTCAACTATTCGAATGTTGATCGCGCCATTACAAATCCGGGAAATTTTGCCACCTATGACTATGCCGCGGACAACTGGGACCGCTGGGCCATGTGGTATTTCCCCAACTCCTTCTGGGGACTCACCGGATTTACCAATGAGGAAGTTTATCCGGGTGGAACGGGCGACGGTCCCAACATGGACACCGGAACCTGGACCGGGGTTGGTTACGGACTGGGGGAATCGCTTGATGATACCCCTGAACACGCTATCTCCTTCTGGGGCACCGTTCGAATGGATGAAGCGTCATTCTGGAAGGGCTGGCAGTTTGGTTTGGGGGGCTTTTGGGAAAGTGAACGCGAGTACGCTTCGGCCTTTACTTCTGCCGGTCAGAAAAAGCAGAACGAAACCGGTACCAAGATTCAGGCCTTTTCGGATCCTCGCCTGACCCTTACTGCCCTGGCAAAATACACCACCCTGTGGAAGGATGAGCATGAAATATTTGCTCAACTGAATGTCGATAATCTCTTGGATGACACGGATCAATACGGGCTCCTCTACGCCCCGGGGCTTTCCTGGAGGCTACAGTTCGGAATTTATTTTTAAAGCTGCCTGAAAATCAAAGCGTTACCTGCCTGATCCTCCATCCGACCCGCAACGGCTTATTCTTTGATTGCATGTAACTACTCAGGTATCTTGAACAATCGTCCTCATAGATATTTTATTGATAACCTATTACGAAGCTGTAGGAGGGGGTTTATCCCCCGATCTTCCAAATGGCCTCACCGCAATCGGGGGATAAACCCCCTCCTACAGCTTAAAACAAATAGTTCAGAGCCTATCCCAAAACCATTTTCCCCATTCCTAAATCTCAATTCGCGCCCTTGGGCGCATTTCTTCCCCTCCTCTGTGACCTCTGTGGTTAATCCCTCCTGATTCATACTTTCCGGTGATCCCGGCTATGGAGACCTGAGTAGTTACGATTGCATGAAATATACTCGGATAGAATAAATTGCAGGTCCCATTCAAATTGTGGCCAAAGTAGACCAAAAAACCCTCGCTAAGCTCCTGAACCTTTCCCGAACAACGGTTTCCCGTTGTTTTACCAACCATCCCAAGATTAATCCTCAAACGCGAGCCCGCGTTTTCCGATTAGCGGCGGAGTTGGGTTATGATTATTCTGCTCCCAGGAATGTGCAGGCTTCCCAGCGAACGGTTCGCAATACGATCAGCGTCCTGGTCGGAGCCCCCGCGTCCTAAATAAAACAGGTCGAAAACACGGCGGGGGAAATAATTAACGGCATCAGTGAAAAAGCCGCAGCCGAGAAATTGAGGATTGAAATTCACTATGTCGAGCCGTCCCGGTTCCTTCCCGGTCCCCGGCCGCGCAAGATTGTGGCAGGTGGCCGCTCATCCACCTGGAGGGGAATTATCCTGATATATCCGTTAAACCCCAGGGCCGTTCAAAACCTCATGACCAAGTTTCCCACGGTCTCAGTATTGGACAACTACGACGAGGTTGAACTGGATTCGATTAATCCCGATGAGGATCGCGGAATTGGAGCGATGGTTCGGCACCTCAAGGAATTGGGTCATCGGAGCATTGGATTTCTGACCTGGAAGTACAGCATCGAAACCCCGTGGGTAGAGCGGAGGCTGGGAGCTTATGTTGGAAACCTGTATCGCCTCGGATTGGAGTTTGATCCCGATCTGGTTTTAAATGTCCGCCATGAAGAACAGATCAGTTTGGAGGGTTTGGCCGAAAAAGTTGCCCATCTTGTGCAACAAGGGGTCACTGCATGGGTCTGCGCGGCAGATCACCAAGCCTATCATCTGATCAATGAACTGAACAAGTACGGGGTGTCGGTACCGCGCGATTGTTCGGTGACCGGGTTTGATGGAATCAAGCCTCCCCTGGGCGCTCCCCAGGTGACCACTGTCGGGATTCCTTTCAAGGACATGGGTATTTCTTCGGTTGTGTCACTGCAGCGGAGGATTTCCCAGCCAACCGCGCCGCGCCGCCACATCCAGATTTCGGGAAAGAAGATTGCGGGCACAACCTCAGCCCCACTTTCGCTTCCGGCGCCACTGAATTAACCACGGATAACACGGAAAAATTGGGAGAATGGAGCATGGAACATGGATAGACAGGATGGACAGGATTCGGAATTAGGAATAAACCACGGATTACACGGATGGGCACGGATCCCGCTTCGCCCAAACCGTGCTTCGCAACGCTTCGCAGGTCAAGAGGCTACGGCAGGACAGGTTGGCCCTCAATCGTGATTTTGATCGTGATCGTGATCGAAAGCAAAATTTGACTGTCGCAAAGCAACGCAAAGAGATGGAGAAGAATGGCTGGCAGAATAACGGAGGGCGGACATTCCTGTCCGCCATTTAACCCCAATCTCTATCCTGATCCTGATCGAAAAATCAATGACTTGAGGAAGGGAAAAAAGGCTGAAGGCGGAATAATTGGGAATGGGACATGGATAGACAGGTGTAAGCGCCCAAGGGCGCGAATTAGGAATTAGGAATTAGGAATTAGTGAACAAAACCCCAGGTAGCCAAACCCCGGCGGAGGACAGGGTTCTTCTGTTGCAAAAGCTGTTTTACGGTTGTGGCGCTCTGGTCAACAACCTGCTCGGAGCGGCTATCGGGGTCATGTCCATAATCCTGGTCGAAGGCCTGAAAATGAACCCGGCTCTGGTCGGGACCCTGATGGGCCTTCCCCGATTGACTGATGCCCTGACCGATCCCATTATGGGTTACCTCTCCGACCGCACTCGTTCCAGATGGGGTCGACGGAGGCCTTACATTTTCTTTGGGGCAATATTTTCCGGAATATTATTTGCCGTTTTATGGCAGCTCCCCGAGGGGCAAAGTGAGACCTTCTATTTCTGGTTTTTCCTCATCGGATCAATCCTCTTTTACCTGGCCTACACTGCTTTCGCAACCCCCTGGGTAGCTTTGGGTTACGAGTTGACTCCCGATTATCATGAACGTACCCGGGTTATGGGGACGGCCAATTTCATGGGACAAAGCGTATGGCTCAGTCTTCCCTGGTTTTACGCGTTTATGGAAAACGATCGTCTTTTTTCCGACTCGGTCGAAGGGGCGCGAAATCTGGCCGTTTTGATCGGGGTCTTCGTCATTGTTGCCGGGATAGTGCCGGCCCTTTTTTGCCGGGAAAGAATGATGGACTTAGCGCGGGCCGAGGACTCAGGCCCGTCCGCAGAAAAAGGAATGCCCGGACTGCTGGCGCACGTAACGGATTTCTTCAAGGGGTTCTTGAGCACGATCAAGTGCCTGCCGTTCGTGAAGCTCTGTTGTGCAACGTTTCTTGTCTTTAACGGGTTCATGCTGGTCTCTGCCTTTTCCTCCTTCGTTCTGATTTACTACGTTTCTGCCGGGGATAAGGATAAGGCCGGGGAACTGATCGGCTGGTTTGGCACCGCCACAACCATTTCCACTTTTGGTGTAATTGCATTGACCACCTGGTTGGCTACGAAAATCGGAAAACGCCGGACTTTTTTCATTTGTATAAGTATCTCCCTGGTTGGCTATGCCTTGAAGTGGATTTGTTATAGCGCCGAGTACCCCTTTTTGATTTTGCTTACAGCGCCATTGATCGCTTTCGGATTAGGCAGCTTGTTTACCTTGATGGGATCGATGGTTGCCGATGTGTGCGACCTCGATGAATTGGCCACAGGCCATCGGAGGGAGGGTATGTTTGGCTCCATTTTCTGGTGGGTGGTAAAATTGGGCATGGCTTTGGCCCTGGCTCTCTCCGGGCACGCCCTGAACCTTACCGGATTCGATGTGGAACTTGGGGGAGCGCAAAGTGATAGAACCTTTTTTCTGATGAAACTATTCGATGTGGCTGTCCCTGTCCTGACCTCGGCCATAGCCATGTGGGCCATTTATACTTTACCTCTTTCTCAGGAACAAGCCAAGGAGATCCGCCTGGAATTGGAAAAGAGAAGGGGGGGAGGCGCGCGGCGGGGCCGCTTCGCCCAAGGGCTACGGCAGGACAGGTTGGCCCTCAATCTTGATCGTGATCGTGATCTTGTTCCTGATCGAAAAATCAACGACTTGGAGAAGGGATTAACCTCAGAGGGACAAAAATGCTGAAGGTTAAAGGCTAAAGGCTGAGGAATGGGGAGAATGGAACATGGATGCACAGGATGGGCAGGATTTGTGATTTGAAATTGACCACGGACCCCGCTTCGCCCAAGGGCTACGGCAGGACGGATTTCACGGATGGGCACGGATGGGAGAAATAGCCACAAAAGGCACAGAATTCACAAAAGGGTAGGGGAGAGAAATCGATTCTCGCCGCTTGTCACGCCGTAATCCATGAAGGCTGACTTTCGCCAAGAACGGCAGGAGAAGGCGCCACCGGCGCCTTCTCCTGCCCAGAGCTAAT